>DASPGZ010000035.1:0-6651 GCA_035620355.1 Solirubrobacterales bacterium | reverse complement strand
GGCTGGATGGGGCCGGGGCCGGGCTGGCTCGACCCGATCTGGATGATCGCCAAGATCCTCGCGCTCGTCTTCGTCTTCATCTGGGTCCGGGCGACGCTGCCGCGGCTGCGCTACGACCAGCTGATGAGCCTCGGCTGGAAGATCCTGCTGCCGTTGGCGACCCTGAACATCCTGGTGACCGCGGTACTGGTGGTGGTTACGTGAGCGAGAACGGCGACACGAGCGGGAACGGCAAGCACCCGTACCTGAAGGACGCCGAGGACGTGATCTCGGTCCAGCGCGGTCCCGAGCCGGGCGGCGCGAAGGGCGCCTATCGGGTCTTCGGCGAGACCCTGCGCGGGCTCAAGACCACCCTCGCGCGGGTGATCGAGGGCCCGGTGACGATCCAGTACCCGGAGGAGAAGACGCCGGTGTACCCGCGCTTCCGTGGCCGCCACAAGCTGCACAGGTTCGAGGACACCGGGCTCGAGAAGTGCGTCGGCTGCTCGCTCTGCGCGGCGGCCTGCCCCGCCGACTGCATCCGCGTGGTCGCGGCCGAGAACGATCCCGCCGACCGGGTCTCGGCCGGCGAGCGCTACGCCGCCGTCTACGAGATCAACCTCGCCCGCTGCATCTTCTGCGGCTACTGCGAGGTCGCCTGCCCGTTCGACGCGATCACCATGGGCCACGACTACGAGATGGCCGACTACAACCGCAGCGACCTGATCTTCACCAAGGAGATGCTGCTGGCGGAGCCGATCGAGCGAACCCCCCTGCGTCGCGAGGGCGAGTGAGCATGAGGTCCGCGGTCAACCCCGGCACCCCGCAGGCGAAGCCGAGGCGGTGGCCGGGTAGTGGTTGAGGTCGCGTTCTTCGCCGGCGCGATCGGGGCCCTCGGTGGGGCGATCGCGGTGATCGCGCTCAACAACCCCTTCTACAGCGTGCTGGCGCTGATCGTGCACCTGATCTCGCTCGCCGGCCTGTTTCTGCTCCTGCACGCCGAGTTCATCGCCGCGGCGCAGATCGTGGTCTACGCGGGCGCGGTGATGGTCCTCTACCTGTTCGTCGCCGCCTACGTCGGCGGCACCGAGGAGCCGATCGCGCAGGCGATCCCGGGGCAGCGGTTCGTCGCCCCGCTGCTGGCGGCGGCGCTGTTCGTCGAGGTCTCGATCGCGGTCGTCGGCACCTCGCTCGCCTCGATCCAGACCGAGGGCCCGGTGATCGAGGCCGGGTTCGGCTCCCCCGGCTCGATCGGCCGCCTGCTCCTGGAGCGCTTCCTGGTCGCCTTCGAGGCCGCCTCGATGCTGCTGCTGATCGCGGCCGTCGGCGCGATCGTGCTCGCCGGCCGCAAAGGAACCGGCACGTCCGCTTCGGGTCCGGGCGTGCCGGATGTCGACCGCGGCGAGATCGTCTAGTCATGGACGTCTCCTGGTACCTGGTGCTCAGCGCCCTGCTGTTCGCCACGGGCGCCTGCGGGGTGCTGATCCGGCGCAGCCCGCTGGTGATCCTGCTCTGCCTCGAGCTGATGCTGAACGCGGGCAACCTGGCGCTGGTCGCCTTCTCGCGCTCGAACGGCAACGAGGAGGGCCAGGTCTTCGCGCTCGTGGTCATGGTCGTCGCCGCCTGTGAGGTGGTCGTCGGGCTGGGCCTGATCGTCGCCATGTTCCGCCGCCGGATCGCCCTCGACGTCGACGAGATCCGGGAGCTGCGGGGCTGATGTCCGCGACGACCTGGTCCTGGCTGGTGCTCGCGCTGCCGCTCGCGGGCAGCATGGTGATCGCCTTCGGCCGCGCGGCGATGCCGGGCCGGGTGCCGGGCTGGATCGGGACCGCGTCGATCGCACTCGCCTTCGCCTGCTCGATCGGAGCCCTGCTGGCGCTGCTCGACCACCCGACCGACGAGCGCCAGCTCACCGACTCGCTCTACTCCTACGCGGACGCCGGCGGGCTCGAGATCCAGCTCGGGATCCTGGTCGACCCGCTGGCGGTCTACATGTGCCTGGTGGTGACCGGGATCTCGACCCTGATCCACCTCTACTCGCTCGCCTACATGGACAGCGACCGCGGCTACGCGCGCTTCTTCAGCTACCTCAACTTCTTCGTCTTCTCGATGCTGCTGCTGGTCCTGGCCGGCAACTTCGTCCTTTTGATCGTCGGCTGGGCCTTCGTCGGCTTCGCCTCCTACGCGCTGATCAGCTTCTGGTACCGCCGCGAGACGGCGACCAAGGCGGGCATGAAGGCGTTCGTGATCAACGTAGTCGGGGACATCGGGCTCGTCTTCGCCGCCTTCTTCGTCTTCCGCGAGCTCGGCACATTCGACTTCCTCGAGAGCTTCGACGCCGCCCGGGACACGTTCACGGTCAACGAGGGGGTGGTGATCGCGATCTGCCTCTTGATCTGCGTCGGCGCCTTCGCCAAGTCGGCCCAGGTCCCGTTCCACACCTGGCTCCCGGATGCGATGGAGGGCCCGACGCCGGTTTCCGCGCTGATCCACGCCGCGACCATGGTCACCGCGGGCGTCTACCTGATCGCGCGCATGTGGCCGTTCTTCGAGCTCGGGCCGACCGCCGCCGACATCGCCGCCTTCGTCGGCCTGGCGACGCTGCTGATCGCAGCGACGATCGCGCTCGCGGTCACCGACCTGAAGCGGATCATCGCCTACTCGACCATGAGCCAGATCGGCTACATGATCATGGGCGTCGCGATCGGCGCCTATGTCGGCGGGCTGTTCATGCTGCTCGCCCACGCCTTCTTCAAGGCGCTGCTGTTCATGGCCGCGGGCTCGGTGATCGCGGCGATGGCCAACAACCAGAACATCGACCGGATGAGCGGCTTCCGGCGCGCGATGCCGTTCACCTCGGCGCTGCTGCTGATCGGCTGCCTGGCGCTGGCCGCCTTCCCCGGCACCTCCGGCTTCTTCTCCAAGGACGAGATCCTCGCCTTCGCCGCCGACCGCGGCGGGATGTACTGGATCTTCGCGATCGGCGGCTACATCGGCGCCGTGCTGACCGCCTTCTACGCGTTCCGGATCGGGTTCCGGGTGGTCACCGGGCCGCCGTGCGAGGAGGCGAAGGAGCTCGAGCAGGGCCACATCCACCACGCCGAGCCGACCAACCCCGCCACCGGCGAGCCCGAGGACGCCGAGGTTGGCTTCCCCGGCGCCGAGCATCACATCGCCGAGCGCGAGTGGCCGATGAAGGTGGCGATGGCGGCGCTCGGGTTCGGGGCGCTGTTCATCGGCCTGCTCCAGGTCCCAGGCGTCGACCACGTGCTCAGCACCTTCCTCGCGGGCACCTTCGAGGAGTCGCCGCTCTTCCACATCGAGCCCACCGTCGGCGACTCCTGGCTCGGGCTCGCGGTCGGCGGCTCGATCTCGGTGATCGGGGTCCTCGGGGCCTACGTCTGCTACGTGCGCCGGCCCGGGGTCACCGTGCGGCTGGCCGAGCGCTACCGCCGCCTCCACGCCTTCCTGTTCAACAAGTGGTACTTCGACGAGCTGATCGACGCGCTCGTCTACCGGCCCACGGTCGCCACCGGGCGCTTCGCCAACTCGGTCTTCGAGCGCTACGTCGTCGACGGGATCGTCGCCGGCGCGACCGGCCTGGTCAAGGGCGCCGGCTCGGTGGTACGCGGCGCCCAGTCGGGCCTCGTTCGCGGCTACGCCCTGCTCCTGGTGGGCGGCTTCGCCGCCCTCGGGATCTACTTCCTGGTGGTCGCGAACTGATGCTGAACGTGCTCCTGTGGACGCCGCTGGCCGCCGGGCTGATCGCCCTGGCGGTCCCGCGAACGGCCTCGCGCTGGGTCGCGGCGCTCGGCGCGCTGGTCACGCTCGTGGTCGCGATCGCGCTGGTCGCCGACTTCGACCCCGCCGCCACCGGGCTGCAGCAGGTCGTCGACGAGTCCTGGATCCCCGACCTCGGGGTTCGCTACCAGCTCGGGGTCGACGGGATCAGCGTCTTCCTGGTGCTGATGACGGCGGCGTTGTGGTTCGCGGTCACGCTCTGGTCGGCGCTTCGCAACGAGCCCGGGGACGGCCGGGCGAAGCTCTACTACTTCCTCGTCGGGCTCGCCGGGACCGCGGCGCTGGGTGCCTTCACCGCCCAGGACCTGCTCCTGTTCGTCCTCTTCTTCGACCTGATGCTGATCCCGTTCTTCTTCTTGATCGGGACCTTCGGCGGCCTCAACCGCGTCGCGGCGACGACCAAGATGATCGTCTTCACCCTGGTCGGCTCGCTGCTGATGCTGGTCGGGGCGATCGCCACCGCGGTGCTCGCCTCCGATATCAGCGGCGAGCTCACCTTCTCGATCCCGGCGCTGCAGCAGACCCTGCTCTCGGACGGCAACCAGGCGTGGATCTTCTGCTTCTTCGCCGCCGCCTTCCTGGTCAAGATGCCCGCCTTCCCGATCCACGGCTGGATGCCCGACGCCTACCGGGCGGCGCCGCTGCCGGTGCTGATCCTGCTCTCCGCGGTGCTCTCGAAGGTCGGCGCCTACGGCTTCCTGCGGGTGGCGCTGCCGCTGTTCCCCGACGCGACGATCGAGTTCCAGGAGGTGATCATGGTGATCGCCCTCGCCTCGGTCCTCTACGGGTCGGTGATGGCGTTCACCCAGACCAACATCCGCCTGATCGTCGGCTACTCCTCGATCGCCCAGCTCGGCTTCATCACCCTGGGGATCTTCAGCCTCCGGGTCGACGGCGCCGACGGCGCGGTCCTGCAGATGGTCAACCACGCGCTCGTCGTCGCCGGGATCTTCATCGTGATCGCGATCGTCTACGCGCGCACCCGGACCGAGGACATCCGCGAGATGGGCGGCCAGGCGATGCGCGCGCCGGTGCTCGCCGCGCTCTTCCTGGTCCTGGCGCTGGCCAACCTGGCGATGCCCGGGTCGGCCAACTTCATCGGCGAGTTCTACATCCTCAACGGCGTCTTCCAGTCGAAGATCGCGCTCGCCTTCATCGCCTCGATCGGGATCGCGCTGGCCGCCTTCTACAGCCTGCGGATGTATCAGCGGGTGATGCACAACCGGCTCCCCGCGGGCGCGGAGTCGCGCGAGATCGGGCTCCGCGACGGGCTCGTCCTGGCGCCGCTGGTCGCGGCGATCGTCGCCCTGGCGCTCTACCCGGGGCTGATCCTCGACCGCGGCGAGACCTCGGTCACCGAGAAGGTGAGCGCGGTTCAGGCCGCAGACGACGAGCAGGAGGGGCTGATCGCCCGGCGCTGATGGACTTCAACGCTCCCGACATCGACTACGGCGGCCTCTCGCCGATCATCGCGCTCACCGGCGGCCTCGTGCTCACCCTGCTCGCCGGGCTGGTCGGAGGAAGCCGCCGCCGGCAGCTGATCGTCGTCTCGTTCTTCGGCCTCGGCACCCTGGCAGCGGCGGCGGGGCTGCTGATCTGGCAGTGGGGCGCGCACGCGAACCTGGTCGCCGGGGCGCTGCGGCTCGACGACCTCGCGATCGCCTCGAGCCTGATCGCGATCGCGTCGGCCGCCTTCTGCATCCCGCTGTCGTGGCGCGAGCAGGCCTTCGACCGCCCGCTCGGACCCAGCAACCACGGCGAGTTCCAGGCGCTGGTGATCTGCTCGGTGCTCGGGATGACGATGATCGCCCAGGCGCAGAACCTGATCTCGTTCTTCGTCGCGCTCGAGCTGCTCTCCATCCCGCTCTACGTCCTCTGCGGCGCCGCCCTGCGCCGCGAGAGCTCGCTCGAGTCCGGGCTCAAGTACCTGATCATCGGCTCGCTCGGCTCGGCGACGCTGCTCTACGGGCTCGCCTTCGTCTACGGCGCCGCCGGATCGACCGACTTCTCCGGGATCCGAGCGGCCGTCGGCAGCACGGTGCTCGACGACCCGCTGCTGATGATCGGAATCGCCCTGGCCGCGACGGGGCTCGCGTTCAAGCTCTCGATCGCGCCCTTCCACCAGTGGACCCCCGACGTCTACCAGGGGGCGCCGACCCCGGTGACCGCGTTCATGTCGGTGGCGACCAAGGCGGCCGTGTTCTGCGTCCTGGTGCGCTTCTTCGACGTCGCGCTCGGCCCGGCCGCCGGCGACTGGCAGCCCGCGCTCGCGGCGCTCGCGGCGGTCTCGATCGTGGTCGGCAACGTCGGCGCCCTGGGCCAGAACTCGCTCAAGCGCCTGCTCGGCTACTCGAGCGTCGCCCAGGCCGGCTACATGATGGTCGGGGTGGTCGCCTTCAGCGTCTCCGGGGTCAGCGCCCTGATCTTCTACATCGCCGCCTACGCGCTGATGAACCTGGCCGCGTTCGCGGTGATCACGATCCGCGAGCGCGAGAGCGGCTTCGGCGACGACATCCGCTCGATGGAGGGCCTCGCGCGCGAGCGCCCGGCGGTGGCGACGGCGATGACGATCGCGATGCTGGCGCTCGCCGGGCTCCCGGGCACCGCGGGCTTCATCGGCAAGCTCTACCTGATCGAGGCCACGGTCGAGGCCGATTACACGTGGCTCGGTGTGATGATCGCGGTCGGGACGATGATCTCGCTCGCCTACTACCTGCGGGTGATCGCGGTGATCTGGATGCGCCCCGACTCGGAGCGGGCGCCGGAGGCGATGCCGGCGATCGCGGGCGCCTCCCAGGAGGCCGACGGCGAGGTCACCGGCGCCAACTGCAAGCTGATCCTGGGGCTCACCTTCCTCGCCGCCGCGGCGAC
>DASPGZ010000034.1:0-5524 GCA_035620355.1 Solirubrobacterales bacterium | reverse complement strand
GATCCCGGTCGCCTGGATCGTCAGCGCGAGCCCGGAAGCGGTGGTTCCTGAGTAACCCCAGAGCCCGTGGTGGTGGTTGGCCATCAACGGCTTCACCAGCGCTCTCTGGGCGATCGCCATCGCCAGCCCGGGATCGGTGGGCAGCAAGGCGTCGGCGGCGATCGGAGCGGTCGGGCGCAGGTAGCGGGGCACGGGCGGCGGATTATGCTGGGCGTGCGATGAACACCGATCCCGACACCGATCCCGGGCTCGGCGAGCCGCCGCCCGCGGGCGGCGTCGCCGACTCGCTGCGGGCTGCGGTCGAGCGCACGATGAAGGCCACCACCGGCTCCGCCCAGAGCACCGCCGAGCGGGCCGGCGAGCTGGTCGACGACGTGGTCCGGCGCGGGCGCGGCGCCCGCGAGCAGCTCGCCCGCCGCGGGCAGGAGGCGGGCGCCGAGCTCGCCCGCCGCGGGCAGGAGGCGACCGGCGAGGTCGGCCGCCGCCTGGAGGTGCTCGAGCGCCGGCTGGCGGAGCTCGAGAACAGCCTCGGCGACCGGCCGGCGGATCCGCAACCGCCTCCGGATCCATACACTGACCCTAAAGCTGAGGGTTAGATAGTGGGCCGCCGGGTCGCGATCACCGGGGTCTCGAGCAACTGGGGCGCCGAGCTCGCGCGCCGGCTCGAGCGCGACCCGGAGGTCGAGTACATCGCCGGGATCGACACCGGGGCGCCGCCGCCGGAGCTCGTGCGCACCGACTTCATCGAGGCCGACATCCGCAGCGCCACGCTCTCGCGGCTGCTGCCGGCGACCGGGGTCGACACGGTCGTCCACTGCGGGATCCTCTGGTACCCCGAGCCGGGCAAACCGGCGAAGGCGCTGCACGAGATCAACGTGATCGGCACCCTGCAGCTGCTCGCCGCCTGCGAGCGCACCGAGACGCTGCGGGCCGTTGTCGTCCGCGGATCGGCCGCGATCTACGGTTGCGAGGGCGCGGTGCCGTACTTCTACTCCGAGGACCTTGCCCGCGAGCGGCCGCTGCGGACGCGGTTCCAGCGCGACATCTCGGAGCTCGAGCAGTACTTCGACAACTTCGCCGCCCGCCACCCCGAGCTGCGCTGCTGCATGTTGCGCTACCAGCCCGAGGTCGGCCCGGGCCTCGACAGCCCCCTGGTCCGCTATCTGAGCCTGCCGGCGGTCCCGGTGCAGCTGGGCTTCGACCCGCGGCTGCAGTTCCTGCACGCCGAGGACGCGACCGGGGCGATCGCCGCCGCGGTCGCCAACCCGGTCCGCGGGCCGGTCAACGTCGCTCCCTCGGGCTCGATCTCGCTCAGCCGCGCCCTGCGGCTGCTCGGCCGCCCCGCCGTCCCGGTGCCGACGCCGCTGTTCGGGGCGCTGATGGAGCGGCTCAACGACCGGCTCGGCGCCGGCGGGCTGATCGGCGACTGGGTCAGGCTGCTGCGCTACGGGCGCGGGGTCGACAACCGCCGTCTGCTCGAGGAGGTCGGCTTCGAGCCGCGCTTCGACGCCGCCGGTGCGATCGGCGATCTGGCGTTCGAGACGCGAGGGCGCAGGGTCGGCATCCCGATGCACCCCGGAGCCCTGGCCGGCCGGCTCGCGCGGCTCGGGGGCCTGGCCCGATGAGCGCCGCGCGCGAGGAGGCGCTCACCCCCGAGGCCGTCGCCGACTTCCTGCGCGAGGTGCGCGGCGGGGTCGAGGACGGTCTCGACCCGCTGGCCGCCGCCCGCGACGCGCTCGGCTCGCTGCCGGGGCGGCTGCGTTCGGCGATCGAGCTGATCGTGCGCCGGCTCGAGGGCGACTATCACGAGGACGAGTGGGGCTTCGACGAGAGCTTCGCCGAGGCGGTCTTTCCCCTGTTCGAGTTCCTCTACGACTCCTATTGGCGGGTGCAGGTCGAGGGCGTCCGCCACGTTCCCGCCCACGGCCGGGGGCTGATCGTCTCCAACCACGCCGGCTCGCTGTTCCCGTTCGACGCGACGATGCTGACCCTGGCGATCATGAAGGAGCACCCGCTGCCTCGGTGGCCGCGCTTTTTGGTCCTCGACTGGGCCTTCGTGCTGCCCTTCCTCTCGGCCTTCATGCGCCGGGTCGGCGGGGTGCCCGCGAGCCCCCACAACGCGACCCGGCTGCTCGGCCAGGACGAGCTCGTGATGGTCTTCCCCGAGGGCGTCAAGGGAACCGGCAAGCCGTTCGCCGAGCGCTACCGGCTGCAGCGCTTCGGTCGCGGTGGCTTCGTCGAGATCGCCCTGCGCACCGGGGCGCCGATCGTCCCGGTCGCGGTCGTCGGGGCGGAGGAGATCTATCCGAAGATCGGCGACAGCCCGGCGCTCGCCCGCGCAGTCGGCGCCCCGTTCGTGCCGGTGACGCCGACCTTTCCCTGGCTCGGGCCGCTGGGGCTGATCCCGCTGCCGTCGCGGTGGAGGATCGAGTTCTGCGAGCCGATCGAGGTCGCCGGCCTCGGCCCCGGGGCGGCCGACGACCGCCGCGTCGTCCTCGACCTCACGGAGCAGGTGCGCGAGACGATCCAGGAGAAGGTGCTCGAGAACCTGGTCGAGCGGGGTTCGGTTTTCCTCTGATCGGGGATAGGGTCAGCGAATGGCGACCGCCACCCGGCCCCGGGAGATCGAGCGAGACGGAGCCGGCCCGCGCGCCGAGGAGCTGGTCGCGGCGCTCGAGCGGACCCTGGCGGAGGTCGACGCCGACCAGCGCGTCGGGCCGCTGATCGGCGCCACCGGGATGCGGCTGCGATTCGAGCTCCCCGATCTCGGCATGGCCCTCAACCTGGCCGCCGACGAGGGCGGGGAGCGAAACCTGCGCTGGTCCTTCGACGACGATCCCGGCTGGACCCCGAAGCTCGTCCTGCGGATGCCGGCCGCGGTCGCCAATCGCTATCTCCAGGGCCGCGAGAGCCTCGCGATCGCGATCGCGAGGGGCGAGGTCAGCTGCAAGGGGGAGCCGCGGATCGCGCTCCTGTACCTGCCGGCTGCTCGGCTGCTCGGCAACGCCTACCGCCGGGTGGTCGAGGCGGAGTTCCCGGCCCTCGTCGCTGCCTGAAATTCCAGTTGACGCAGCCCCTCGGCGGGCGTAGTGTCCGTCGCATCAAGACGGCAACAGGCCATTAGTGGGCCGCGCCGTTGGAGCCTCCCGGCGACTGGGGCTCGGCCGGCGAAGCCCGCGAGGCGCCAGAGGGCGCCGCAGGCCGGCGAAGCGGGCCGCCAAGCCCGCAAGGCGACGGGGCCGATTCGACCCCGTCGCCGTCTTCTGAAGGGGCCGTCCGGATCACACACGGGCCTCCCGGCGTGTCCGTAGGATCGGCGCGGTGCCCGACGACGCGATCTCGCTCAACGAGGCCGCCCGGATCTCCGGCGTCTCGGCATCGACGCTGAAGCGGTGGGCAGCGGCCGGGGTGGTCCCGGTTCGCGGCGGGCGCTGGACCAGCGCCGCGGCGGCGCAGGCCCGGGTGGTGGCGCGGATGCGAGAGCGCGGCCACTCACTCGAGGAGCTGCGGCGCGCGGTCCGCGACGGGCGGCTCGCATTCGGCTACGTCGAGGACCTGCTGCCCGGCAGCCGCGACCGCCCGGTCGACCGCGCCGAGGCCGCCGACCGCAGCGGGCTCGAGGAGGAATTGATCGAGCGGGTGATGACCCTGCTCGGAACCCCGACCGCGCTCGAGGGGACCCTGAACGAGCAGGACGTCGAGGCGGTCGAGGGCATGGCCAGGGTGCTCGAGGCGGGCTTCCCGCTGGTCGCGCTGCTGCAGCTGATCCGCGTCTACGCCCAGTCGATCCGCAAGATCGCCGAGGCGGAGGTGCGCCTGTTCCACCTCTACGTGCACGAGCCGCTGATCCGCCAGGGGGTTGACGCGCTCGAGATGGCGGAGGAGATGGAGGATCTGGCGCGCGAGCTGCTGCCGCTGACCTCGCCGCTGATGGAGTACGTGCACCAGCGGTACCTGCGCTTCTATATCGAGCAGGACGTGGTCGGCCACATGGAGGTCGACTTCGGCGGCATGCGCCAGATGGGCCGGGTGACGATGGCCTTCTGCTTCGTCGACCTGACCGGCTTCACCCGGTTCACCGAGGAGGAGGGCGACGAGGAGGCGCTCGACCTGGTCGAGCGCTTCGTCGAGACGGTCGAGGCGACCCTGCCGGCCGAGGCGCTGATCGTGAAGACGATCGGCGACGAGGTGATGATCGTCTCGCCCGACCCGATCACCCTGACCGAGTGGGCGGTCGGCTTCCTCACCCTGTTCGGCGAGCGGCCGCAGCCGCGGGTCGGGATCCATTTCGGCCGCGCCGTCTACCGCGACGGCGACTACTTCGGGACCGAGGTCAACCTCACCCACCGGGTCGTTGCCCGCGCCCTCGGCGGCGAGGTGATGGTGACCGCGGCCGTCGCCGAGGCGATCGGCGACTCGGCATACCTCCACTTCTCGCCGATCGGGCGGGTCGAGCTGAAGGGCTTCGGGCAGCCGGTTGAGCTGTTCGTGGTCCGCGCCCGCGATCCCGAGGAGAGCTGATCGCAAGCAGGAATCGACGGACGGCCGCCGTAGTCTGATCTTGTGATCAAGGAGGATGCGCTCGGCGAGCTAGCCGACGCGGTCAGCGCGAGCGGTCTGATCGAGCCCGGAGTCGAGGCCGTGGTGATGGTTTCGGGGGGCGCCGACTCGGCCTGCGCGGCCGCCGGGCTCGCCCGGGTTCTCGGCGCCGAGGCCGTCCACGCCTCGCACGTCAACTACAACCTGCGCCCCGGCGCCGCCGACGGCGAGGCAGCGGCCCGCCGTCTCTGCGCGGCGCTGCGGATCGACCTGCACGTCGAGCGCCCGCAGCGGATGCCGGCCGGCAACCTGCAGGCCGCCGCCCGCACGATCCGCTACGACGCCGCGCGGCGGCTGCGCGACCGCACCGGCGCCGCCGTGATCGTCACCGGCCACACCCGAACCGACGTCGCCGAGACCACCCTCTATCGGCTCGCCGCCTCGCCCGGATCGCGTGCCCTGCTCGGCCTCTCGCCGCGCAGCGGCCGGGTCGTCCGCCCACTGCTCGGGCTCGGGCGCGAGCGGATCCGCGAGCTGGCGATCGCCGCCGGGCTGCCGTTCGCCGACGACGAGACCAACGACGAGCCGCTCTACGCGCGCAACCGGATCCGGGCCGAGGTGATGCCGGTGATGCGCGACGTCAACTCCGGCGCCGAGCCGAACATCGCCGAGACCCGGGCGGAGCTCGCCGAGGAGGCGGCCCTGCTGGAGCGGGTCGTGCTCGAGTCGCTCGAGGCCGCCGGCGCCGGCGCCGGGGCGGTCGAGCTCCCCGCGGCAGCCCTCGCCGCCTGGGAGCCGGGCCTGCGGCGGCTCGCCCTGCGGGCGCTGGCCGAGCGTGCAGCCGGGCGCCAGGTGCCGCTCGGGCGCCAGCGCGCGGCCGAGATCGAGCGGATCGCCTCGCACCCCGAGGGGGGCACGATCGAGCTCGGCGGCGGGCTGACCGCCGAGTGCGAGTCCGGACGGGTCCGCTTCAGCGCCCCGTTCG
>DASPGZ010000033.1:0-10558 GCA_035620355.1 Solirubrobacterales bacterium | reverse complement strand
GATGCACATCACCGCCGGGGTCTGGATCAACGACGACGAGCCCGGGATCCAGGCCGACGCGCTGGAGTGGCTGGACAAGCTCGCCCCGCCCTCATGGGCGGAGCCGGCGACCGACGTCGCCCGCGAGCTCTCACCCGATCCCGGCGACTACCGCCATCACCGCGGCGGCGAGGACAACGGCGACGCCCACCTCAAGAACCTGCTCGTCCACCACCAAGTGATCGTCCCGGTGACCGAGGGCAGGCTCGACCTCGGCCCCTGGCAGGCGATCTTCTACGTCGAGTTCGACGGCCGCCGCCCGAAGCGGCTCGTGATCAAGGTCCTGGGCGAATAGCGCCCCGACGAGCTTCGGGTTGGTCAGCGCGCGGCTGACAATTGCGGCGACCGGTCCGGTGCCGGCTCACTCCTCCCATTCCCACGGCGGGTAGCGGGTGACCATCCAGGCGTGGTAGGTGCTCGCCCGCAGCAGCCAGCGCAGGGGATTGACGATCAGGTTGAACAGGCCCGGCGGCAATTTCGCCGTGAACAGGATCACGAAGACGCCGAAAAAGGCGATGATGCCCGCGACCTGGAGCAGGAGAGCGGCGACGAACGCGTACGGCAGGATCAGCAGCCAGTGGACCAGCGGCCGCCAGCGGTCGACCTGCTCGGGGTACTCGATCTCTATGCCGATCGGGTAGTCGGGCTCTTCGCCGAGCGAGAACGGCGGGTAGCGGTCGGTGAGCAGGTAGACGTAGCCGTAGACGCGGTAGGTCCATCTGAAGGTGCCGGCGACGTAGTCGAACATCCCGCGCGGCCAGCGCCCGGTGAAGATCGTGGCGAAGAACGCGATCAGCAGGACGACCGCCGCCCCGATCAGCACGAACAACAGCGCGATGTAGTGGGGGAACGCCAGCAGCCACTTGATCAGCGGCAGAAAGCGGTTGTACTCACCCTGGTTCTGCGCCTCGAGGCGCACCGGATAGTCGCTCGCTCCGCTCCCTGCGGCCGGCGGCGGCGGTGGTGGTGGCGGCGGCGCGGGCGTTGCGGCTTCCATCAAATCCCCTCCCCGAGGACGACAACCTTGCGAGCGGGATCATCTCACGCCCGGCGGACCAGATGTGAACGGGCCTAGAACTCCTGGTCGATCCAGGGCATCATCGAGCGCAGGTCCTTGCCGACGCTCTCGATCTGATGCCCGGCGGCCTCGTCGCGGAGGCGGTTGAAGTTCTCCGCCCCGGCGCGGTTCTCGGCGATCCACTCGCGCGCGAAGTCGCCCGACTGGATCTCGGCGAGCACCCGCTGCATCGATTCGCGGACCTCGGGGCCGATCACCCTCGGGCCGCGGGTCATGTCGCCGTACTCGGCCGTGTTCGAGATCGAGTAGCGCATCCCCTGGATGCCCTTCTCGTACATCAGGTCGACGATCAGCTTCAGCTCATGGAGGGTCTCGAAGTAGGCGAGCCGCGGGTCGTAGCCGGCCTCGACCAGGGTCTCGTACCCGGCCCGGACGAGCTCGGTGGCACCGCCGCAGAGCACCGCCTGCTCGCCGAACAGGTCTGTCTCGCACTCGTCCTTGAAGCTGGTCTCGATGATCCCGGCGCGCCCGCCGCCGATCGCGCTCGCGTAGGCGAGCACCAGCTCGCGCGCGTCGCCCGACTCGTCCTGGTGGATCGCCATCAGACACGGCACGCCCTTGCCCTCTTCGTACTGGCGGCGGACCAGGTGGCCCGGCCCCTTGGGGGCGACCATGCCGACGTCGACCCCCGGCGGCGGCTCGATCTCGCCGAAGTGGATCGCGAACCCGTGCCCGAACATGACCAGGTTGCCCTCGGCGATCCCGTCGGCGATCTCCGAGTTCCAGACCTCGCCCTGCATCTCGTCGGGCAGCAGCACCATGACGATGTCGCCGCGGCTCGCCGCGTCGGCGGTGTCGAGCACCTCGAGCCCCGCCTCCTCGGCCTTCGCGCGGCTCGACGAGTCGGACCGCAGACCGACGACGACGTCGTGCCCGGACTCCTTCAGGTTCAGAGCGTGGGCGTGACCCTGCGAGCCGTAGCCCAGGATCGCGATCGTCTTGCCCTCGAGGGCGTCGGGATTGGCGTCGGCGTCGTAGTACGTCTTGTCTTCAGGCATGGCGCGGGATCCTAGGGAGTCGGCCGCTCCATGAACCACTCGGTGAATTCGCTGCATCTTCCCTCGGCGTCGAAGCGCAAGAGAAAGCAGTTGTCGTAGACCGCCCGCACCGAGCCGTCGGGACGGGCGTAGGTGCTGGTGCCGACGGCGACGGCGCGATCACCCTCGACCGCATAGACCTCGTATGCACCGTCGTACGTGCCTGGGTCGTCGGGGTCGTCCTCGATCCACGAGCGGACGACCGCTTCGCGGCCGACGAGCGTGTCTCCCGTCGGCCGGTATGCGTACTCGACCCCCTCGGCGAACAGCTCGCCGATCTGGCCCGGGTCATAGGTCTTCCAGGCCGCGACGTAGGCGTCGAGCCAGCGGTCGACCGCGGCGCGGTCGGTCATCGCAGCTCCCTGCGGATCAACTTGCCCGAGTCCGTGCGCGGCAGCGTGGCGACGAACTCGACCCGCTTCGGCACCTTGAACCCGGCGAGCTCTCCGCCGCAGTGCGAGACCAGCTCCTCGGCGCTCACCTCGGCGCCCCCGCGGAGCACGACCACCGCGGTCACCGCCTCCTGCCACTCGGGGTCGGCGCGACCGACGACCGCCGCGTCGGCGACCTGCGGATGGCGCAGCAGGACCGCCTCGACCTCGGCCGGGAGCACGTTCTCGCCCCCGGTGATGATCACGTCGCCGAGCCGGCTGGTGACGTAGAGAAAGCCGTCGTCGTCGATCGTGCCCAGGTCGCCCGTGTGCAGCCAGCCGTCCTCGTCGGCGAACCCGGGGGCGACGGTCGGACCCTGAACCAGGATCTCGCCCTCCTGGATCCGCAGGTGAGTGGTCAGCAGCGGGCGCCCCGCGGAGCCGGCGTGGCTCACGGCCTCCATCGGCGCCAGCGTCGTCACCTGCGAGGCGGTCTCGGTCATGCCGTAGGTCTGGACCACCGTCGCGCCCCGCCCGAGCGCCTCCTCGAGCACCTCGGAAGGCACCGGCCCGCCGCCGACGAGCACCGCGCGCAGCGGCAGCAGGTCGACCCCGGCCGCCAGCAGCCTCGCGAGCTGCGTCGGCACCACCGAGATCAGGGTCACCCCGTCGCCCTCGAGCGAGCTCGCGATCCGGTCGACGTCGAAGCCGTCGTGGATAACCGTGGTGGTCCCGTAGATGACGCTGCGCATGACGATCGAGAGGCCGCCGACGTGGAACAGCGGCAGGCAGCAGAGCCAGCGGTCGGTCGGCTCGACGCCGAGGTTGAAGGCGGAGCCGACCGCGCTCCAGAGATGGTTCCCGTAGGTGAGCCCGACCGCGCGCGGGGTGCCCGAGGTGCCGCTGGTCAGCAGGCGGCAGTGCAGGTCCGAGAGATCGTGCTCGCCGAGCAGCGGCAGATCGGCCTCGGTCGTCCCGAGGTCCGGCGAGCCGTTCACGGTCAGCACCGGGGCCGTCCGGGCGAGCTCGGCGCTCACCTCGGCCTCGGTCAGCAGCGTGTTCACCGGATAGGCGACCGCGCCCAGCTTCATCAGCGCGTGGACGAGGACGACGTACTCGAGCCCGACCGGCAGCGTCAGCGCCACGGTCGCCCCGCGCCGCGCGCCGCGCGCCGCCAGGCGGCGCGCCGCGGCGGTCGCCTCATGCTCCAGCTCGGCGTAGGTGAGCGCGGCTCCGTCGGCGATCAGAGCGCCGCGATCGGGGCAGGACTGGGCGCGCTGTGAGAGCCAGTTGTCGAGCTTCATCGGTGAACGACGAAAGTTACGTAAAGCGCGGCTATGGCATTGTTGCCACCCGTGCCCACCCCCCACAAGGACGCACCGCCGCGCGAGCAGCTGTACGCGCCGATCGAGTGGCAACAGGCCGCCGAGTACGGCGACATCGTCTACGAGCGGGCCGAGGCGATCGCGCGGATCACGATCAACCGGCCCGAGGTGCTGAACGCGTTCCGGCCGCAGACGCTGGGGGAGCTGCGCGACGCCTTCACCCGCGCCCGCGACGACACCGGCGTCGGGGCGATCATCTTCACCGGCGCCGGCACCGAGGCCTTCTGCGTCGGTGGCGATCAGCGGATCCGCGGGGACGACGGCTACATCGGCGACGACGAAGTCGCCTCGCAGGGTGTCGGGCGGCTCGACGTCGGCGACCTCCACGTGCAGATCCGCCGGCTGCCGAAGCCGGTGCTCGCGGCGGTCGCCGGCTACGCGGTCGGCGGCGGCCAGATCCTGCACCTGGTCTGCGACCTCTCGATCGCCGCGGACAACGCGGTCTTCGGCCAGACCGGGCCCCGCGTCGGCAGCTTCGACGGCGGCTTCGGCGCCGGCCTGCTGGCGCGCGCGGTCGGGGTCCGCAAGGCGAAGGAGATCTGGTTTCTGTGCCGCCTCTACGCCGCCGACGAGGCGCGCGAGATGGGGCTCGTGAACGAGGTCGTCGCCCTCGACCAGCTCGAGCGCGAGTCGGTCGCCTGGTGTCGCGAGATGACCAGCCTCTCCCCCCTCTCGCTACGGCTGCTGAAGTCGAGCTTCAACGCCGCCGAGGACGGGCTCGCCGGGATCCAGCAGCTCTCGCACGACGCGACGCTGCTCTTCTACATGACCGAGGAGGGCCAGGAGGGCCGCGACTCGTGGAAGCGCGGCGAGGCGCCGGACTTCTCGAAGTACCCGAAAAGACCCTGATGGGATCCCGACACCCCCGGAAGCGGAGCTGAAGAGGTGTCGGGCATTCGCATCTGGGCGATGGCGGCCCGCCCGCGGACCCTGCCGGCGGCGATCGCCCCGGTGCTGGTCGGCAGCGCCGCGGCGGCAGAGGCCGGCGACGACTTCCGCTGGGGGGCGTTCGCCGCCGCCCTGATCGGCTCGATCTTCATCCAGATCGGCACCAACCTCGCCAACGACTACTCCGACGCCAAGCGGGGTGCCGACACCGCCGACCGGCTCGGCCCGGTACGGGTCACCTCCGCCGGGCTGGTGGCGCCGAGGCGCGTCCTCTACGCCACCTGGCTCGCCTTCGGCGTCGCCGTGATCGCCGGCATCTACCTGGCCACCGTGGCCGGGCCGGTGATCCTCGTGATCGGGGCCCTCTCGATCGCCGCCGGCGTCCTCTACACCGGGGGCCCGCGCCCTTACGGATACGCCGGCATGGGCGAGCTGTTCGTCTTCTTGTTCTTCGGCCTGGTCGCCGTCAATGGCTCCTACTACGTCCAGCTCGAGCGGATCGATGCGCTCCCGGTCTGGCTCTCGGTCTCGGTCGGGCTGCTCTCGACCGCGATCCTCGTCGTCAACAACATCCGCGATCTGGATACCGACCGCCGCGCCGGCAAGCGGACGCTCGCGGTCAGGCTCGGGCGCGAGCGCACCAGGGCCCTTTACGAGGCATGCGTCGGCGGCGCCTTCCTCGTCCTCGGCGTCGGCCTGGTCGCCGCCGACGGGCCGCTCGCGGCGCTGATCGGGGTGTTCGCGGCACCGCTCGCGATCCGGCCGCTGAAGGCGGTGCTCGAGCGCACCGACGGGCCGGCGCTGAACGCAGCGCTCGCCGGAACCGGCGCCCTGCTCGCCGCGTTCAGCGTCCTGGTCTCGGCCGGGCTGCTGATCGGCGGCTGAGTTGAAGCTGGTCGAGGTCGAGGTCGTCCCCTACGCGCTCCCGTTCGAGCGCCCCTACGTGACCGCGCGCGGCCGGCTCGAGCGGCGCGAGATGGCGCTCGTGCGCCTGCTCACCGACGAGGGCCTGGTCGGGCTCGGCGAGGCGGTGCCGCTGGCGCTGCGCGGCGGCGCCGACCTGGCGGCGATCGAGCGCGGGATCCGCAAGGGAACGCGGCGCCTGCGCCGCTCCGAGCTGTCCGACTTCGCCGGGCCCGACGCCACCCTGGCAGCGGTCGACGCGTTCATCCACACGGTCGCCGGGCGCCGGATCCCGGCGCCGGCGAGGGCGGCGATCGAGATGGCGGTTTTCGACCTCGCCGGCAAGGCGTCCGGGAGACCGCTGTGGTCGCTGCTGGGCGCGGTCGAGGCGGCCCCTGTCGCCTGCAACGCGACCCTGGTCTCCGGGCCGCCCGCCGAGGTCGCTGCGGACGCCGAGCGCTGGGCGGCGCGCGGGTTCACCACCTTCAAGCTCAAGCTCGGCGGCGACGACGACGTCGCCCAGGTGCGCGCGGTGCGCGAGGCGGTCGGCCCCGAGGCCCGGATCCGGATCGACGCCAACGGCGCCTGGAGCGTCGACGAGGCGCTCGGGGTGCTGCGGATGGTCGAGCCGCTCGGGATCGAGCTCGCCGAGCAGCCGGTGGGCACGACGACGGAGATGGCCGCGGTGACCTCGTCGACCAACGTGCTGATCGCCGCCGACGAGACCGTCGAGCGCGCCAAGGACGCCGAGCGGGCGAAGCGCGAGGGCTCCTGCGATCTGGCGACGGTGAAGCTGTCGAAGGTCGGCGGGATCGGCGAGGCCAACGGGATCGCCCGGGCGCTCCCGATCTACCTCTCGAGCGCCCTCGACGGCCCGCTCGGGATCGCCGCCGCGGCGCACGCCGCCCAGGCGCTCCCGTCCGACGGCCCGGCGAACGGCCTCGCCCACGGGCTCGCCACCCAGCTGCTCTTCTCCGCCACGGTCGCCTCGCGCGAGAGCGCGCTCGAGGGGTCGCTGCTGACGCCGCCCGACGGTCCGGGCCTCGGGGTCGAGATCGACGAGGAGGCGCTCGCCGAGCGGCGGATCTAGCGTTGACCCCGGTGGACCCGACCAACCGCAACACGGCGCTCGCCTCGGCGCTCGTCTCCGAGCTCCAGCGCTGCGGCGTCCGCGAGGCGGTTATCTGCCCCGGCTCGCGCTCCACCCCGCTGGCGCTGGCGCTGTGGCGCGAGCCGTCGATCGCTGCGCGGGTGATCGTCGACGAGCGCTCGGCCGGCTTCTTCGCCCTCGGCGCGGCGCAGGCGACCCGCACCCCCGTCGTCGTGCTGACCACCTCGGGGACCGCGGCCGCCAACCTCCACCCCGCCGTCTGCGAGGCCGACGAGTCGGGGGTGCCGCTGATCGTGCTCAGCTCCGACCGGCCGCCGGAGCTGCGCGGGATCGGCGCCGGCCAGACGATCGACCAGCTGAAGC
The DNA here is from genome assembly GCA_035620355.1 of Solirubrobacterales bacterium. Lineage (GTDB taxonomy): Bacteria > Actinomycetota > Thermoleophilia > Solirubrobacterales > 70-9 > WHSW01. The sequence goes on along the minus strand of DASPGZ010000033.1, from coordinate 3,383 downwards.
TCTACGGCTCCGCGGTGCGCTGGTTCTGCGAGGTCGGAAACCACGACGCCGACGACCCGGGGCTACTCCACTTCCGCTCGGTCGCCTGCCGCGCGTTCTGGACGGCGGCCGGGGACCCGCGGCCCGGGCCGGTGCACCTGAACCTCGCCTGGCGCGAGCCGCTCGGCCCCGACCCGCGCCCCGGCGAGGTCACCGCCGGCTCGGCGCTGGCCCGCGAGGGCCGCGAGGGCAGGCCGCTGACCACGGTGCCCCCGGCCCCCTCGCCGCCGACCCGGCTCCTGGTCGCCGCGCTCGCCGAGCGGCTCGGGGCTTCGCGCCGGGGCCTGATCGTCTGCGGCCGGATGGCGCCGGGAGCGGCGGCGGGGATCGCGAGGCTCGCGGCGGCGAGCGGCTTCCCGGTGCTCGCCGAGCCCACCTCGCAGCTTCGCTTCGGCGCCCACGACCGCTCGCTGGTGATCGGCGCCTACGAGCCGATCGCTCGCGCCAGACCCGACGCGCTGGTGCCCGACCTGGTCCTCCGCTTCGGCGAGATGCCGACCTGCAAGCCGCTGCGCCAGTGGCTCGCCGACCTGCCCGAGACGTCGCAGCTCGTCGTCGACCCGGGCTACGGCTGGAACGAGCCGACCCGGATCGCCGGCGCGATCGTCCGCGCCGAGGCGGGCGCCCTGGCGGACGCGCTCGCCGAATCGCTCTCCGATCCGCCGGCCGAGCCCGGCTGGGCCGACCGCTGGCTCGCCGCGGCAACGGCCGCCGAGGCCGCGGTCGCGGACGAGCTCGAGGCCACCGAACGGCCGAGTGAGCCGGGCCTGCAGCGGGCGCTGGGCAGCGCCTACGTCGACGGCGAGCTCGTCTACACCGCCTCGAGCATGCCGATCCGCGACCAGGAGGCGTTCCTGCCGGGCGCCGACGCCGACGTCGTCTTCCTCGCCAATCGCGGCGCGAACGGGATCGACGGCCTGATCTCCTCCGGGGTCGGCGCCGCCGTCGCGACCGGGCGGCCGACCTGGATCGTCACCGGCGACCTGGGGCTGTTCCACGACATGAACGCGCTCGCCGCGCTCCGCCACGCCGAGGCGCCGGTGCGGATCGTGGTCGTCAACAACGATGGCGGCGGGATCTTCGAGTTCCTGCCGCAGGCGGGCCAGATCGACCGCGAGGAGTTCGAGGCCGTGCTCGGCACCCCGCTCGGGCTCGAGCCGGAACGCGTGGCCGCCCTCTACGGGATCGGCTACGCGCGGCTCGAGAGCCTCGACCGGCTCGCCGGCGCCCACGGCACCGGGCTGATCGAGCTGCGCACCGATCGGGGCGAGAACGTCGCCCTGCACGAGCGGCTGCGCGAGCTCGCCGCCGCCGCGGTCGACAGCGCGCTGGCCGCGACGTAGGCTGGCCCCGCACCGAACCGAAAGGTCGTGATGAAGCTGCTCGACGAGATCCATCACCTCACCTTCGTCACCGCCGACATGGACCGCCTGATCTCTTTCTACGAGCGCGTCTTCGACGCCCGGACGACGCTCGACCTGGAGGAGGACGGGATCAGGCACGCGTTCATCGAGGTCGGCGAGACGACCATCCTGCACCCGTTCCAGGTTCCCGGCGTCGATCCGCCGGGCCCGCAGCCGATGTTCGCCCGCGGCCGGCTCGACCATTTCGCGCTCAACGCCGCCAGCGAGGATGCGTTCTGGGAGCTGCGGCGACGCGTCGTCGACGAGCGAGCGGGCGACGGGATGGTCGCCGACATGGGCTCGATTCTCAACCTCGGGTTCACCGACCCGGACGGAGGCGAGCACGAGATCGTCTGGGTGAAACCCGGGGTCCCGATCGATCAGGGCGTCCGGCGCGCCGAATGGACCTACATCCAGCCGGGCGAGTGGCCGCGCGGCGAGCCCGGTTAGCTCAGCAGCGGCAGCAGCGCCTCGAGCTTGAGCTCGGTCTCGGCGAGCTCGGCGGCCGGGTCGGAGTCGGCGACGATCCCGGCCCCGGCGTACAGATGCGCGGTGCGGTCGCGAAGCAACGCCGAGCGCAGCGCGACGCAGAACTCGCCGTCCTCGGTCGAGTCCATCCAGCCGACCGGGCCGGCGTACCAGCCGCGGTCCAGGTCCTCGAGCTCGGCGATCGCCGCCCTGGCGCTCGCCTCGGGCTCGCCGCCGACCGCCGGCGTCGGGTGGAGGATGCCGGCGAGCTCGACCGCCGAGAGCGGGTCGGCGAGCTGCGCGTGCACCGGGGTCGCCAGATGCTGGATGTTGGCGACCTTGATCACCGCGGGATCGGCGTCGACCTCGACCCAGACCGACCGCGGAGCGAGCTTGCGCTCGATCCGCCTGGCGACGATCTCGTGCTCGCCCAGATCCTTGGCCGAGTGCAGCAGCTGCTCCCCGAGGTGGTCGTCGACGGCGGGATCGGCGCTGCGGCGGATCGAGCCGGCGAGCGCTACGGTGGCGACACCGGCGCCGCGGCGGCGGAGCAGGAGCTCGGGGCTGGCGCCGAGGAAGGCGCCCTCGGGGGATCCGACGCAGAAGCAGAAGCAGGACGGGAACAGGTCGCGCAGGGCGCCGAAGGTGACCGCCGGATCGTGCGCGGCCGGAGCCTCGACCGCGACCTCGCGCGCGAGCACGACCTTCTCGAGCTCGCCGGCGCGGATTCGCTCGACCGCCCCGGCGACCCCGCTCTCGTAGGCGCCCGGCGGGGTGACGCTCGCGATCGCGGTCTCGCCGCGCGGGCTCGGGTCGAACATCGGCAGCGGCTGCTCGCGGATCGAGGCGATCCGGCGACCGAGGCGCGCGAGGATCGGCTCGCGATCGGCGCCACCGGCCGAGACCGCGTTCACGGTCAGCCAGGTCCGGCCGCCGGTCCGCAGCAGGGAGAGCTCGGGCAGCACCAGCAGGCCCGGCGGGAACGACGACCAGGACGCCCGCGAGCCGCCGTCCGGGGCGAACGCGAAGCCCCCGGTCCAGACCGGGCCGGCACCGGCGGGGAGTCCCTCGGGCTCGTCGGCGAGCCGCCCGCGCATCACCCGCGCGGCCTCGCGGGCGACGTCGTCGAAGCGGCCGGACCCGCGCGAGATCGCCTCGTGGGCCGAGCCCAGGGTCGCGAGCGCGAACCCGTCGCGGTCAGGCTGCTCCCAGCAGAACCAGCGGTCGTCGGCCATCCGCGAGGCGAAGGCGGCGGCCGTCGGATCGGCGACGTCGACCTCGGCCGTGACCGTGACCAGGTGGCGGCGCGCCGGCGACCGGTCGAGGATCCCCTCGAGCCGCGAAAACAGATCCGCGACAGCGATCATCGCCTTCGAGGCTACCCCGCGGGCGCGGCGATCGCCGCCGAAGCTAGTGCTCTGGACGGGACTTGGTGATCGCGACCTCGCCCGTGCGCGCCATCTCGATCAGCCC
>DASPGZ010000032.1:0-6351 GCA_035620355.1 Solirubrobacterales bacterium | reverse complement strand
TGGATGCGTTCGGCCGCTTTGCTCATACCGGTTCCAAAGTTAGCCGCCCGACGACGTCGTCCATCCGCGCCTCGACCGGCTCGCGCGCGTAGGCCTGGCCGAGCCGCCGCACGAGCGCGGTGGCGAACCCGTCCACGTCCTGCTCGCTGCCGAGCTCGCGGGTCAGCGAGGTCATCCGGCAGGCCTCGATTCCGCACGGGACCACCCACTCGAACGGCTGCAGGTCGTTGGCAACGTTGACGGCCAGCCCGTGGGTGGTGATCCCGCGGCTGACGTGGATGCCGATCGAGCCGATCTTGCGCGCGTTCCCGGCGGGCGGCGGCGAGTCGCCCACCCAGACCCCGGTGAGGCCGTCGATCACCGCCGCGTCGACCCCGAAGTCTCCGAGCGCCGCGATCATCGCCCCCTCCATTCGGCGGATGAAGTCGTGGACGTCGTCCGGGTCCGCGAGTCGGCGCAGGTCGACGATCGGATAGGCGACGAGCTGACCGGGGCCGTGGTAGGTGACCCGCCCGCCGCGGTCGGTCGGCGTCACCTCGATCCCCTGCATCCGATACCAGTCCTCGCCCATCGGCAGCTCGTCGGCGGTCGCGCGGCGGCCCTTCGTGTACACGGGCGGATGCTCCAGCACGAGGACCACGTCATCGACCTCGCCGGCGGCCCGAGCCGCCTCGAGCGCCGCCTGCATCCGCCGCGCCTCGTCGTAGGGGACGAGGCCGGGGCGCAAGACCAGCAGGCGATCCATCCGGCTCAGTCTCGCAGAGCCGCCCCGAGCCGCTCCGCGGCGAGCTCGCGCGCGGCGACCAGCGGGGTGGTCTCCCGCAACGAGGCCGCCTCGAGCACCCGTCCGGTCGTCGCCTCGATCCCGCGGGCGAGCTCCACGGCGCGCTCCTCCGAGTAGCCCTTGATCTCGCGATAGACGTGGATCAGGCCGCCCGCGTTGGCGATGAAGTCGGGCGCGTAGAGGATCCCGCGCTCGTCCAGCGCCTCGGCGAGCGAGTCGTCGGCGAGCTGGTTGTTGGCCGAGCCACAGACGACCTCGCAGCCGAGCAGGTCGACGTTGGCGTCGTCGATCGCTCCGCCGAGGGCGCACGGCGCCAGCACCTCGCAGCCGACCTCGGCCGCGTCGCCGGGCTCGACCCAGCGCGCCCCGAGGCGCGCGGCCAGCTCGCGCTTGGCCGGATCGATGTCGGCGACGATCAGCTCGCAGCCGTCGAGCGCCAGCAGCCGGGCGAGCTCGGCGCCGACGTGGCCGAGCCCGACGACGCAGACGCTGATCCCGGCGAGCTCGCCGGCGTCGAAGCGCTCGCGCGCACAGGCCCGGATCGCCCCGCGGACGCCGATCGCCGTGAACGGGCTCGGGTCGCCGGTGCCGCCGAGCTCCGGCGGCAGCCCGGTGAGATATCCGGTCCGCTCGCTGATCGCGACCAGGTCGGCGGGCGCCGTGCCGACATCCTCGGCGGTGATGTAGCGGCCGCGAAGCGACTCGACCAGGTCGCCGAAGTCGAGCAGCGCGGCCCGCCGGCGCTCGCCCTCGAGGCCGCCGGCCGGAGCGCAGATGACCCCCTTGCCGCCGCCGAGGTCGAGCTCCGCCGCCGCCGCCTTCAGGGTCATCCCGGAGGCCAGCCGCAGCGCGTCGCGGATCCCGTCGTCGGGGTCGGGGTAGTGCCAGACCCGCAGGCCGCCGAGCGCCGGGCCGAGCGCGGTCGAGTGGACCGCGACGACCACCGGCACCCCCGAGCGCTCCCCGGTTCGCACCGCGAGCGCCTCGTGGTCGAAGGCGACGGGCGGCACCGCGTCGGGCTCGGCCGCGCCCGAGCGAGCCGCCGCCGCCCGGCCGTTGCGCGCCGGCCGCACTGCGAGGCCCATCACTCGACCTCCCAGCTCTCGAGCCGGCCCTTGACCCTGGAGAGGAAGCGCGCGGCCTCCGCACCGTCGAGCGCCCGGTGGTCCCAGGACATCGGCAGGTAGGTCATCGGCCGGATCGCGATCGAGTCGCCGCCGGCCGGGTCCTCGACCACGACCGGGCGCTTGACGATCGCCTCGAGGTCGAGGATCGCCACCTGCGGTTGGTTGATGATCGGTGTCGCCAGCACGGCGCCGAACTGGCCTGGGTTGGTGATCGTGAAGGTGCCGCCGTGCACCTCGTCGGGCTCGAGCCGCTTCGAGCGCGCGCGCTCGGCGACCTCGGCGATCGCCGCCGCCATGCCCTCGAGGCTGAGCCGCTGCGCCCGCGGGATCACCGGGACGATCAGGCCCTGGTCGAGCGCGACCGCGATCCCGAGGTTGACGTCGTCGTGGTAGACGAGCTCGTCGCCGTCGACCGACGCGTTCAGGACCGGATGGCGCTCGAGCGCCTCGACCGTCGCCACGGCGACGAAGGCGAGATAGGTGAGCGGCACGCCGCGCCGCTTCATCGACTCCTTCAGCTCCGCCCGGCGGGCGGTGACCCGCGACATGTCGACCTCGACGATCGTGGTGCAGTGCGCCGCGGTCTGGCGGCTCTGGACCATGTGCCGGGCGATCGCCTGGCGCATCGTCGACATCGCCTCGCGGCGCTCGCCGCCCTCGGCGGCCGGCTGCACGGCCTGGACGGGCTCGGGCTCGTCGGGCCTGTACGGCGACTCCGAGTGCAACACCGGCTGTGGCTTGCCCTGGCCGTTGCCGGCGTGCGCCTCGACGTAGGCGAGGACGTCCTTCTTGCGAACCCGGCCGCCGATTCCGGTGCCCTCGATCTGGGTCGGATCGATCCCGTGCTTGTCGGCGATTCGCCGGACGACGGGCGAGACGAACCCTGACCGATCGACTTCGTCGGTCGCCGCGTCCGATTCGGGCTCGGGCCCGGAGGGGACGTCGTCCTCCTCCTGTGGATGCGCCTCGCCCGGGCGGGCGCCGGCGTCGATCTCGGCGATCGTCTCGCCGACGTCGACCGTCTCGCCCGGCTCGGCGATCAGCTTCGCCAGCCGGCCGGAGGCGGGGGAGGGGATCTCGACGTCGATCTTGTCGGTGGTCACCTCGGCGATCGTCTCGTCGGCCTCGACCCAGTCGCCGGGCCGCTTGCGCCACTCGACGATCGTGCCCTCGGAGACGCTGATCCCCATCTTCGGCATCGTCACCTCGACGACGGTCTCAGTACTTGAGGAGCTCATCGCACGCCTCCTTCATGTCTTCGAGCTGCGGCAGGACGGCCTGCTCGAGCGGCGGGCTGAACGGGATCGGCACGTCGGGAGCGGTTAGCCGCCGCACCGGCGCGTCGAGGTCCTCGAAGGCCTCGGCGGCAACCAGCGCGGCGACCTCCGCTCCTACCCCGCACGATTGGGTCGCCTCGTGGGCGACCAGCACCTTGCCCGTCTTGCGCGCGCTCGCCAGGATCGCCTCGGTGTCGAGCGGGCAGAGCGAGCGCAGGTCGATCACCTCGATCGACTCGCCGAGCTCCTCGGCGGCGTCGAGCGCCAGGTGGACCGCCGAGCCGTAGGCGATCACGGTCAGCTCCTCGCCCTCACGCGCCACCCTCGCCTTGCCGAGCTCGACCGAGTGCTCGCCGTCCGGCACCTCGCCCTTGACGTAGCGGTAGAGGCCCTTGTGCTCGAGGTAGCAGACCGGGTTCGGATCGCGGATCGCCGCCGTCAGCAGGCCCTTGGCGTCGTCGGCGGTTGCGGGCGCCACGACCTTGAGCCCGGGCGCCTGCAGGAACCACGCCTCCGGGTTCTGCGAGTGAAACGGCCCGCCCGAGAACCCGCCGCCCGACGGGAGCCGGACGACCAGCGGCGCGGCGACGCCCTGGCGGTAGTGGAGCTTGGCGGCGACGTTGACCAGCTGGTCGAAGCCGCAGGAGATGAAGTCGGCGAACTGCATCTCGCACACCGGCCGCAGGCCCTCGACCGCGGCGCCGACAGCGGTGCCGACGATCGCGTTCTCGGCCAGCGGCGCGTCGAGCACCCGCTCGGCGCCGAACTCCTCGATGAACCCGTCGGTGACCTTGAACGCGCCGCCGAAAGCGCCGATGTCCTGGCCGAGGCAGAAAACGGTCTCGTCGCGGCGCATCTCGGTCCGAAGCCCGTCGGAGATCGCCTCCAGATAGGTCATCTCGCCCATCAGACGGCCCTCGAATCGACGGCTTCGTCCGCCCAATGCGACCACGGCGCCCGGCCGTCGCCGAGCGGGGTGACGTCGTCGGCGAAGACGCCGTCCGTGGCACCGGCCGGGTCCGGCATCGGCGAGTCGAGCGCCTTCTGGGCGCACTCGTCGACGTAGGCCTTGACCTCGGCGCGGACCGACTCGACCTCGTCGGCCGAGAATCCGTGCTCGGCGACCAGTCGCTCGCCGTAGCGCACGATCGGGTCGCGGTCGGCCCATTCCTCGCGCATCGCCTGCGGCACGTAGCTCATGTCGTCATGGGCGCCGTGGCCGTGCATGCGCATCGTCCGGCACTCGATCAGGGTCGGCCCGTCGCCCTCGCGGGCTCGCTCGGCGGCGACCCGTGCGGTCTCGAACACAGCCTCGACGTCGTTGCCGTCGACGAGCACCCCGGGGAACCCGTAGGTGGCGGCGCGCTCGACCGGGTCGACCGCGAACTCGAGCTCGTTCGGGGTCGAGTAGGCGAAGCCGTTGTTCTCGAGCACGAACACGATCGGCAGCCGGTGGATGCCGGCGAAGTTCATCGCCTCGTGCCACTGGCCGTTCGCGGTCGAGCCCTCGCCGAAGTAGGTCATCGCGACCCGCCGCTCGCCGCGGGTCTTGAACGCGAGCGCCATCCCGGCGGCGACCAGCGCCATGTCCGGGAGCATCGAGACCATCCCGACGCAGCCGAGCTCCCGGTCGCCGAAGTGCAGGTTTCCGTCCCTGCCTCCGGTGACGCCGCCGCTGCGGCCCATGTAGTTGGCGAGGTAGCGATCCGGGGTCACCCCGCGGACGAAGTGGGCGCCGAGGTCGCGGTGCAGGATGCACATCCGGTCCTCGGGCGCGAGCACGTACGAGGAGCCAACCGAGATCGCCTCCTGGCCGCAGCCGTCGTAGAAGCTGCCTGGGATCTTGCCCTGGCGGTAGAGCGTGATCGCGCGCTCCTCTGCGGCGCGCATCATCGCCATGTACCGCAGCAGGTTGGTGCGGTCCTCCCGCGTGAGCGCATTCGAGCGGGCCTCTCGCCGCTCGGTCAGTCCGTCGCGCGCAGGCTCACTCGCGACAGCGCCATTGACTGGCTTCATCTCTCCTCCGTCCTTCGTGTCTGGCCGATCCTTCGGGATCTCCTCGTGACCGGCCTGGCCTTTCGCCGCTTCGGGATCTCCTCCGCGACGCCTACGGACGACAGGAGCCCGGGGTTCCACCCGCGCTCCCTATGTCTGGATCCGTCCGAGTTGCTGACTCGTGTGAATCGCTACAGCGATTGTATTCCCGCTCGCCGACGTTTCAACCCCCCGCACCTTCCGCGGCGCCGACGTGTTTCGGATGGAGATGAACGGGCGGAGGAGGAAGTGGGCGTTCGGGTCGGCTGTGGCCGTGGTCGCCATGCTGGCGCTGCCCGCGGCGCTGATCCTGCCCGCGTCGGCGCCCGCCGGCGACGCCCCGGCCGCCGACCTCGGCCTGACGATCGCCGACAACCCCGATCCCGTGGCCACCTCGACCACGCTCACCTACCTGGTCGAGGTTCGCAACGCCGGTCCCGCGGAGGCGACCGACCTGGCGATGACCGACAACCTGCCGGGCGGCGCGACGGTGGTCTCCGCCGAGCCCTCGGCGGGCACCTGCAACCCCAACCCGCACAAGGTCGTCTGCCGGCTCGACTCGCTGGTCGCCGACGGTGCCTGGTCGATCGCGATCTCGGCGACGGTGACGAAGAAGCGGGGCACGCTAACCAACGCGGCCTCGGTCCAGAGCGGACTGCCCGACCCGCGCCCCGGCGACAACTCGGCCACCGAGACGACCGCGATCGCGCCGCCGCCCGATCCCCCCGACTGCGAGGGGGTCAACGGCACGATCGTCGGCACCGAGGGCGACGACGCGCTGGTCGGCACCGAGAAGCGCGACGTGTTCGTCGCCCTCGGCGGCAACGACGCGATCGAGGGCCTCGGCGGCAACGACCTGATCTGCGGCGGCAGCGGCGACGACAACCTGCGCGGGATGGCCGGCGCCGATGCGCTCAGGGCGAAGTCGGGTGACGATGTCGTCCGCGGCGGCGACGCCTCCGACATCGTCGGCGGCGGCAGCGGCCGCGATCGGCTGTTCGGCGGCCTGCGTCCCGACCGTCTGCTCGGCGGTCCCGGCCGCGACCGCTGCTTCGGCGGCTTCGGCGCCGACGACGAGATCGGCTGCTGACTCAGTCCTCGGCGAGCTTGCGCACCGCCCGCAGGATCG
>DASPGZ010000031.1:0-8337 GCA_035620355.1 Solirubrobacterales bacterium | reverse complement strand
CCGAGCACGACGTGCTCGCGCTGACCCTCGCCGGCCACGCGGGCGGCCCGCCGATCGAGGGCGAGATCACCAACGAGGTGCTCGCCGACGGGGTCGAGCGGGCGATGGACGAGGCCGGGTTCGAGACCGCCCACATCATCGGCAACTCGCTCGGCGGCTACGTCTCGCTGCAGATGGCCGAGCGTGGCCGCGCCACCACGGCGGTCGCGCTGGCACCTTCGGGCGGCTGGTCCGACGACTCCTACAGGGACGCCTTGGCCTTCTTCCGCACGATGCGTCCGATGCTCGAGGCCGCGGCGCCGTACGCCGACGCGTTGCTCGCAACCCCCGAGGGCCGACGCCAGGCGACCGCATTCGTGACCACCAACTACGAGCACATCCCGGCCGAGCTGCTCGGACACCAGCTGCGCGGCGCGGTCGCGTGCGAGGGCTTCATCCCGATGATCGAGTTCGGCGAGCGCGGCGATTGGAGCCTCGCGCCCGAGCGGATCACGTGCCCGGTGCGGATCGTCTGGGGCATTGAGGACAAGGTCCTTCCCTGGCCGTCGGCCGCGACCCGCTTTCGCGAGGACTGGGTCCCGAACGCCGACTGGGTCGTGCTCGACGGGATCGGCCATTGCCCCCAGCTCGACGTGCCCACCGAGACGGCGCAGCTGATCCTCGACTTCACCCGCTGAGCTCGGCTCGACGAGCTTGCCGATCTAATCGCGCGGCGCGTAGCGGTGGTGGAGCATCAGGTCGTTGCCGTCGGGGTCGGTGAACAACGCCATGTGGCAGACACCGGTGTCCAAGGTCTCGCCGCCGAACTCGACCCCCCTCGCCTCGAGCTCCGCGCGGGCGGCCGCGACGTCGTCGACGTGGATCGCCGGATGCGCGTTCTTCTGGGGCATGAACTCCATCCCCAGCCGGCCGGGCTCCCAGATCGCGAAGCACGTGTCGCCGATCCAGAACTCATAGTCGCCCTTGTCGTCGGGGCGCAGGCCAAGTGTCTCGACGTAGAAGGCGCGGGTGCGGTCGGAGTCGGTCGAGGGCACCCCGACGAAATCGAGTCTGTCCATGTCTGTCACTCCTCTGCGGGTTGGCTGTCGGTCAATTCTCGGGCGGAACGAACTGCGAGGCCTGAAACAGGGCGCCCTGCGGGTCGCGGATCACCGCGAATCGCACCCATGGCGCATCCATCGGTTCGACCACCAACGTGGCCCCGAGCTCCTGAGCGCGCTCGGCGGTCGCGTCGGCGTCGGCGATCGCGAACGACGTGCCCCAGTGCGACGGTGCCTCCGGCGGGAACTGCTCGTCGGTCATCTCCATCAGCCAGCCGACCGCGTCGGGAAAGCCCTCGGGGGCACCCATCTCCTCCGCTCGCGCGAGCGTCCCCGGGTTGAGCTGGTCCAGGAACTCGCCGTAGCCCGGCCGGCGCCAGAACTTGAGCCCCTCGTCGCCTTCGGCACCGCGCCCCTCGATCTCCCAGCCGAAGAGCTCGCCGTAGAAGCCGATCGCGCTCCCGGGGTCGCGGCTTGCGAGGTCGTTGAAGCTCCAGCTGTTGGGCTCGTTGACCAGCTGGGCGCCCGCCGTGGCGCCGGCCTCCCAGACGCAGAACACGGCACCCTCGCGATCCGCGAGCACAGCCATGCGCCCGGCGTCGCCGACGTCGAACGGACCCATCACGACCTTGCCCCCCGCCGCGAACGCCTTGGCTGCGGCATCGTCGGCGCTTTCGACCGCGATGTAGGTGTTCCAGGCGGTCGGGCTGGAGTCGTCGTCCATCTTCGTTCCGACGCCGGCGACGTCCAGGCCGTCGCGCTGGGCGACGAAGTAACGCTCGCCGGCACCGGCCGGGGTGCGCTCGTCGAACTGCCACTCGAACAGCCCGCCGTAGAACTCCTTGGCGGCATCGACATCCGGCTGATCGGTGTCCACCCAGCAGGGGACCCCGGCCGGATACGTCTCGCGCGGTGCGTTCATCCCTAACTCCCTTGGTCGGTTGCGCCGACACCGTATTCACTATTTAGGTCAGTTTCTGTCCTCAATTTGCGAGATGCTGATCGCGTATGAACGGAACCTCCAGCCGACTGCTCGAGCTGTTGTCGCTACTGCAGGCGCGGCGGGACTGGCCGGGCGCCGAGCTCGCCGAGCGGCTCGAGGTCTCGCGTCGCACCGTCCGCCGCGACGTCGAGCGCCTGCGCGAGCTCGGCTACCCGGTCGAGTCGCTGACCGGGCCCGCCGGCGGCTACCGGCTCGCGTCCGGAACGGCGATGCCGCCGCTGTTGCTCGATGACGACGAGGCGATTGCGATCGCCGTCGGTCTGCGGACCGCCGCCCGCGCCTCGGTTGACGGGATCGAGGAGACATCGGTGCGGGCGCTGGTGAAGCTCGAGCAGGTGCTTCCAGCGCGGCTGCGCCGCCGCGTGTCGGCGCTGGGCGCGGCGACCGTGACCCTGCCGGGCGTCGGGGGGCCGACCGTCGACCCCCAGAGCCTCACGGTGTTGGCGACGGCGTGTCGCGAGGGAGAGTGCGTGCGCTTTGCCTATCGTGCGCGCGATGGCGCCGAGGGCAGGCGCGAGGTCGAGCCGCACTCGCTCGTCAACCTCGGTCGGCGCTGGTACCTGCTCGCTTGGGACCGCGGCCGGGAGGACTGGCGCAGCTTCCGGGTCGACCGCCTCACCAAGCCCGCCGCAACGGGCGTTCGTCATCCGCGCCGCCAGCCGCCGGGCGGCGACGCTGCGCGGTTCGTCGCCCGCGGTATCTCGTCGGCGCCCCAGCGCTACGAGGCCCGGGTGACGGTGCGGCTGAGCGCCGAGGAGCTGCGCCGCTGGGTTCCGGAGCGCTGGGGCACGGTCGAGCCGATCGACGCGGACAGCTGCGAGTACCGCACCGGCGATTACGACCTCGGCTGGCTGACGATGAGGATCGCCATGATCGGGGCCGAGTACGAGGTCCATGAGCCGCCGGAGCTGGTCGAGGAGCTGCGGGCGCTCGCGGGACGGGTCGGGCGGGCGGTCGGGACGGATTCGGGCTGAGGTGTCCATCCAGCCGCCTCCCGTTCGTCTCATAGGCGACCATCCCCGAACAGGAGGCACCGATGAAGTACATGCTGTTGATCCACCAGGGCGACGCGCCGACCCCGTACACCGAGAGCTGGAACGACCTCTCCGAGGAAGAGCGCAACCGGATCGCCGCCGACTACCAGGAGCTGAACCAGGTTCCGGGAGTGACGCCGGGGCTGCAGCTGCAGCCGCCCGAGGCCGCGACCACCGTCCGCGTCGACGGCGGCGAGACGCTGACCACCGACGGACCGTTCGCCGCGACCAAGGAGGCGCTCGGCGGCTGGATGGTGTTCGAGGCCGACGATCTCGACGCTGCGATCGAGCTCGCGGCCAGGGTCCCGGCCGCGCGGCTCGGCGGCGGGGTCGAGGTTCGGCCGATCGTCGAGTGGTAATCGACCTCGAGCAGACGTTCCGCGACGAATGGGGTCGCGTGCTCGCCAACCTGATCGGCTTCCTCGGCGACTTCGAGCTCGCCGAGGAGGCCGCCCAGGAGGCGTTCGCGGTGGCGGCCGAGCGCGGGCCGCGCGACGGCGTCCCCGACAGCCCGCGCGCCTGGCTGGTGACCACGGCACGCAACCGGGCGATCGACCGGATCCGTCGCGAGCGCACGCTGGCGGCGAAGACCGAGCAGCTCGAGATAGCGGAGGCGACCGTGGACGAACTGGACCAGACGACGATCCCGGACGAGCGGCTCGAGCTGATCTTCACCTGCTGCCACCCGGCGCTGGGGCTCGACGCCCAGGTCGCGCTGACGTTGCGCACGCTCGGCGGGCTGAGCACCGAGGAGATCGCCCGCGCCTTCCTGGTCCCGACCGAGACGATGGCGAAGCGGCTGGTGCGGGCGAAGAAGAAGATCCGCGCGGCTCAGATCCCGTTCCGGGTCCCGCCGGCCCACCTGCTCCCGGACCGGCTCGCCGCCGTGCTCGCGGTCGTCTATCTGATCTTCAACGAGGGCTACGGCGGCCGGTCCGAGCTCGCGGCCGAGGCGATCCGGCTCGGGCGGGCGCTGGCCGAGCTGATGCCCGACGAGCCCGACGTCCACGGGTTGCTGGCGCTGATGCTGGTCAACGACGCGCGGCGTGCGGCCCGCTTCGCCGGCGGCGAGATCGTGCTCCTGCGCGACCAGGACCGCTCGCTGTGGGACGGCGAGCGGATCGAGGAGGGTCAGCGCCGCCTCGACCGGGCGCTCGCCCTCGGCGGCCGCGGCCCGTATGTGATCCAGGCGGCGATCGCGACCCTGCACGCCGACGAGCCGCCCGACTGGCCGCAGATCGCGGCCCTGTACGGCGAGCTCGCGCGGATCACCGGCTCGGCGGTGGTCGAGCTCAACCGGGCGGCCGCGATGGGCGAGGCCGGCGAGGTCGAGCCGGCGCTCGAGCTGGTCGAGCGGCTCGAGCTCGACCGCTACCTCTATCTCCACGCGACCCGGGCCGAGCTGCTGCGCCGGCTCGAGCGGACCGAGGAGGCGCGCGCCGCATACGATCGCGCCCTGGAGCTGGCCGAGTCCGATGCCGAGCGGGCGCTGCTCGAGCGACGGCTCGCGGAGCTTCCCCGATGAGCCAGATCTCGCTGCGACAAGCGACGCCCGACGACGTCGGCGGCCTGACCCGCCTGGTCCAGGCCGCCTACGGCCACTACGTCGAGCGCCTCGGCGGCCCGCCGCGGCCGCTGGTCGACGACTACGCGGAGGTGGTCGCCGATCGCACCGTGACCGTCGCCGAGCGCGACGGCGAGCTCGTCGGGCTGTTGGTCACCGGCGTCGACGAGGAGGGCTTCGTGGTCGACAACGTCGCGGTCGATCCCGCGCACCAGGGCACCGGCGTCGGCCGGCTGCTGCTCGAGCACGCCGAGGCCCAGGGCCGCGCCGCCGGCTACGACTCGCTCTACCTTTATACGCACGAGCTGATGACCGAGAACCGCGACCTCTACGGGCGGATCGGCTACGCCGAGTACAAGCGCGTTCAGCATGGCGGCCACCTCTCGGTCGTCTACATGCGTAAGCCGCTGGCGGAGGCCGGGTGACGGCGGATTCGCTCGACGGCAGGGTCGCGCTCGTCGCCGGCGCCACCCGCGGCGCCGGGCGCGGCACGGCGGTGGCGCTCGGCGAGGCGGGCGCGACCGTCTACTGCACCGGGCGCAGCACCCGCGAGGGGCGATCGGAGTACGACCGGCCGGAGACGATCGAGGAGACGGCGGAGCTGGTCGAGGCCGCCGGCGGCACCGGGATCGCGGTCGCGGTCGATCACCTCGAGCCGGAGCAGGTCGGGAAGCTGGTCGAGCGGATCGATGCGGAGCGGGGGCGGCTCGACCTGCTCGTCAACGACATCTGGGGCGGCGAGAAGCTGTTCGAGTGGAACAAGCCGCTCTGGGAGCACGATCTCGACAACGGGCTGCGGACCCTGCGGCTGGCGATCGACACGCACCTGATCACCAGCCACTTCGCCCTGCCGCTGCTGATCCGCGAGCCCGGCGGGCTGGTGGTCGAGATGACCGACGGCACCCGCGAGTACAACGACGAGAACTATCGGGTCGCTGCGTTCTACGACCTGGCGAAGACCGCGGTGATCCGGCTCGCGTTCGCGCAGAGCCGGGAGCTCGCCCCGCACGGGTGCACGGCGGTCGCCCTGACCCCGGGCTGGATGCGCTCGGAGATGATGCTCGAGAACTACCGGGTGACCGAGGAGAATTGGCGCGACGGGGCCCGGATCAACCCACACTTCGCCGCGATCTCCGAGAGCCCGCGGTTCGTCGGCCGGGCGGTCGCCGCGCTCGCGGCCGATCCCGACCTGGCGCGCCGAAACGGCGGCTCGTTCTCGTCCGGCGGGCTCGCGCGCGAGTACGGCTTCACCGACGTCGACGGTTCGCAGCCCGACTGCTGGCGCTACATGGTCGAGGTCCAGGATCCGGGGCTCGAGGCCGACCCGACGGGCTACCGATGACCGCCGACGACGAACGCCATCTGCGCCGGGCGATCGCCCTCGCCGCCGCGGCTCGCGAGGCGGGCGAGCAGCCGTTCGGCTCGCTCCTGGTCGGCCCCGGCGGCGAGACCCTGGCCGAGGAGCACAACACGGCGATCGCCGACGCCGACATCTCCGCCCACCCCGAGCTGAAGCTGGCGCGATGGGCGGCGCGCGAGCTCGACCCGCGGACGGCCGCCGCGACCACCATGTACACGAGCTGCCAGCCGTGCGCGATGTGCGCCGGTGCGATCGCCCGCTCGGGCCTCGGGCGGGTCGTGTTCGCGCTCTCGGCCGAGCAGCTCGCCGGGCTCAAGCCGCCCGGCTCGCCGGCGCCCGGCGACGCGCCGGTCCACTACGAGGGACCGGCGCTGTCCGAGGAGGCCTCGGCGCCGGTCGCGGGCTTCTACGGCTGAGGTTGAGAGCCCGCACGACGGGGGTAACAGCTCTGCGTGACCGACCAAGCGCCACCCCTGAGCGGCCGTTGCATGTGCGAGGCGGTGGCCTTCGAGGTCTCGAAGCCGCTGCTGGGCGCGCTCTACTGCCACTGCAAGCGCTGTCAGCGCAGAACCGGCAGCGCCTACGCGGTCACCGCCCTGACCGAGCCCGGCTCGTTCGCGATCACGCGCGGCGCGGAGCTGGTCAAGACGTACCGGCCGCCCGACGACGGCTGGCTGAAGAGCTTCTGCTCGGCGTGCGGCAGCCACCTGCACACGACCAACCCCGAGAACGATCAGTTGATCGCCTTGCGCGTGGGAGCGCTCGACGGCGACCCCGGCCTCCGGCCCAGCGTGCACCAGTTCGTCGACTACGCGCCCGAATGGTCGCCGGTTCCCGACGACGGGCTGCCGCGGTTCCCGGAGCGGATGACCTGGGAGTGACCCGGTTCAGTCGGTCGCGTACTCGTAGAAGCCGCGGCCGCTCTTGCGCCCCAGGTGCCCGGAGACGACCATCCGCTTGAGCAGCGGTGGCGGCGCGTATTCGTCGCGCTTGAACTCCTCGTAGAGCGAGTCGCAGACCGAGTAGAGGACGTCGAGCCCGATCAGGTCGCAGAGGGTGAGCGGACCCATCGGGTGCCCGCAGCCGCGCCGCATGCCCTCGTCGATGTCCTCGCGCGAGGCAAAGCCCTCCTCGTACATCCGCACCGCCGCCATCAGGTAGGGGACGAGCAGGAAGTTGACGATGAAGCCGGAGCGGTCCTTGGTGTGGATCGCGGTCTTGCCGATCTGCTCCGCGAACCGGTCGGCGCGGGCGACCGTCTCCTCCGAGGTCACCAGCCCGATCACCACCTCGACCAGGCTCATCACCGGCACCGGTGAGAAGAAGTGCAGGCCGAGCACCTGCTCGGCGCGCGTCGTGCGCGAGGCGAGCTGCGCGATCGGGATCGAGGAGGTGTTGGAGGCGAGCAGCGCCCCCGGGTCGAGCACCCCGTCGAGCTGCTCGAACAGCTCCGCCTTCGCCGCCTCGTCCTCGACGATCGCCTCGATCACCAGCTCGGAGCCGCCGAGCGCGCCCAGGTCGGTGTGCCAGGAGATTCGCTCGCGCAGGGCCTCCGCCTCGGCCCGGTCGAGCTTGCCGCGCTCGACCGCGCGGGCGACCGAGGTGTCGATGCGCTTCTCGGAGGCCTCGAGCGCGGCCGGCTCCGGCTCGTAGAGGCGGACCGTGAGCCCGGCCCGCGCCGCCGACTCCGCGATCCCCGAGCCCATGAACCCGGCGCCGGCGATCCCGAGCGTCTCGATCGGTGCAGCCACTGGGCTGATCGTAATCGGGCGCGACCGGCGCTACCGGCTCAGGAACTCGGCGACGACCGGGCCGACGACCTCCGCCGGCGCCCGCTGGTCCTGGCCCTCGAGCAGCGCGTACTCACCATCGGCGAGCAGGTCGCTGATCCGGATCGCGGCGTCGCGGAAGAAGTCGGGGCTCGCGGCGCCCGCGATCACCAGCGTCGGAGCGCCGACCGCGCCGACCAGGTCCTCGGGGACCGTGCCCCCGCGATCGAGGTCGTCCATCACCGCGTGGTCGTAGGGCATCGTCGGTGCGACCGCCAGCATTCCCGGATCGGACGCCGCCCCCTCGGCCCTCTCCGGGGGCATGCCCATGGCGCCGAGGAAGAGCTTGATCGCGTCCGCGTGGCGATCGTCGGCGACCGCGTCCGAGACCTGCCGGGCGAGCTCGCGAGCGCCGCGCCTGCTCTCCTCGTCGTCGGGGCCATATGGCGGCTCGTGGAGGATCAGGCGCTCGATCGGCAGCCCGGCGGCGGCGCCGTTCAGCGCCAGTCCGGCGCCCGAGGAGTGGCCGTAGACGGAGGCCGCGCCACCGGCCTCCGCGATCAACGC
>DASPGZ010000030.1:0-10108 GCA_035620355.1 Solirubrobacterales bacterium | reverse complement strand
CGAGCGCGCGGTGTTCGCGATCGGTGACTCGCTCGGCGAGGGCACCCGGCCCGACCTGCCGCGTGCGCTGCCGGGGTGGAAGGTGAGCCAGTCGGTCTCGATCTCGCGCTTCGTCGACGAGGGCGTCTCGATCGTCCGCAGTCGCGGCGGGCTGCCCGGCGCGATCGTCTTCGCGCTCGGGACCAACAACGACGCTCACCAGGTCTCGACCTTCCGCAACTCGGTCGACGCGGTTCTCGGGATCGCCGGCCGCACCCGCTGCGTCGTCGTCCCCAACATCGTCCGGCCGCCGACCGGCGGCGCCAGCTACTCGGGCTTCAACCAGGCGCTCGCCGACCTCGCCAAGCATCACGACAACCTGCGGATCGTCGACTGGGCGGGGCTCGTGAGCCGCAACCGAGGCTGGCTCGCCGGTGACGGCGTGCACGTGAACGCGACCGGCTACGCGGCCCGCGCCGAGGCGATCGCGAAACAGGTCGGGCGCTGCTGACGTGAGGCGGAGCGAAGCGAAGCCGAGCCGCGCCGCCGTTGAGGCGCCTTGATGGAATCGTCGGGCGACGTCCTGATGCTGACGCCGACCGAGTCGGTGACGATCGTCGAGTCGAGCCCCGACCGGCTCTTGGTCGAAGCGATGTACGGGCCGGGCGGCGAGCCCCCGCCAAAGCACTTCCACCCGCAGCAGAGCGAGCGCTTCGAGGTGACCTCGGGGACGCTGAGCTTCCGCGTCGACGGCGACGACCGCACGGTCGCGGCCGGCGGCGAGATCGAGATCCCGATCGGCGCGGTGCATCAGGTCTGGAACCCGCACTCGCACGACGCGACGGTCGTCTGGGAGACGGTGCCCGCCGGGCGTACCGAGGAGTGGTTCCGCGCCGTGGACGCTGCCAACCGCAGGGCGGGAGCGGGCAAACGCGCCGGACTGCTCGACTTCGCGCCGCTGCTCTCCGAGTATCGCGACACCTTCCGGCTCGCGGGTCCGGACCTCGTGCTGGCGCCGATGCTCGCCGGGCTCGGCCTCGTCGGCCGGCTGCTGGGCCGAGGGCCCGGGTAGGCGAGCGGATGAAGTTCGCGGTCGGCTACTTCGCGACCGACGAGGGCATCGATCCGGCGACCCTGGCGCGGATGGTCGAGGAGCGGCCGTTCGAATCGCTGTTCTTCCCCGACCACACCCACATCCCGGCCTCGCGCGAGACCCCCTACCCGGTGGGCGGCGAGCTGCCGCGCCAGTACTCGCGCTCGCACGACCCGTTCGTCGCGCTGATGGCGGCCGGGGCGGCGACCGAGCGGATCGGTCTCGGCACCGGTGTCTGCCTGGTGATCGAGCGCGACCCGATCGTGACCGCTAAGCAGGCGGCGAGCATCGACCGGCTGACGGGCGGCCGGCTGCTGTTCGGCGTCGGCGCCGGCTGGAACCTGGAGGAGATGCGAAACCACGGCACCGACCCGCGCCGGCGGTTCTCGATCATGCGCGAGCGGGTCGAGGCGATCAAGGAGATCTGGACCGCGGACGAGGCCAGCTACCACGGCGAGCACGTCGACTTCGACCGCATCTGGTGCTGGCCGAAGCCCGTCCAGCGCCCGCATCCACCGGTGATCGTTGGCGGCCACGGCAAGCGCGTGCTCGAGCGGGTGCTCGCCTACGGCGACGAGTGGATGCCGAACCGGATCGGCGACGACGAGCGGATCAGCGCCCGGATCGCCCGTCTGCGCAAGGCCGGCGAGGAATCCGGGCGCGGCCCGGTCCCGACCACGCTCGCCAACGCGACCACCGATCCCGGGGTGCTCGAGCTGTACGAGTCCTGCGGCGTGCACAGGGCGCTGTTCTGGGTCAGGACCGGCGACGTCTCCGACCTCGAGCGCCGGCTCGATCGGATCGCGGCCGGGGTCGAGGCCTACGAGAGCGCCGGCTGAGCCTCAGAGCTGCGAGGCGTCGAGCTCGAGCCCGAGCAGCGAGCGCCCGGTGAGCTCCCAGGTCGGCGGAGCGACCAGCATGTGCTGGGTCGCGGCGTGGACGTCGCGGAAGCGGCGCTCGAGCGGTCCGGTCTCGTAGATCGCGCTGCCGCCGGCGAGCGACCAGGCGCGGTCGACGGCGCCGGCCGAGCTCTCGACAGCGTGGGTTGCGGCCAGCCGCAGGCGCGCCCGGAGATCGATCGGGATCGCGCCACCGGCCCGCGCGGCGTCCCAAGCACGATCGACCGTCTCCAGCAGCAGCGCCCGCGAGCCGCCCAGGGTGGCTTCGGCCCGGGCGAGCCCCGACTGGGTCGCGGCGCGCTCCGCGAGCCTACGGGTGCTCAGGGTCGGGGTCTTGGCTCCGGCGAGCGCGCCGAGGTCGTCGAGCGCTCCGCGGGCGATCCCGAGAGCGACCGCCGCGATCGCCGCGGCGAGCAGGCCGAAGGGCGGGAACGCGTACAGCGGCCCGGGCTCGCGCGGCGAGTCGGTGATCAGCGAGGCCGAGCGTGCCGCCGGCAGCTCGAGCCCGTCGACCGCGATGTCGTGGCTTCCGGTCGCCCGCAGCCCGGAGACCGACCAGGTGTCGATCACCTCGACCGCCGCCGCCTGCATCAGCACCAGGCGCACGTCCGGGCGGCCGCTTTCGAGCGACCGCGGCCGCTCTCCGTCGTGGACGACGCAGCCGCCCATCAGCCAGTCGCAATTGGCGACGTTGCTGGCGAAGCGCCAGCGGCCGCTGACCGTGAGCTTGTCGCCGTCCGCCGAGGCGCTGCCGGAGGGGGCGAAGACGCCGCCGGCGACAGCGTCCGGGTTGCCGTAGACCTCGGCCGCGCGCTCTGGCTCGAGGTAGGCGGCGAGCATGCCGGCGGTCGCGCAGACCGCGACGCACCAGCCCGCGGCCCCGTCGCCCGTCGCCAGCGTCTCGATCGCGCCGAGCAGCTCCCGGGGCGGGGCCTCTCCGCCGCCGAGCGAGGCCGGGACGCAGGCGCGGTAGAGGCCCGCGGCGGCGAGCTCGCTCGAGAACGCGGCGCCGACACGGCGCTCGCGCTCTGCTTCGGGAGCGAGCTCCGCCGCGCGCGGAGCCAGCTCCAGCGCTGCTTCGAGCGGCGAGGTACCCACCGCCCGGATCATCTCAGGCTCGTGACCCGCCGCGCCGAATTCGCTCGGAAAACGCCCTTGCGCGGCGCTCGCCGGCGTGAGAGGGTGGGCTCACTGGTCGCGGGGCGACGCCGCCTCGCGATCCGCGAAGACGTCACCGACTGGGGGGTGCTCTGCGCCCCGGCGCGAGAGTGTCCCGGTGGCGTCTTCCTTTGGGCGCGGCGTCCGCCCGCTCAGATCGGCCGGAATCCCGAGCAGAGAACCCGCATCCAGGTGATCCGGCCCGCCTCCTCGGCGTAGTAGGCCTGCTGCTCGACCAGGAAGGCCCCGTCGTTGTTGCGGCCGCGGAGCCGCCATGAGATCCGCTTGCGATCGGAGACCTCACCGGTCTCGACCTCGACCAGCTCGTCGATCCGGTCGGACTCCTCGAGCCACTGGGGGAGGATCTCGTTCACGACCCGCTGGCTGTCGGACGCCTCCCAGGTCCGCCGCGGGGTCAGTCCGCGGAAGTCGACGCCCGGGTCGAGCAGGGCGCCGGCTCGCTCGAAGTCCTTGGCGGCGAGCGCCTCGGCGAACCGCCTGCCGGTGTCATCCGCGTGGTCCAGAGCCGAGCGAACCTAGCACTCCCGCTAGAGCTCGAAGAACGTCCCCTCGGGACCGAGGTTGCGGACCGGCGTCTCGCCGATCGTCGAGCTCGCGCCCCAGCTCTCGTGAATGTGGCCGCAGACCGCGAGCCGCGGCTGCTTCGCCTCGATCGCGGCGAGGATCGCGGTGCTGCCGAGGTGGTCGCCGGCGCTCGAGGCGTCGACGTGGCCCTTGGGCGGCGAGTGGACGACGAGCACGGCACCCTCGGGGCAGCCGGCGAGCCGCCCGGCCGCCTCGTCCTCGGTCAGGTCGAAGCTCCAGTCCCACGGGGTCACCGGAACCCCGGCGCCGAGGCCGAAGACCTCCACCCCGGCGATCTCGGCGCCCTCGCCGTGAAGGACGGTGGCGCTCTCCCAGCCGGCGGCGGCGGTGCGCAGGTCGTCCTCGGTCTCGTTGTTGCCGGGGACGAGCACCGTCGCGACCTCGATCGGGGCGAGCGCGTCGATCGCCTCGGCGAGACCCTCGTGCACCGAGGCGAAGTCGCCGGCGCCGATCACCAGGTCGGCGTCGCCGCTGAGCTCGACCAGCCGCGCGGCGCCGTCGAGGTCGCGGTGCAGGTCGGAGAAGGCGAGGATCCTCATCGCCGCCAACCCTAGCCCGCGGCGGCCGGGCGGCCGAGGCTGCCGGCGTCCTCGTGGCGGACCCGGTCGCGCGACTCGCGGAAGTGGACCGTCTCGTAGGCGATCAGGGCGACGTGGACGATCGCCACCGTGATCACGGCGACCAGGGCGTCGACCGAGGTCGCGAACGGGATCAGGGCGAGCAGGATCACCGCGGCGAACATCCGCTGGCGGTTGAGCGAGCCGATGTTGCGTAGGCGGAAGGCGACATGACCGATCAGATAGAGGGCGGCGCCGCCGCAGAGGGCGACGGCCGGAACGGTCTCGAGTGGCTCGTCGGTGTGCAGCAGCGCCTTCTTCAGCCCGAGCGCGACGAGCACGACGCCCGCGATCAGGAGCAGGTGCAGAACCCCGTAGGAGTCCCTCGCGAGCCGCGCCTGGGCGCCCGACTCGGCGACCGCGAAGCGGCGCCCTGCGACCAGCGCGACGACGTCGAAATAGGCCCACCACTGGGCCGCGGCGATCACCAGCCCGGCGACCGCGGTCGTCACCACGCCGGCGGTGAGCCCGGTCGCGTCGAGGCCGGAGCCGGTGGCGACGATCGACTCGCCGAGAGCGATGATCACGATCAGCCCGAAGCGCTCGTGGAAGTGCGCGGGCGAGACCGTGAACCCGCTGACGTCGCGGAGGTAGGGGGTGCCGTAGTCGATCACCAGCGCCACGACCCAGAGCCCGGCGGCGGCGCCGCCGTCGAGGAACCCGGCGAGCATGATCAGCGCCGGCGCCGCCAGCAGGCCCGGGGCCAGTTGGCGGATCGCCTCGCGATTGTTGAGCTCCGGGGCGCCGTAGGTGTAGACGGCGATGTGGATCACCCTGACGATGAAGTAGGCGATCCCGAAGACCACCGAGTCCTCGCCGAAGGCGCCGGGCACCGCCAGCGCCGCGACCAGCATCGCTCCCATCGCCGCCAGCAGCCCCACCCTGGCGACGCCGTCATCGGAGTGCAGCGAGTTGGTCAGCCAGGCGAACCCGCCCCAGGTCCACCAGACCGCCGCCAGCACCAGCATCCCCTGGCCGAGGCCCTCTGCGGTCGGGTTGTCGGCCATCAGCCCGGTGACCTGGGTGAAGGCGAAGACGAAGACGAGATCGAAGAACAGCTCCAGCGGGGTGACGCTCTGCTCGTATGAGTCCTCGCGCTCCGGCTCCGGCTCGAGCGGGGTGGTGATCGCCTCCATCACCGGGTGATCATGGCAGCGGCACGTGGGCCGGCTCGAGCTCCGAGCCGAGCGCCAGGGTCTCCGGATCGAGCTCCGCCGGGACGAGCTCGAAATGATGGCTGAGCGCCGCCACGATCGCCTCCTCGACCTGCTCGAGCCCGGCGCCCGGGACCTCGTCCTCGACGCTGCCCGCGGTCGCCGGGTCCCATTCGAGCCCGAGCGCCTCGTAGACCGGCTCGAGCGCCGCCCGCAGCTCGGCCGAGCCGCCGGCGACGACCACGCCGCCGGCATGGGCTCCGCCGGTGATCAGCCGCTGGCCGATCCCCGCGAGCTTGACCGCGCCGCGGGCGTTGACGCTCCAGGCGCCGGGGCAGTACTCGCCCGGCACCTCGCCGACCCGCGCGTCGACCCCGAGCGCCCGCAGCGCCGCGGCGACGATCCCGGCGATCAGCTCGAAGCGCTGGTGGGTGTCGGCGACCGGGCGCGCCGCCGGGCTCGCCCAGGCGAACGCGAGCGTGCCCTCGTGGAAGGCCGCCGCCCGCCCGCCGGCGAGCCTGACCACCGGCTCGAACCCTGCGTCGCGCGCCGCGGCGACCGCGGCCTCGAACCCGGGTGAGGCCCGGTCCTGCTTCGAGAAGGCGAGCTCGCGGGCGGGCCGGTGGAGACGGAAGGTGGCCGGCAGCTCGCCGGCCGCGACCCTGGTCAGGACCGCCTCCGAGACCCCGGTCCCGTAGGCGGGGCGGTCGGGGAAACCCTCACGGATCAGCCTCAGTGGTGTTTTGGAACTGTGAGTTTTTTCTTGCATGTGTGACCACCGTCACACACGAACTTGCGTTCGGCGGGTTCACTGCCGCGTCCACGGATCGAAACCCCGGAGGGGGCATCCCGGCGCAGAAGCGCCGCGTGACGCCCCTCGAGCGTAGCCACGCCCCGGGGCCGCGAAGCCGCCCGGCCAATCCACCCCGACCAGATCGAGGCGAACGACGCCGACCGGGCGCACGAACGGAGGTATTAGTCCGTGTCACGCAAGCTTGTAACGATTTGCTGCGCGCTCGCGCTCGGCCCCCTGACCGCGACGGCCGCTGTCGCCGCGCCGCTGGAGAGCGCCGCCGTCGCCGCGCCGGAGATCAACCTGGTCGCGAAGCCCGCGAACCGGTTCTCCGACGCGATCCGCGACCACCGGATCGAGCGGCGCTTCACCGCGATCGCCGACGCGGCCAAGCAGAAGGCCGTGAAGGCGAAGCGGATCGCCAGCCAGCCGTCCTACGAGCTCGCCGGAGGCGTCTCGCTGGCGACCCTGAACGCGATCGCCTCCTGCGAGTCCGGCGGCGACCCGACCGTCGTCGACGCCTCGGGCACCTATTTCGGCAAGTACCAGTTCGACACCTCGACCTGGGCGTCGGTGGGCGGCAGCGGCAGCCCGGCGGAGGCCCCGGAGGCCGAGCAGGACTACCGCGCCTCGCTGCTCTACAGCCGCGCCGGCTCCTCGCCCTGGCCCGTCTGCGGGTAGTAGCCGCGCTCGCGGGCGGCGCCGGCGCCGCTTGAGGCGCTCATCCCCGCTGCCGATGCAGTGGGGGTGAGCGTCAACGACCTGGTCCTGGTTCAGGGCCTGCGCGATACCCGGGGAGCGCTCGAGCGCTGGAACGCCGACCCCTGGCCGGTCCTCCGCGGCTGGGCCGGAGGCGCGCTGATCGTCGCCTCGACGATGCTGTTCGCGGTCTGGGCGGTGGCGTCGCTGTCGCCCGCGGACCTGACCTTCCTCGGCGTCCCGGGCCTCACCGACGGCGGGGACATCGAGGACATCGGCCGGATCCTGTTCCGGAACTCGCTGGTGCTGGCCCTGCACGCCTTCGCCTGCGTCGCCGGGTTCATCGCCGGCAGCTCGCTGGTGCTCTCGGCCGAGAGCCGGACCGGCATCTCGCGCTTCGTGCACGAGAAGGCGCGCCCGATCGCCTTCGCCTGGGTCACCCTGGTGACCTGCTTCTCGCTGATCACCCAGACCTATGCCCTCGGGCTCACCGGCGCCCAGCTCGCGGGCCAGCTCGGGGTCTCGCCGGGCGTCCTGGTGCTGACGATCCTCCCGCACGCGGTCCCCGAGCTGGTGGCGCTGTTCCTGCCGCTCGCGGCATGGGTGATCGCCAGCCGTCGCAACGAGTGGGACAACCTGCTCGCGGCGACCTTCGCCACCGTCGCGGTCGCGGTGCCGGTCCTGATCGTCGCGGCGGTCTGGGAGATCTTCGCCTGGCCCCACATCCTCGAGGCCGTCGCGCCCTACGCCTGAGCCGGCTCCGTCTCGCCCAGCAGCGCCCGGCGGAAGACCTGCTCCTCCTCGTCGAAGAGGAAGCCCCAGAGATGGCGGCGCTCGAGCAGGGTCTTGCGCTTCGTCTCCAGGATCGCCTCGCGAGGCAGCGCGGCGATCCGCTTCGCCAGGTCGACCGCGCGCTCGACCACGTCGCCACCGGTGACCTCGCGGACGATCCCGAGCCGCTGGGCCTCGGCGGCGCCGACCAGGCGGCCGGTCAGGCAGAGCTCCTTGGCCACGGTCGCCGGGAGCACCGCCCGGGCGGCCGCGTAGCTGGGCGGGATCCCGCGGGGGAGCTCCGGGTACCCGAACTGCGCCGAGTCCGAGGCGATCCGCAGGTCGCAGAGCAGCGAGAGCGCGAAGCCGCCGGCGAGCGCCGGCCCGTTGACCGCGGCGAGCACCGGCCGGCGGCAGTCGCCGACCGCCTCGAAGGCGAGCGTGCTCGTCCGCACCAGGCGCTCGCGGTTGGCGAGGTCGCCGCCGAACTGCGAGGTGTCCATGCCCGAGCAGAAGGCCGAACCGGCGCCGGTGAGCACGACGCACCCGATCGCGTCGTCGTCGGAGAGCCCGGTGAAGGCGTCGGCGAGCTCCATGCGCAGCTCGATCGAGAGCGCGTTCCGTTTCTCCGGCCGCTCGAGTGTGACCAGCGCCACCTGGCCGCGGCGCTCGACCGACAGCTGCCCGGTCTCCGACATCAGGGGCGCGATGCTACTCCGCCGATCCGGCCCCGTCGAGCGGCCCGTCAGGCGGCCTCGCGGCGCTCGCCCGAGGACGGGCGCCGGCGCGGGAGCGTGCGTGTGACGGTGACCTCGCCGGTCAGCAGATCGGGCGAGAACTCGCGCAGCATCGTCTCGAGACAGCGCTTGCAGCTGCATTCGGGCACCGCCAGGCCGGTCTCGGGGCAGATGCGGCCCCCTGCGTTCCCCTCGCGCACGGCCATGAAAACTAAACGTTTCGCCGGGCGGAAAATCGCGTTTCAGAGCGCGGTCGCGGGACAGAGCTCGCAGCCCTGGCGAACGCGGTCCCGCGCCCGCTCAGACCCGCCGCTGGTCGGCGATCCCGCATCGCCGCGTGCGAGGATGGCAGGAGTGGCCACCTCCAAGGACACCGAGCCGGTCGAGGCAGAGGTCGAGGCGGCCGGACCAGGCGAGCTCGGGCGCAGCCCGGCGGAGGCGACGACGGCGGCGCGAATCGGCGCCCCGACGCGCGGCAACCGGCGGCTCGAGACGCTGCTCGAGGCGCTCAACGCCGACCCCGAGGTCCGGGCCTGGTGGCACATGACCCAGGTCCAGTCCGAGCGCCTCGGGATGTCCGACCACTCCTGGGTCCACATGCGGATCGTGCTCAACATCGCCCTGCGGCTGCTGCGGCTGCTGGTCAAGGGCGGCCTGCAGCCGGCGATGGTCACCGACCACGCGATGAAGGACCGCGACGCCGAGGTCGTGGTCGCGGCGGGGGCGCTGCTGCACGACGTCGGCATGTCGATCCACCGCGTCGACCACGAGGCCTTCAGCCTCTTCCTCGCCGAGCGCAAGCTGCGCGAGGTGCTCGCCGAGATCTACAAGGACCCCTCCGAGCGCGCGGTGGTGATCGCCGAGTCGCTGCACGCGATCATCGGCCACCGCCGCCGCGGCGAGCCGTACACGGTCGAGGCCGGGGTGGTCCGGGTGGCCGATGCGCTCGACATGGCCCACGGGCGCACGCGGCTGCCGGTCGAGTCCGGGCAGGTCGGGATCCACTCGATCTCCGCCGCGGCGATCGACCGGGTCGAGATCTCGGCCGGCACCCGGCGCGCGGTCCGGATCGAGATCGCGATGAACAACTCCGCCGGCATCTTCCAGGTCGACGACCTGCTCGCGACCAAGCTCCGCGGCACGCCGCTCGAGCCGCACGTCGAGGTCGTCGCCGAGGTCGAGGGCGAGGCCGAGAAGCGGCTGCTGACCGAGTTCCGGATCGGGACCTAGGGTCGGCGCAGGTCTCCGGCTAACACCGCTCGCGTGACGGCCACGCGGACGAGTGCGACTTTGACCTCGGTATGCGAGGTCAATCCCGCTCGCATCGTTTTCCGAACGAACGCGCGCGGTGTTAGCGGGCCTAACCCAGCGTCAGACGCCGGCCCCGGCGGCGCCGCGGCCCTCGCCGGCGGCGAAGCGCGCCGCGCCGGCGGCGCCGGTGATCACCGAGTCGCGCCCCAGGCGTGCCTCGAGCGCCAGGCCCTCGGCGAAGGTCATCCCGATCCCCTCGATCGCCGCGCGACGATCGGAGAGCATCGTCTCCTGGGGGAAGGCCGCGAGGCCCTCGGCGATCTCGAGCGCGCGCTCGAGGTGGCGGCCGGG
>DASPGZ010000029.1:0-6791 GCA_035620355.1 Solirubrobacterales bacterium | reverse complement strand
GAGCCGCGACGAGCCGGGCCTGAGGCACTCGATCGTCGGCTTCGCCGTCTCGACCGCGATCGGGGTCGCGCTGCTGGTCGCGGGCTCGACCCTCGACGGCGCGGCCCAGGGGATCGTCTGGTCGCTGGCGCTGATGCTCGACATGGCGGGCCCTTACGTGAGCGGCTCGGAGGGCTGGAGGATCAGTCCCGGCCACTTTGCCGAGCGCCACGGGCTGATCCTGATCATCGCCCTGGGCGAGTCGATCGTCGCGATCGGGGTCGGGGTCGGCGGGGAGCTCAGCGTCGGCCAGGGGGTTGCGGCGGTGGTCGGCGTCGGGCTGGCCGCGGCGATGTGGTGGCTGTACTTCGACGTCGTCGCCCTGGTCGCGGCCCGCCGGCTCGAGCGGGCGGCGGTCGGCCGCGAGCAGAACGAGATGGCCCGCGACTCCTACTCCTACATGCACTTTCTGATGATCGCGGGGATCATCCTGGTCGCGCTCGGGATCAAGAAGACGCTCGAGCACGTCGACGACCCCCTGAAGACCGTCCCCGCGGTCGCCCTGCTCGGCGGTACGGCGCTCTACCTGCTCGGCCACGTCGCCTTCCGCTGGCGCCACATCCACACGATCAACCGCCAGCGCGCCGGCCTGGCGCTGCTGCTGGTGGCGGCGATCCCGCTGGCGCTCGAGGTCTCTGCCCTGGCGACCCTGATCGCGGTCACCGTCGCCGTCTGGTTGCTGATCGTCTACGAGACCCGCAGCTACGGCGATCGCCGCCACGACGTCCGCCACGGCGACTTCGCTACCCCCGCGCTCAGCTCGACTCCAGGAACCTCCCCAGGACGCGGTTGAAGCGGACCGGGCGCTCGGCCATCGGCACGTGGCCGCAGCGATCGAAGACCTCGAGCCGCGATCGCTTGAGGCGCTGCTGATAGCCGTACGCATCGGCGGGTGGGACGACGTGGTCCTGGCGGCCCCAGACGATCAGGGTGGGCACGTCGACCTCCTCGAGGCGGTCGAGGAAGTTGTAGCCGGCGAGGCTCGAGAGCGCGTCGACGAACGACTGCGAGCGCATACCGCCGTCGAAGAACTCCCAGATCAGTTCCGGACGCAGGGACCGCGGGTCGTCGAAGATCCCACCGAAGGCCATCGCCCGGGCCCGCGGGCGGCGCAAGGCACGCGTCTGCGCCTTGAACGCGAGCGGGGTGCCGGCGGCGATCATCCGCGCGGCGACCTCGGTCGGCTCGCGGCGCAGGCGGGCGCTGGAGACGCCGGCGGCGGAGACGAGGGCCAGCTTCTCGAACCGGTCCGGCTGGGCGATCGTCGCCTCGGCGGCGACGAAGCCGCCCATCGAGTTACCGACCACGGCGCAGTCGCGGACCCCGATCGCGTCGCAGAACTCGAGCAGCAGCTTGCCGTAGGCCGGGATCGAGATCTCCCAGTCGGGGACCGGCGACGAGCCGAACCCGGGTAGGTCGAGCGCGATCACCCGGTGGCGACGGGCGACGTGGGGAAGGTTCTCGAGCCAGTTCTGCCAGCAGCCTGAGAGCCCGTGGACGAAGACCAGCGCCAGCGGATGCTGCTCGGCCTCCGGCGGCCCGAGCTCGGCGTAGTGGACCCGGTTGCCGCCCACCTCGACGTCGTGAAGTTGCGCAGGCCAATCGATCCGCAACCACTCGGGGTCGGGGTTGCCGTAGGGGTCCGGCCCGTCGGCGGGAGTCGGATCGGGCTTCGGGCCGAAGGGCTCGAACCGCGGGCGACGGCGCTTGGTCGAGGTTTCCGCGCTCACGCACGCGGATACTATTTGTCGTTCTGGCTCCCGATCGGACATCCCTCTCCGAGGCGCGGGAGGCGCTCGCGGAGGAGGCCGCCGAAGCCGCCGCCGCTGCCCTGCCCGCCGAGCGCACCGCGGACGCGATGCGCGAGCTGCTGCCCGCGATCGAACCCGACCGGCGGCTCGACGACTGGGGCCGCTCCGAGCGGGTCGAGGGGGTGATGGACCGGACCCTGTACGAGTTCTTCTACCGCTACTGGTTCCGGGCCGAGGTCGAGGGGATCGAGAACGTGCCCGCCGACGGCGGCGCCCTGCTGGTCTCCAATCACTCGGGCGCCCTGCCCCCCGACGCGGCGATGATCGCCAAGGCGATCCGCGAAGAGCACCCGAGCCCGCGCCCCCTGTACATGACCGTCGAGCACTTCTTCAAGGGCTATCCCGGGTTCTCGATGCTGATCCCGAAGATCGGCGGGGTGGCCGCGCACCCGGCGAACGTGCATCGGCTGCTCTACGACGAGCGCCGGCTGGTGCTCGTGTTCCCGGAGGGGCGCAAGGGGACCGAGAAGCTCTACAAGGATCGCTACCGGCTGCGGCGCTTCGGCCGCGGCGGCTTCGTCGAGGCGGCGATGCGGGCCGAGGCGAAGCTGGTCCCGGTGTGCGTGGTCGGGGCCGAGGAGGCGGCGCCGATCTTCGCCCAGGTGCCGGCGATGAAGCGGCTCACGGGCCTGATCTACTTCCCGCTCACCCCGACCTTCCCCTGGTTCGGGCCGCTCGGGATGCTCGGCTACCTGCCGGCGAAGTTCAAGCTGCGGTTCCTCGAGCCGATCGACACCGCCGAGCTCGGCGGCGCCGACGCGGTCCGTGACAAGGCGCTGGTGCAGACGGTCTCACAGGAGATCCGCGCCCGGATCCAGGAGAACCTGCACCAGATGCTGGCGAAGCGAAAGAGCGTCTGGTTTGGCTGACGAGCTGGTCAGGAGCGAGCCGACCCGCCGGGTGCTGGTCACCGGCCTCTCGACCTACTGGGGAGGGCGCCTGGCCCAGGCGCTCGAGGGCTTCGAGCAGATCGAGGCGATCATCGGCGTCGACTCGCGCGAGCCGACGCTCGAGCTCGAGCGCACCGAGTACGTCAAGGTCGGCAACCAGCACTCGCTGCTGCAGCGGATCGTTCGCGCGGCCGAGATCGACACGGTGATCGACGCGCGGATGATCGTCAACTCGCTCGCGGCATCGCCCCGGATCGCGCACGAGAACAACGTGATCGGGACGATGAACATCCTCGCCGCCTGCACCGGCGCCGACTCGCCGGTGCGCAAGTTCATCTTCAAGAGCTCATCGCACTACTACGGCTCCGAGCAGGACGACCCGGCCTTCTTCACCGAGCGCATGCGCCGCCCGCACCCGCCCCGGACGCTGATCGAGCGCGACCTGGCCGAGGCCGAGGACGCGGTCGCCGAGTTCGCCGCCAAGCAGCCCGGGGTGAAGGTGACCGTGCTGCGCTGCGCCAACGTGCTCGGGCCGGACGTCGAGACCGGGTTCACCCGGATGCTCGGCCTGCCGATGGTGCCGATGCTGTTCGGCTTCGATCCGCGGCTTCAGTTCGTGCACGAGGACGACGTCGTGCATGCGCTCGAGCACGCGGCCCTGAACCAGGTCCCGGGGACCTTCAACGTCGCCGCCGACGGCGTCCTGGCGCTCTCGGAGGTCGTCTCGCTCGTCGGCCGGCGCCCGCTGCCCTTGCTGCCGCCGGTCGGCGGCCGCCTGCTGGCGGCGCCGCTGCGCCGGCTCGGCTTCCGGGTCCCCGACGAGATGACCAACCTGCTGCGCTTCGGCCGCGGGCTCGACAACCGCCTGCTCAAGGCGACCGGGTTTCGCTACGGCTACACCTCGCGCGAGACCGTGCTCAAGCTCGGCGAGCACCTGCGCCTGGAGCCGATCCTGCGCGGCCGCGCCGGTGACGAGGGCTATCGCTACGAGCGCGAGGTGGAGGAATTCCTGCGCTGGAGCCCGCACGTGCGGCGCGAGCGGGACAACGACGGGGTCGCGGCCGATCGGGACCCGCTCGGGATCTGACTCGCTTCAGACCGTCGTTTGCAGGGTGATCTGAACCTCGGCTTGCAGCGCAGAAGGAGGTGGCGGGGTCCGTCCGGGCCCTTCGTACACTCTGACGCTGCCCTTGGCCCGCAAGCTTCAAATCCTGCTCGTCTTCGTGATCGCGATCATGCTGGTCGCCGCGGTCGGCGCCTACGCGTGGGACAGCTCGAAGTCCGACGAGATCGCAGACGGCGTGACGATCGGCGGCGTCGACGTGAGCGGGATGACCGCCGACGAGGCCACCAAGGTGGTCGAGTCCGAGCTCGTCGACCCGCTGCGCAAGAAGGTCACGGTTACCTACGACGGGGTCAAGTACCAGCTCAGCCCCGAGAAGCTCGAGGTCGACTCCGACGTCGACGGGATGGTCGACAAGGCGCTCGAGGAGAGCCAGGAGGGCGGTCTGCCGACCCGGGTCTGGCGCTACGCCACGGGCGGCGAGGTCGACGTCGCGATCTCGCCCCAGGTGACCTACTCGAACAAGGCGATCGACGAGTTCATCGCCAAGGTCGCCGCCGACGTCAACACCGAGCCCGTCAACGCGACGATCGAGCCGACAGCGGTCTCGCTCGACGGCGTCGCGGGCCACGACGGGGTCGAGGTCAGCGAGTCCGCGCTTCGCACCCGGATCGAGTCGGTGGTCCAGCGGACCGCGCGGCGCAAGGTCACGGTCCCGGTCGACACGGTCGAGCCCGAGGTCAGCAAGGAGGACCTCGCCGCCCAGTATCCGACCTACCTGACCGTCAACCGCTCGACCTTCGAGCTCACCCTGTGGAAGGACCTCGAACCGGCGAAGGCCTACACGGTCGCGATCGGTGCCGAGGGCTTCGACACGCCGGCGGGCGTCTACAGCATCCAGAACAAGGCGGTCGATCCCGCCTGGAGCGTGCCGGACTCCGACTGGGCCGGCGATCTGGCCGGCACGGTTGTTCCCGGCGGCGCCGCGGACAACCCGCTGAAGGCGCGCTGGATGGGGATCTTCGACGGGGCCGGGATCCACGGCACGGACGACACCGGGTCGCTCGGCTCGGCCGCCTCGCACGGCTGCGTGCGGATGTCGGTGCCCGACGTGATCGACCTCTACGACCAGGTTCCCGTCGGCACGCCGATCTACATCGGCTGACCGCTTTCGTTCGTTAGCAGGCGGGGACGCCGGCGCGGCGAAGCTAGCGCCATGGCGCAGAGCAGTGCGATCCCGGCGCCGCCGGCAGAGGAGCTGAAGGCGAGCGCCGCGTGGCGCGCGGCGCTTGACGACTACGCCCGCGAGCTCTCCACCCGCGGTTCATCCGATTCCACCCTGCGCGCCTACGGCCGCGACCTGCTCGAGCTCGCCGCCTGGGCGACCGCGCGTGGCCGCGAGCCGGGCGAGCTCACCTACAGGGACCTGCGCTCCTACGCCGCGGTGCTCTCCGAGCGCCGGCTGGCGAAGGCGAGCGTCGCCCGCAAGCTCGCCTCGCTGCGCAGCCTGCATGCGCACTTCGTCGCCACCGGCGTCGCCGAGAGCAGCCCCGCGGACCTGCTCCCGGCGCAGAAGCGCGGCTCGCGCCTGCCCCGCGTCCTCGCCCGCGACGAGGTCGCCTCGCTGCTCGACCGGATCCCGGCCCGGAGCCCGCTCGAGGTCCGCGACCGCGCCCTGTTCGAGCTCGTCTACTCGTGCGGCCTGCGGGCCGAGGAGGTGGTCGGGCTCGACCTGGGAGATGTGGAGTTCGAGTCCGAGACCGTCCGCGCGACCGGCAAGGGGTCGACGACCCGCGTGGTCCCGATCAGCGAGCCGGCGCAGCGCGCCGTGCGCCGCTATCTCGAGTCGGCTCGCCGCGCGCTCGGGCCGAACGCCGACGAGCCGGCGCTGTTCGTCTCCCGCCGCGGACGGCGGCTGTCGCCGTCCGACGTCCGGCGCCGCCTCGAGAAGTGGGTCCGAGAGGCGGCCGTGGCCGGCCGGATCTCGCCGCACACCCTGCGCCACTCGTTCGCCACCCACCTGCTCGAGGGCGGGGCGGACCTGCGCTCGATCCAGGAGCTGCTCGGGCACTCGAGCGTCTCCACAACCCAGATCTACACCCGCGTCGAACCCTCGAGGCTGCGTCAGGAGTACGCAAAGTCTCATCCACGCGCTTGAGGGTTATCGGGGTAGCCTTCGCCCAGTCGCCAGTATTTTGAGCCGCACGATGGAGACAAACGTCAAGGCAGTCGAGCTTCGCGAGCTCTGGCGTCGCTACAAGGTCGACGGCGATGAGAAGGCTCGGGAGCGGCTCGTCGTCGCCTACTCGCCGCTGGTCAAGTTCATCGCCGGGCGGATGGCGTCCGGGCTGCCCTCGCACGTCGAGGAGTCCGACCTGATCTCGTACGGGCTGCTGGGGCTGATCGGCGCGATCGAGCGCTTCGACACGGAGCGCGAGATCAAGTTCGAGACCTTCGCCGTCGCCCGGATCAAGGGCGCGATCATCGACGAGCTGCGCTCGCTCGACTGGGTGCCGCGCTCGGTCCGCGCCCGCGCCCGCCAGGTCGAGAAGGCGCACCAGAAGCTCGAGGCGAAGCTGCAGCGGGCTCCGACCGACGAGGAGATGTCGGCCGAGCTCGAGATGAGCGTCGAGGACTTCCAGGGCGTGCTGCTCGAGATCGCCAACTCCTCGGTGCTGGCGCTCGACGACCTGTGGACGTTCGCCGATCCCGAGGGTGGCAGTCAGATCTCGGTCCTCGACACGATCCAGGACCCCGGCGCGGTCGATCCCGAATCCGAGGCCCAGGCCTCCGAGGTCAAGGACCGGCTCGCGGACGCGATCGAGGGTCTGCCCGAGCGCGAGCGCCTGGTGATCGCCCTCTACTACTACGAGAACCTCACCCTGCGCGAGATCGGCGAGGTGCTCGGGGTGACCGAGTCGCGCGTCTCGCAACTGCACACGAAGGCCGTGCTCGGCCTTCGCTCCCGGTTCACGCCGTAGCGGCTCC
>DASPGZ010000028.1:0-20330 GCA_035620355.1 Solirubrobacterales bacterium | reverse complement strand
CACCGGGCCCTGGGCCTTGATCTCGCCGCGGGTGAGCGCCTGCGGGACGTTCACCTGGCCGAGCCAGAAGCGGTGTGCGGTCTCGGCGGCCATCGTCATCGTCACCTCGGGCTCCATCTCGGACTCGCCGAAGTCGACGTCACCGGGCTCGCCCTCCTGGAGGCGGACGGTGATCGCCGAGTCGGGGTCGGAGTACTGGTAGCGGACGATCGTGTTCGCGGCCCGGAACTGCGCCGCGAGCTCCTCGTCGGCCGCGATCTCGACGAACAGCCGCCCGATTGTGTCGTAGACCTCCTGCGCGTCTGAGAATAGGGGCATCCGGGGATCCTATTTGGCGCCCTACGGAGCCGGCGGCGGCGCCGCCGACGACGACCTCGTTGCCCGTGACCAGCTGGCCCGCGGTCTCGAACTCGGCGGTGACCTCGTAGTCCTCGCCGCCGTCGAGCAGCATGACCACGACGACAACCGCCACCACCAAAGCGATCAGGGCCGCGACGCGGCCGATGACGGACGAGCTGCTCAACCTCTCCTAGCTCACAGGTCCCCTTAACCCACCCGGCGTCCGGGCTCCGGCGGCGAACCCTGTCAGGGGCGAAATTGGCTGTCAAAGGACAACCGCGGGCAAAAACCGCTTGTCCATGGGGTGCTCCGGACCGTAGATTGAGTTCGTGTTAAGCGGAGGCGGGGCGCTCAGGGGAGCAGGCTGCCGCCCGGAGGGACGATCCAGAGCTGCTCGGCGAGCTCGGCGACGGTCGCCGGGTCGAGGTCGGCGACCGTCGGCGCTCCCTCGGATGCCATCGTCCGCGAGAGCTGCGCCCAGCGCGCGGCGACCGCACCGACCCGATTGCCGTGCCCGAGCCCGGCGGCCTGGCGCAGCGTCGCCGCCTGGGTCTCGACCTCGGCGACCGTGAGCTCGCCGAAGCGGCGCCGCCGGCCCCCGACGCTGAGCGACACGGCCATCAGCTCGTCGGTGGTCGGGGCCATCAGCCGATCCCCGCGTACCAGAGGCCGAACATGATCCCGAACAGGCCCAGGGCCGGGATCAGCACCGTGCGGTAGACCGGCTCCACCAGCGGTCTGGTCAGCAGCCAGCCGAAGGCGCCGGTTAGCGCCGCCATCGAGAGGATCGACATCGGGGCGAAGACGGCGAGCGCGGCGGCGGCCTCGATCTGGCTCGGGAGCGCGGCGATCAGCAGGACGACGACGGCGCCGGTGCCGGCGAGCCCGTGCAGGACGCCGATCGCCAGCGCCTGCCGGGGCGTGCGCACGGTCTCGTGCGGGTGCTCGCCCGCCCCCCGGCGCAGGTGGCGGTGGTGGTCGCCGGGCGCGTCCGAGGCGGCGCCGTGGCTGTGGGCGCCGAGCCGGTAGTCGCCGCGCAGCCACTTCCAGGTCACCCGCGCCGCCAGCACGATGATGATCAGGCCGATCCCGGTCTCGGCGGCGGACTCGACCGAGGCCGGGACCTCGGACTTGAACGCGATCAGCGGCAGGCCGACGAGCAGCAGGATCCCGGCGTGCCCCACGCCCCACCAGGCGCCGAGCCGGACCGCCGCGCGGGAGTCGCCGTCGCGCGCCGCGACCAGCGAGGTGACCGCGACCAGGTGGTCGGGGTCGGAGGCGTGCCGGAGGCCGAGGACGAAGGCGAGGCCGAGCGCGAGCAGCAGCGGCGCGCCCTCGAAGAAGCCGGTGATCCAGGCGTCGAGGTCCTCGACCGGCTCGAACAGGAACTCGAAGCTCATCGGTCGCGCTCCTCGATCGCCGCCGCAACCGCGACCTGGCCGAACGAGATCGCCCCGTCGTTGGGGGGCAGCGCCGCGGCCAGCAGCACGCGGAGCCCGGTTCGCCGCAGGAGCTCGGTCGTGCGCTCGACCAGCAACCGGTTCTGGAACACGCCGCCCGAGAGCACGACGAGCTCGATCGCGGCGCGGCTCGCGGCCAGCGCACACGCCCGCGCCGTGGCGGCGGCGACCGCTTCGTGGAAGCCGGCCGAGACCCGGGCGGCGGTGGCGCCGGCGGCGAGGTCCTCGCAGATCGCGCCGATCGCCGGGCGCGGATCGAGCAGCAGCGGGGCCGTGGCACCGTGGTCGAGGACCGGCAGCGGATAGGGCTCGGCCGCCGCCCCGGCGGCCGCCTCGAGCTCGATCGCCGCCTGGCCCTCGTACGCGACCCGCTCCGGGCCGCCGGCGAGCGCCGCGACCGCGTCGAACAGCCGCCCGGCGCTGGTGGTCACGGGGGAGCCGACGCCGGTCGTGACCAGCTCGCGGACCGCCTCCCAGCGCCGCTCGCCCACCCGCCGCGAGAGCCCGGCCGGGGGCCGCGCCTCGCAGGCCTCCTGAGCCGCGGCGAGCCAGGCACAGGCCATCCGCCACGGCTCGTGGACCGCCGCGTCGCCTCCGGGGAGCCGCACCGGGAGGATGAACCCGACCCGCTCGTAGGCGGCGAGGCCGCCGACCAGGATCTCGCCCCCCCAGACGGTGCCGTCGGGCCCGAGGCCGCTGCCGTCGAAGACCGCCCCGACCGCCGGGCCTCGCTCGCCGTGCTCGGCGAGCACCGCCGCCAGGTGCGCGTGGTGGTGCTGGACGGCGATCGCCTCGAGGCCCTCGGACTCGCGCTCGGCCGCGTAGGAGCTCGAGAGGTAGTCGGGGTGGAGGTCGTGGGCGACGATCGCCGGCTCGGCCGCAAACAGGCGCTCGAAGTGCGCCACCCCCTCGCGGAACGAGGTCAGCGTCTCGAAGTTCTTCAGGTCGCCGATGTGGTGCCCGACCCAGGCGCGGTCGCGCTTCGCGATGCAGAAGGTGCTCTTGAGCTCGGCGCCGCATCCGAGCAGCGGCCGGCGCGCGGCGACCGGCATCGCGATCGCCTCGGGCACGTAGCCGCGCGAGCGCCGCAGGGTCAGCGGCCGGGCGCGGATTCCCGGGTTCAGCGAGCGCAGGACCGAATCGTCGGTGCGGGTCTCGATCGGGCGATCGTGGACGAGGAAGGCGTCGGCGATCCCGTCGAGCCGCTGCAGCGCGTCCGCGTCGCGGTAGGCGATCGGCTCGTCGGAGACGTTGCCGGAGGTCAGCACCAGGGGTCCGCCGACGTCGGCCGCGAGCAGATGGTGAAGCGGCGACGGCGGCAGCATCACGCCGAGGTCGGGGCGTCCCGGCGCGACCCCCGCGGCGACGGCCGGATCGCCGCGCCTGCGAGCGATCACGATCGGTCGCCGGGGGTCGGTGAGCAGGGCCTGCTCGGCGGGCGTCAGCTCGACCAGCTCACGGGCGGCGCCGAGGTCGGCGGCGAGCAGCGCGAACGGCTTCGCCTCTCGGTGCTTGCGTGCGCGCAGGGCGCCGACCGCGCGCTCGTCGGCGGCGAGGCAGGCGAGGTGGTATCCGCCCACCCCCTTGACGGCGACGACGACGCCGGCGCACAGCAGCCTCGCCGCCGCCTCGATCGGATCGCGATCACCGGGCTCAGCCGGCAGGTCCGAGCCGCCCGCGTCGACCAGCCGCACCGCGGGGCCGCACTCCGGGCAGGCGTTGGGCTGGGCGTGGAAGCGGCGGTCGCGCGGGTCCTCGTACTCGGCGCGGCAGCGCGCGCACATCTCGAACCCGGCCATCGTCGTCCGCGGACGGTCGTAGGGGACGCCGCGGACGATCGTGAACCGGGGTCCGCAGTCGGTGCAGTTGGTGAACGGATACCGATGGCGGCGGTCGGCCGGGTCGGCGATCTCGGCCAGGCAGCGCTCGCACGGCCCCGCGTCGGCCGCGACCAGCGCCGCCGCCTCGCCGCCTCGGCGCGAGCCGACGATCCGGAACCCGTCGTCGCCCGCCGGCGGCAGCGGCTCGGCGGAGATCTCGTCGACCGCGGCCAGCGGGGGCGCCTCGGCCGGCAGCCGGGCGAGCAACTCGTCGATCGCCCGGGCGTCGCCCTCGACCTCGAGCTCCACCCCGCGCTCGTCGTTGAGCACCCACCCGCGCAGCCCGAGCTCCTCGGCGAGCCTGAGGACGTAGGGCCGGAAGCCGACGCCCTGGACCACGCCCGTGACCCTGGCGCGTACCCGCCGAGCCGCGTCGGTCCGCGGCGGCGCCGCCATCAGCGCGCTCCCGTCTCGATCAGCTCGCGGAGCACGTGGTAGCCGCTCGCCTGGGCCTCCTGGATCCGAGGAATGTGCTGGGAGCGGGTGACGACGACATGGTCGGCGAGCCCCTCGGAGGCGACCCGGCCGCCGTCGTAGCCGACGAAGGCCAGGGTGACCAGCTCGCGCCGGCGCGCCTCGGCCAGGGCCGAGATCAGGTTGCGCGAGTTGCCGCTGGTCGAGAGCACGGCGAGCACGTCCCCGGGGCGCCCGAAGGCGATCACCTGCCGCTGGAAGATCTCGTCGGTGCCGACGTCGTTGGCGATCGCGGTCAGGATCGCCGCGTCCTCGGTCAGGTCGATCGCGCGGCGCGAGGGCCAGCCGGCCGGGGGCAGCCGCAGGTCGGCCACCAGGTCCATCGCGTCGGTCGCCGAGCCGCCGTTGCCGCAGGCGAGCAGCTTGCCGCCGGCGTCGAAGCTCCGACGCAGCGCCGCCGCCGCCGCCAGCAGCACCTCGCGGTTCTCGAGCAGGGTCGCCTCGCGCAGCTGCGCGACCTCGGCGGCCTTCAGCAGGGCCGAGGCGCGGACGTCACCGACCACCGCCTCGAGGTCCGACTCCGACTCGGCGAGGAACGGGTAGAGGAAGCTCGACGCGCCGGTGTCGTGGACCGCGCGCGCGTCGCGGCCGCTGAGCAGCCCGCGGTGGTCGAAGAACACGTGGACCAGCTCCCAGAGCAGGTGGTAGAGCGTCTCGACCAGCTCCTGGCGGATGAACCGGTCGCCGGCCTGCGGCTCGAACTCCCACTCGGCCCGGCCGCCGCCGAAGCCGAGCGTCAGGCAGCCGAGCTCGCGGGCCCGCGCGAGCGCCGCCGCGGTCCGGGAGTCGAGATCGTCGTCGAACCCGATCGCGATGTCGCCCGGCTCGAGCACCGACTCGAGCTGGGACTCCGGCGGCCCGCCCTCGCCGGCGAGCCCGAGGGCCGGCAGCGCGCGCTTGCCGACGATCACCGGGTGGACGAACTCGACCGCGACGTGTCGCGCGTCCGAGCGCGCGGCCGGCGAGTCGGCGATCGCGACCAGCCGGCCGCCGCGTGCGAAGCGCTCGGCCATCGCGTGGCAGCAGCGCGCCAGCCGTTCGGCCTCGCGCTCGAAGAAGGCCTCGCCGGCGGCGAGCCGGGCCTCGAGCAGCTCGTCGACGCGGGCGCCGAGGTCGCTGTCGATCGCCGCGCGGGTCATCGGCCGGCTCAGGCGGTCGCGCGTGCGCGGTCGGGGATCGAGGCGAGCCATTCGCGCAGCTCGTCGACGCCCTCGCCGGTGCGGGCGCTGGTCATCATCACCCGCGCCCCGGGGTTGACCGCGTCGACGTTGGCGAGCAGCCGCCCGAGGTTGAAGTCGAGGTGCGGAAGC
This sequence comes from Solirubrobacterales bacterium, assembly GCA_035620355.1. Classification (GTDB taxonomy): domain Bacteria; phylum Actinomycetota; class Thermoleophilia; order Solirubrobacterales; family 70-9; genus WHSW01. The sequence goes on along the minus strand of DASPGZ010000028.1, from coordinate 14,867 downwards.
AGGTCGATCTTGTTGACGACGACCAGCTCGCAGGCGCGGAACATGAGCGGGTACTTGAGCGGCTTGTCCTCGCCCTCGGTCACCGACGAGACCATGATCCGGGCGTCCTCCCCGACCCGGAACTCCGCCGGACAGACCAGGTTGCCAACGTTCTCGATCACCAGCAGGTCGAGCTCTGAGAGCGGCAGATCCTCGAGCGCCGAGCGGACCATGTTCGCGTCCAGATGGCACTCGCCGCCGAACCCGGACTCGGTGTTGAGCTGGACCACCGGGACGTGCAGCGCGGCGATCCGGTCGGCGTCCATGCTCCCCTGGACGTCGCCCTCGAGCACCCCGGCGCGGACCCCGTCGAGGCTGGCGAGAACCCGCTCGAGCAGGGTCGTCTTGCCGGCGCCCGGGGCGCTCATCAGGTTGACCACGGCGACGCCCGCGTGGTCGAAGTCGTGGCGGTTCGCGTTCGCGATCGTCTGGTTCGCGTCGAGCGCGTCGACCGCGACCTTCACCTTGGTGCGATGCATTGCTCCTCCTCGGCGTTCTCCACTTCGATCGACTCGACCTCGAGCTCGTCGCCGCGAACGGTCTCGACGTCGGCGCGCTCGCAGGCCGGACAGCGGAACGCCGGCAGCGCCAGCGCCGGGTCGCCGTGTGCCTCCGAGGCGGAGCCGAGGCGCGCCACTGTTGAGGCGCCTGATTCCACCGGCTGCGGCGACGGATCCCACGCGTGCCCGCAGGTCGCGCAGCGCATCCAGGCGGCGATCACGTCCAGCTCGAGCTCGGCGCCCTCGCAGTCGGTGCCCCGCGAGACGATCTCGAAGTAGAAGGCGAGCGAGTCGGGCACCACCTGGCGCAGGGCGCCGACCTTGACCTCGACCCCGGTCACCCGGCGACCGCCGGCGTGGCGCAGGGCGGTGTCGACGACCGCGCTCGAGATCGAGAGCTCGTGCACCTAGGCCTCGCTCCCGGCGAGCGCCTCGGCGCGCAGCTCGGCCACCGTCTCGACCACCAGGTCGGTCGCCCGCTCGACCGCTCCGGCGACCTCCGGCGAGAGCTCGAGCCCCATCTCCTCCCCGGCCTCGGGCTCGCAGGCGACCACGACCACCTTCCCGGGCCAGCCCCCGACCGTCTTCACGAACCTGAGCACGGTCTTCGGGTCCATCCCGTGCGGGCTGACCACCTCGCCGTCCTCGATCGTGGTGATCTCGGCGGGGTCGGGCTCGAGCACGTACAGCGTCCCCGGCTCACCGCCCTGGCGGCTGACGTCGACGAGCACGAGCGCGTCGTAGCCCCGCATCACCTCGTAGGCGAGGTCGAGTCCGCCGGTGCCGAAGTCGAACACGCCCACCCCCTGGGGAAGCTCGCGGTCCTCGAGCCGCTTGGCGACGTGGATGCCGAAGCCGTCGTCGCGCATCCACGCGTTGCCGATCGCGGCGACCAGGATCTGCGGCTGCCGATCCCCGGGACTCATTGCAGAAGCCGCCTCAACAGCGGCGGGGTTCGGCTTCGTCCTCTAGGACTCCGCCTCACTGGGCCTCCACCTCGCCCGCCTTGAAGAACAGGTATCGCCCGGTCTCGCGGAACAGGTCCTGGGCCGGGTCGTCGTCGATCGTCACCGCGATGTGGGCGCCGTCCTCGTAGTCGAGGTAGAGGCGCTCGATCGTCGCCGTGCGGCCGTCGAGCATCCGGTCGTAGACGTCGCGCTCGGTCCCCGGGCGCAGGATCACCTTGGCGCCCTTGCGAAAGACCACCCCGTCGAGCTCGAGCGTCTGCTCGCCCGGGTTCGGGTGGCCGGGCTCGGGGGGCGGTCCAGGGTCGGCGGGCAGCTCGGCGCTCGGCTTCATCAGGCCGTGCAGGGAGACCACCTGCTCGGGGGTCGAGGCGGCGGCGCGCTCGATCATCGTGCTGACGGCGGGGTCGCCGGCGGAGATCTCGGCTCGCTCCTCGTCGGAGAGCGCGTGCACGTGCAGGAGCAGCGCCTCCTCGATCTCGGTGTTGTCGAACAGGCTGCCGAGGCTCTCGGGCGCGATCCGCGGATGGTCCGGGAGCACGATCGCCGCCCCGAGGATCGCCCGGTCGTCGGGGGCGGCGAGCACCGGGAAGGTGTTGACGCTGCGACAGCCGGCGACCGCCGTCCCGGCGGCGCCGTCGCGCTCGAGTGGCGAGACGAAGCGCCCGCCGTCTGCCTCGATCGCGACGTGGGTGGAGATCAGGCTCGAGCGCAGCGCCTCACCGCGGTCGGCGCCGGCGCCGCCGGCGGTGGTGTTATGGGCGCAGACCCGGATCCGCCACAGGTCCGCCCGCTCGAGCGCCTCGGCGCGCATCCGCAGGCGGCCGCTGAGCGTTCCCTCGGCCTCGAGCTCGAACTCGCGTCCGACGCCTCCCGCGTCGAGCTCGGCGACCTCCGCCGGCCCCAGCTCGAGCCGCCGCTCGACCGCCCGGTGGCCCTTGCCGGAGGGCTGCAGGAAGCGCACCGCGGCGGTCAGCGCCGTCTCGGGCTCGGCCTCGAGCACGCATTCGAGGCGCAGGTGGTCGAAGGTGGTCTCGAGGCCCTCGGCGTAGGCGGGCGGGTAGACGATCCCGAAGGGGGTCGGGGTCGCGTTCTTGGTCGCCCCGGGCGTGTACGGGTAGAGCGCGTAGCCCTCGACCAGCAGCGAGGAGACGAGACCCTCGAGCTCGGCCCTCATCGTTCGGCCTCGTCGAGCAGGCCGTCGACCGCCGCGCTGAACGTCGGCAGGCCGCGCTCGGCCTTCAGCCGGGCGAGCCGCTCCAGGGTCGTCGCGTCCACCGGGACCCAGGAGCGGTACGGGTAGACCGAGTCGATCGCCGCGCGCCAGTTCTCGACCGCGAGCTCGAAGCGCGGCGAGCGGTCCCACGGCACCTGGACGATCTGCATCCTGCCGTCGTCGTCCTCGTAGAAGACGCTGCCGTTGAAGTGGAACCGCAGCGGCGCCACCCCGCCGCCGAGCCCGCCGAAGTACTTGGCCGCCGCGAGCTCGTGGTCGTAGGTGCAGGCGACGGTGAGCTCGAACTCACTCGTGCCCTCGAACGCCGGCACCAGCGCCTCGGCCTGCGCCCAGCGGAAGGCGCTGGTGGTCGAGGCCCAGCGCTCGGGCTCGCCGAACAGCTCCAGCAGGCGCTCGCGCTCGGCCGGCTCGTAGCTTCGCTTCGACGGCTCGATCGTGATCACCGCGGTGAGCGCGATCGTGAAGATCCTCCGGCCCGATGCGTCGGCGGCCCGGACGGTGAACCCGAGGGTCGGCACCGCGGCGCGCTCGACCGCCCGCGCCGAGAGCAGCGTGAACTCGGGGTCCGGCGCGCCGCTGAACGGGGTCCGCTCGAGGTCCGCGTCGAGATCCTCCACCAGCCCGGGCCGGCCACCGCCCTCGACGGCTCCGTTGTCGGCCCCGGGGCTCATCCGGCGCGCTCCCGCAGCTCCTCGAAGAACGACTCGATCGCGCGCTCGACCCCGGCGCCGCCCGAGATCCCGTCCCAGTTCACCTTGATCAGACCGACCAGCCGGTAGCACTCGTCGATCGGGGCGATCGCGTGGGCGGGCGGATCGGAGATCCGGTTGACGATCAGCGCCTCGGCGTCGGGCTCGAGCCCCATCAGCACCGGGTTCGCGGCGCGCAGCTCGCGCCAGCTCTCGATCTCGAGCTCGGACTCGGTCGCGCCGGCGGGGCTCGGGTAGAGGGCCGAGACCGCCCCGGTGGCGCTCGAGTCGATGAAGAAGGCGAGCCCGATCGGGATCCCGAACGACGCCCAGACCTCGTCGTCGAGGGTGAAGTCATCGAGCCAGACCGTGCGCGTGCCGGTCGGCCGCAGCTCCGGATCGCCGCCGCGCATCGCGACGCAGCTCTCACAGGCGCAGAGGATCCGCCGGTCGACCAGGTGGAGCAGGTGGCGATGGTCGGGATCGAGCTGCTTGCCGCACAGGTCGCAGTGCTCGAGCGCCGCCGCCGCGGTCGAGGCGTCGTTGAGGGTGGCGGCGCCGGCGCCGTTGCCGCTGGCCGGCGAGCGCGCCAGCCGCCGCAGGCTCGACACCACCTCCGCCTGACGGCGGGCGGCGAGCCTGGCGTCGAGCGACTCGCTCATCGGCAGGCCCTAGGCGGGCAGCGCCACCCGGGCGCCGCCCACCCCCTCGAGCAGCGGAACCGGCTCGAGCAGCAGCCGGTCGTCGTCGAGCGAGCGCCCGGCGCGGGGCAGGTAGAAGCGCCGGGCGCAGGCGGGGCAGGCGAGCGTCCCCTCGCTCAGCTCGCCGCCCGCGAGCGGCTCGCCGCAGGCGGCGCAGGCGTCGCGGAAGGCGAGCAGGCTGCCGTCGACACGCGCGGCGACCAGCTCGACCGAGCCGACCCGAGCCGAGGTCAGCTCGCCCTCGCCGACCGACTCGACGCCGCCGAGGTCGAACCACGACGGCGGGCCCTCGGCGGCGGCCGGCGCCATCTGGATCACCGGCAGCTCGAGCCCGCCGGACTCGGGGGGAGCGGGGGCGCCGACCGCGCCCTCGACCACCAGGCCCTCGAGGTCGGGCGCCGCCTCGTCGAGCGCCGACTTGATCGCCAGCTCGAGCGTCGAGGCCGACGCCGGACAGCCCTCGCAGCTGCCCTCGAGCCGGATCCGGGCGATTCCCTGTTCGATGCCGAGCAGCTCGACGTTGCCGCCGTGCGACTCCATGTACGGGCGGACGCTGTCGAGCGCCTCGACCACCCGCTCGGCGAGCCCGACCGGGTAGAGGTCGTGGATCAGCATCAGGCTGGCGACGATGCCGTCGGCGGCCAGCCGATCACGCAGGTCGTCGGCGCGCTCATCCTCCGCCAGCAGGCTGAAGATCCGCTCCAGCCCGGTGCCGTAGAGCTCGATCACCGCGGCGACCAGCTCCTCGGCCCGCGCGCGGCCGGCCGGGTCGGGGAGCCGCTCGAGCTCGCCGCTGAGACGCTGGACGCGCTCGACCAGCTCCTCGACCGGGGTTTCGCCGGCGCTCAGCACATCCCGGTCGGCGTGTGCATCACCTTGCGCACCCGGCCGCCGCCGTTGTACATGTGCACCCCGCACGGCAGGCACGGGTCGAACGAGCGCACCGCCCGCATGATGTCGACGCCCTTGAAGTTCTCCGGGCCGTTCTCCTCGAAGATCGGGGTGTTCTGCACCGCGTCCTCGTAGGGGCCGGGAGTCCCGTAGACGTCGCGGACGCTCGCGTTCCACGGAGTCGGCGGGTAGGGCTGGTAGTTGGCGATCCTGCCGCCCTTGATCACCATGTGGTGCGAGAGCACTCCGCGGGCGGCCTCGTGGAAGCCGACGCTGACGGCCTCCTCCGGAACCTTGAAGTCGTTCCAGCTCTTGGTCCGCCCGGCGCGTACCTCGGTGAACGCGCGCTCCAGGCAATGGAGCCCGATCAGCGCCGAGTAGGCCTGGTGGTAGGAGCGGGCGCGATCGCGCTCGATCGCGTTCGACTTCTCGGGCACCTTCCACTCGAGCTCCATCTCGGGCGCGTTCGGCGTCCGCGGGAGCACCATCTGGATCGACTCGCCGGTCGCCTTCGCGTAGCCGAAGTCGACCAGGCCGGCCTTCGCAGTGCACCACTGGCGCGCGAACGGCCCGCCGCCGGTGTCGCAGCAGACGTGGGTGTCGGTGCGCTCGTCGTACATGCGCGGCGAGACGACCCAGCTGTACTTGTCGGCGAAGTCGCGCTTCTGCGGCTTCGGGATCGTCACCTTGTTCCACGGGTGGCGCGGGTCGACCGGGTTGCCGAGCGGGTCCTCGGTCACCAGCGGCGTCTCGGTCTCGGTCCAGTCGTCGAAGTACGACGAGCCGAGCAGGATCCGGATCATCAGGTTGATCTCGACCAGGTCGGTGGTGATCAGCTCACCGCCGACGGCGACGCCGGGGGTGATGTAGCGCTTGTTCCCCCACTCGTTCATGTTCGCGTAGCTGTAGTCGACGTAGTCCGGGTCGTCGAAGCAGCCCCAGTTGACGAGGTTGGTCTCCCGGTAGCCGACCATGTCGTACCCGGGCAGCTCGCGGAGGAAGAAGTCATAGAGGTCGTCGTGCATCGGCACGCTCCTCTTGACGTAGTCGAAGTACCGCATCAGCCGCACGTAGTAGTCGGTCAGGGTCTGGTGGGTGATGTGCGCCGAGCAGCCGCCGGGGAGGATCGTCGACGGGTGCGTGTGCCGGCCACCGAACAGGCAGTACATCTCGCGCGTGTAGCGCGCCACCTGCAGGGTCTCGAGGTAGAACTCGCCGGTGAACGGGTTCAGCGAGCGCATGATGTCGGCGATCGTCCGGTAGCCGTGGATGTCGGAGTGCGGGGCCAGATCCTGCTCGGCCTTCTGCAGCAGGGTCGGGTTGGTCTCCTTGACCATCTGCTCGCAGAAGTCGACGTTCGCCATGCAGTCGTTGAAGATCGCGTGGTCGAACATGTAGTCGGCCGACTCCGCCAGGTTGAAGGCGAGGTCGCCCAGCGGGGGCGGCTTGACCCCATAGGCCATGTTCTGGTTCAGGCACGAGCAGGTGCAGTGGTTGTCACCGCAGATGCCGCAGATCCGGCTGGTGATGAAGTGCGCATCACGCGGATCGATCCCCTTCATGAAGATGTCGAAGCCGCGGAAGATCATCGAGGTGCTGTAGCACTTGAGCACCTCCCGGTTGGAGAAGTCGATCTCCGTATGGATGCCGAGCGAGCCGACGATCCGGGTGATCGGATCCCAGGACATCTCCTTGACCATGACCTTCTGGTCGCCGCGCGGTGTCTCCGTAGTCGCCATTCGAGGTTCCTCTCTCTCCTATGAGTAGTTGCGCGGCCGATAGCCGGTCTGCAGGCTCTTCGCGGGCTTGCGCCACTCCGGCTCGACGTCGTACTTGTTCTTGATGTTCCGGTGGCGGAAGTAGTGGAACAGCCGCCCGAAGGTGAACTGCTCGACCGCGGCCGCCACCCGCCCGCTGGGGTCCTCATCCATGAACGGCATGAACTTGTCGGGGAACCCGGGCATCGTGCAGGCCATGCAGATGCCGCCGACGTTGGGGCAGCCGCCGTAGCCGTCGACCCAGCCGCGGACCGGGACGTTGCACTTCACCACCGGTCCCTTGCAGCCGAGCTTCACCAGGCAGCGGGGGTCGTCGCCGTACTCGGTCGCGAACTGTCCCTCCTCGGAGAACCCGGCCCGGTTGCACCCTTCGCGGACGGTGCGCCCGAACAGCCACCGCGGGCGCAGCTGCTCGTCCAGGTCGGGGACCGGCGCGCGCCCGGCCAGGTGCATGGCCAGGTAGAGGAGCACCTCGGTCATGTTGTCCGGTTGCGCCGGGCAGCCGGGGATGTTGACCACCGGCAGGCCGGCCGACGACTTCCAGCTCCAGCCGAGGTAGTCGGCGACCCCCATCGCCCCGGTCGGGTTGTTCTTCATCGCCGGGATCCCGCCGTAGGTGGCGCAGGTGCCGATCGCGACCACGGCCGCGGCCTTCGGCGCCAGCCGATCGATCCACTCGTTGGTGGTGATCGGCTGCCCGGTCTCGGGATTGTCGCCGATCGCCGCCCAGTAGCCCTCGCCCGAGAGCTCCTCGTTCGGGACCGAGCCCTCGACGCAGAGCACGAACGGGTCGAGCTCGCCGCGCTCGGCGCGCCACCACCACTCGATGAACTCGGGGCCGTTCTCGTAGGCGAGCACCGGGTTGTGGACGATCACCTTCGGCATCCCCGGGATCGCCTGGGTGATGATGTCCTCGAGGCTCGGGTTGACCGCCGATGTCATCGCGACCGAGTCGCCATCGCAGGAAAGGCCCGTGGTCATCCAGATCACGTGCGCCTCGACCGCCTCCGTCTTGGCCTGATCGGGGACCACTTCTGCACTCAGTGCCATCTCGACTCTCCTCGGTTAACGCGTCAACAGATCCTCGGCAGCGGATCGCCGGCCAGCAGGTCCATCACCCGCCGGCCGCCGAACGCCGTTTCCACCAGCACCATCCGGGGCGGCTCCGCCCGGACCTCCGCGATCTCCTTCGCCGCCTCGCACCCGGGCACCGAGCGCAGCGCCTCGAGCGCCGCCTCGGCCCGGCCGGGGGCGACGACGGCGACCATCACGCCCTCGTTCGCCACGTACATCGGATCGATCCCGAGCAGCTCGCAGGCGCCCGCGACGTCGGCTCGCACCGGGATCTCGGCCTCGGCGACCGAGATCCCGACCCCGGAGGCACGGGCGAGCTCGTTGAGCACGGTCGCGACCCCGCCGCGGGTCGCGTCGCGCATCGTCCTCAGCTCCTGTCCGGCGGCGGAGATCAGCGCCTCGGCGACCGGCCACAGCGAGCGGGTGTCCGACTCGACCTCGGCGTCGAGGCCGAGCTCGCCACGGGCGAGCATGATCGCGGTCCCGTGCTCGCCGATCGTCCGCGAGACGAGCACCCGGTCGCCGGGCTCGAGCGCGGCGGGCGAGAGCGTCGCCCTCGGATCGAGCCGGCCGATCCCGGAAGTGTTGACGTAGATCCCGTCGGCGAGGCCACGCTCGACCACCTTGGTGTCGCCGGTGACCACCTCGACCCCGGCCGCGCGCGCGGTCTCGGCGATCGCCTCGACCTCGCCGCGCAACACGTCGGCTTCGAGGCCCTCCTCGAGCACCAGGGCGAGGCTGATCGCGAGCGCCCGGGCCCCGGCGGCGGCGAGGTCGTTGACGGTGCCGTTGACCGCGAGCTCGCCGATCGAGCCGCCGGGGAAGCGCAGCGGCCGGACCACGTAGGTGTCGGTGGTCAATGCGAGCCCCAGCCCCTCGATCGTCACCGCCCCCGCGTCGGCGAGCTGGTCGAGCGTCTCGGAGGCGAACGCCGGCGCCAACAGGCCCTCGATCAGCGTCTGGGTCGCCTTGCCGCCGGCGCCGTGGGCCATCGTGATCCGCTCGTCCTTGAACCGCGGCCGCTTCGAGCGCGCGGTCTCGATGATCTCGAGGATCCGCTGCTCGCGGCCGGCGGGCGCCTTCGTCTGAGGCGCGTTCACGCGACCGTCGCCTCCTCGCCGCGGGTGCGGGCGTAGCGGCCGTAGTTGTAATAGGCGGCGCAGGCGCCCTCGGGGGAGACCATGCAGGTGCCGATCGCGTGCTCGGGGGTGCAGGCGGTGCCGAAGACCTTGCACTCCCACGGCTTGATCACGCCCTTGAGCACCTCGCCGCACTGGCACGCCTTCGGGTCCGCGACCCGGACTCCCGGCACCTCGTAACGGAGCTCGGCGTCGAGCTCGGCGTAGGCGGGCGAGAGCTTCAGGGCGCTCTGTGAGATGAACCCGAGCCCGCGCCACTCGAAATGCGGGCGCAGCTCGAACACCTCGGACATCACCCGGAGCGCGGCGACGTTGCCCTCGTAGGGGACGACGCGCGTGTACTGGTTCTCGACCTCGCAGCGGCCCTCGCCGAGCTGCGCCAGGATCATCCGGATCGAGTGCAGGATGTCGAGCGGCTCGAAGCCCGCCGTGACCAGTGGCCTGCCGTAGTCGGCGGGGATGAACTCGAACGGGCGCACGCCGACGATCGTCGACACGTGCCCGGGGCCGATGAAGCCGTCGAGCCGCAGGTCCGGCGACTCGAGCAGCGCCCGCAGCGGCGGCACGATGGTCACGTGACTGCACATGCAGAGGAAGTTCGGGACCCCCTCGGCCTTTGCCCGCTTCAGGGTCAGCGCCGTCGACGGCGCCGTGGTCTCGAAGCCGATCGCGAAGAAGACGACGGTGCGGTCCGGGTTCTCCTTCGCGATCCGCAGCGCGTCGAGCGGCGAGTAGACCATGCGGATGTCGCAGCCCGAGGCCTTCGCGTCGAGGAAGGTGCCGTCGGAGCCGGGGACCCGCATCATGTCGCCGAAGCAGGTGAGGATCACGCCGGGCTCCCGCGCCAGGGCGATCCCGTCGTCGACCCGCCCCATCGGGATCACGCAGACCGGGCAGCCGGGCCCGTGGACCAGCTCGACGTTGTCGGGGAGCAGGTCGTCGATCCCGTACTTGTAGATCGAGTGGGTGTGGCCGCCGCAGACCTCCATCAGCTTGTAGTGGCGGTCCGGATCGACGCTCGCGAGGATCTCGCCGGCCAGCGCCCGGCCGAGCTCGGCGTCGCGGAACTCGTCCACGTACTTCATGCGATCGCCGTCCCCGCGTGCACGAGCAGCTCGTCGTCGACCGCGACCGGCTGCACCAGCGCGATCTCAACCGTGTGACGTGAACCGACCCCGTCGGCGCACAGCGCCAGCTCGCGCTCCGAGTCGATCCGCAAGACCCGCATCGGCTCAGCGACGTCCCCGCATGTAATGCAGTGATCGTCGTGGCACTCGCCCGGCATCCCCGGACGCGAAGTGGAGGAGATGCCGGTTTGTTCCGTCACTCGATCACGCTCGCCTTCAGCTCCTCGAGCTCGGCCTCGTAGTCGGCGCCCATTCCCTCCAGCATCTTGCGGGTAGCGCGGGCCTCCTCCTCGTCGACCTTCGAGATCGCGAAGCCGACGTGGATCAGGACCCAGTCGCCCGGCCCCACCCCGCCGACGTCCTCGGCGTCGAGCAGGCCGATGTTGACGTTCCGCCTCACCCCCGCAACGTCGACCCGGGCGAGCCGATTCGACTCGTCGACGACCTCAAGAATCTGACCGGGGATCGCCAGGCACATGGTCCGATCTCCTCACTGACGGGGACGGATCGCTCGACGCGACCGGACGCGACGCTATTCCGCCGGGCGCCGATTCGTAAGTGCAGGCCGCAAGGTGTCCGCCACACCTACCCGGGGTGGAGGCCGCACCTAGACCGATCGGATGAGGCGCGCTGCGGGTTTCTACCTAGGGGGTGCCGAAGGACTCGCGCCGCGCGGCCGCCTCGAGGTGCGCTGCGCGACGGCCGGTGAGGGCCCGGCGGCGGCGGTGGCCGGCGGGCAGGCGGCGCGCCTTCAGATAGCGGTCGAGGAACGAGTCGATTCGGCGCTCGCCCTCGGCGAGGTCGGTGGCGCGCATGTCGAGCTCCTCGATCCCGCGCTCGGTGAGCGCGTAAACGCGCTTCGGCGGGCCGGAGCTCGACTGCTCCCAGCTCGACTCGACCAGGCCCTCGGACTCGAGCTTGCGCAGGGCCCGGTACAGCGCCCCGGGATCGGAGTGGTCGAAGCCGAACGCGCACAGGTTCTCGGCCAGCTCGTACCCGTGAGCCTCCCCCTCGCGCAGCAAGAGCAGCAGGCATGGGCGCACAAAGTCCTTCGGCAGGCTGCTCAGCGCATGCGGCATCGCTCTCCGGCAGCGAGTCTAACCACAGTCGCCGGCGCGGCGTGCAATCCCGAGCCGACCTGCGCGGCGCCGGACGGCGCCGCGCAACTCATCCGCTCAGGCGGCCTCGAACCGGCTCGCGACCTCGTCCCAGTTGACCACGTTCCAGAACGCGTCCAGGTAATCGGGGCGCTTGTTCTGGTACTTGAGGTAGTAGGCGTGCTCCCAGACGTCGACGCCGAGCAGTGGGGTCTGGCCGTCGGAGACCGGAGTGTCCTGGTTCGGGGTGCTGGTGACCGCGAGCCCGGAGCCGTCGTGGACGAGCCACGCCCAGCCGGAGCCGAAGCGGTTGACGCCGGCGTTCTTGAACTCCTCCTTGAACGAGTCGAAGGAGCCGAACTTCCCCTCGATCGCCTCGGCCAGCGCACCCGAAGGCTCGCCGCCCCCGTCGGGGCTCATGATCTGCCAGAAGAAGGTGTGGTTCGCGTGGCCGCCGGCGTTGTTGCGGACCGGGGCCTGCTTGTCGGCGGGCAGCGCGTCGAGGTTCCGGAGCACTTCCTCGACGTCCTTGTCGGCCCACTCGGTGCCCTCGAGCGCGGCGTTCGCCTTGTCGACGTAGGCCTGGTGGTGCTTGTCGTGGTGCACCCGCATCGTCGCCTCGTCGATGTGGGGCTCGAGCGCGTCGTATCCGTAGGGGAGATCGGGTACTTCGAAAGCCATCTTGTCCTCCTGTCGGGTTCGCTTTAGAACTTAACCGAGCGCCTCGAAGAAGCCCTGTCGCCAGCTCGGATAGCGTGGCTCCCAGCCCAGCGCGCCGATCGCCTTGCGGTTGGAGGCGCCGCGCATGGTCGTGGTCAGGATCACCGCGGGCTCTCCGGCGACCGCGCGAACGACCAGCTTCGGCACCCGCAGCGGGCGCTTCGCGCCCAGCGCCTCGGCGTAGACCGGCAGCCACTCGCGCAGCGCCGCGGGGTCCGAGTCACAGACGTTGTAGATGCCCGGGGCGCCGCGCTCGCAGGCCGCGACCGTCGCCGCGGCCCCGTCGGCGACGTGGATGAACGAGGTGATCCCGGCGCCGTCGCCGACGATCGGGAAGCGGCGCCGGCGCACCTCGGAGGCCTGGTGGCCGTCGGCGGCGTAGCTCGTCCCGGGGCCGTAGAAGGCGCCGAAGCGCAGCGCCAGGCCCTCGAGGCCGTCGGCGCCCAGCACCTGGCGCTCGAGCTCGAGCGCGGCGTCGAGGGTCGCCCCGAACTCGCCGCCCGCCCCCTCGGCCACCGGATCGTCCTCGGTCTTCACCGGGCCGCCGACCGGGGCGTAGACGAAGGCGATGCTCTGGGCCACGAAGCGGGTCGCGCCCGCCGCCCGCGCTGCCGCGATCAGGTTGCGGGTGCCCTCGCGGCGGACCCGGTTGTGGGTGTCGAAGAGGCCCTTCTTGCGCGGCTCGAGCACGGTCGGGAACGAGGTCACCTGGTGAACGACGACGTCGGGGCGGGCGGCGCCCACCGCCACCTCCAGTGCCTCCGGATCGAAGACGTCGCAGATCACGGCCTCGGCGCCGTCCTCACGAATCCGCTCGGCAGCCCGTTCGCGCCTGGTCATTCCGGTGACCCGGTGGCCGGCGGTGACCAACGCCGGAACCAGGGGTCGGCCGATTGCACCGCTGGCGCCGGCGAGGAAGATCCGCATCGAACCCTTGTATCAGGGGTTGGCGTTGATATATCGTCGCCGGTTCCGCAGGGGACCCGAAGGAGGAGAGAGCGTGAACAGGACTCGGAGGCTGTCCGCGGCGCTGGTCGCCGTCGCATTCATCGTTCCGTGCGTCGTCGCAACCGGGGCGAGCGCGAAGAAGGCGACGCTGAAGGTGGCGACGAGTCAGAAGAAGGCGCTGCAACGCGACGGCCTTCAGGTCAAGGTCAAGGGCCTGAAGACCAAGGGCAAGAAGAAGGCCAAGGTCAAGATCAAGGCCCGCTCCTCGACCTTCGACCAGCAGGACCTGCGCAACCTCACCAAGGCGGCCAAGGTGCGGACGAAGAAGAAGTCCGCGGTCGCCCTGCTCCAGCTCACCAACAACGGCCGTAAGTCGATCACCAGCTGCGAGTCGCGCAAGATCGTGATCAGCGGCAAGGGCGTGAAGAAGGCCAAGGTCCAGCTGAAGCGCAACACCAAGGAGTGCAAGCCGAAGCCGATCGACCTGAGCCGCGCCGACGACTGCAACTTCATCGGGGTCCAGGAGGGCTCGCTCTGCATGCTGCCCTTCCCCGACGACTACTACACGGTCAAGGACAGCTCCAGCTCGACCGGCCGGCGGATCGCGTTCACCGACGGCGGCATGCCGCAGAACGAGGACGGCAAGCCGATCGCGGCGGAGCCCTACAACCTCAACGACGGCTTCAGCCCGGGCCAGGTGATCACGCTCAAGGTCCCGGGCCTCGACAACCCCGAGGCGCTGACCAAGACGAACCCGATCCCGCTGGCGGACCTTAGCCGCAACGAGTCGCAGGACTCGAAGGAGCCGATCGTGGTGATCGACGCCGAGACCGGCAAGCGGACGCCGATCTGGGTCGAGATCGACTCGAACGCGAGCACCCCCTCGAGCACCGCGCTGCTGATTCACGCCGCGACCCAGTTCGAGGCCGGCCACCGCTACATCGTCGCCATGCGCAAGCTCAAGGATTCGAGCGGCAACAAGCTGGCGGCCCCCGAGGGCTTCCGCTATTACCGCGACGACCTGCCGTCGAACGAGGCGGCGATCAACGATCAGCGCAAGCGGATGGACAAGGTCTTCCGCGCCCTGCGCAAGGTCAAGGTCAAGCGCGCGAACCTGTATCTCGCCTGGGACTTCACGGTCTCCTCGGACGAGAACGTCGCCCAGCGGATGCTCCACATCCGCAACGACGCCTTCGCCCAGCTCGGCGACACCAACCTCGGCGACGGCGTGGTCGAGGGCACTGCTCCGGCGTTCGCGATCGACACGGTCGCGAACAACCCGAACCCGGGGATCGCCCGCCGCGTCACCGGCACGTTCACGGTCCCGTGCTACCTGACCAACTCCTGTGAGGCGCCGGCCGTGTTCACGCTCGACTCGTCGGGCAACCCGATCCGCCAGGGCAACTACCAGGCGAACTTCGACTGCATCATCCCCTTCGCCGCGGTGGCCACCCCGGGACGTCCGTCGCTCTACGGGCACGGCCTGCTCGGGTCGGCCGGCGAGGTCGGGTCGGCCCCGCAGCGGAGCCTCGCGAACACGCACAACTTCGTCTTCTGCGCCACCGACGAGATCGGCTTCGCGAACGAGGACATCGGTAACACGATCGGGATCCTCGGCGACCTCGGCCGCTTCCCCGAGCTCACCGACCGGACCCAGCAGGGTCTGCTCAACGAGCTCTACCTGGGCCGCCTGATGATCCACCCGGACGGGTTCGTGAGCGACGCGGACTTCCAGCCGGACGGATCGCCGGTGATCAACACGTCGAAGCTCTATTACAACGGCAACAGCCAGGGCGGCATCCTCGGCGGCGCGCTGACGGCGATCTCGCCCGACTTCACCCGAGCCTCGCTCGGGGTGCCGGCGATGGGCTACTCGACCCTGCTGACGCGGTCGATCGACTTCGAGACCTACTCGCAGATCCTCTACCCGTCGTATCCGAACGAGCTCTCGCGGCCGCTGGC
>DASPGZ010000027.1:0-3308 GCA_035620355.1 Solirubrobacterales bacterium | reverse complement strand
GAGCCCCGGGTCGCCATCGAGCGGATGAAGACGCCGGGGTCGAGGAAGTGATCCGAGAGCCGGATCCGGTCGCCGAGCACGGCGCCCTGGGTGAACGGGCTCGACGGGTCGATCGAGAGCACGCCGATCTCACGGTCGGCCGTGCGCAGCTCGGTGCAGATCGCCCCGATCAGGGTGCTCTTGCCGACCCCCGGGGGCCCGGTGAACCCGACGATCCGAGCCGAGCCGGTGCGCGGGAAGAGCTCGGCGACCAGCTCGTCACCGGCGGGGTCGCGGTTCTCGACCAGGCTGATCGCCCGGGCGAGCGCGCGCTTGTCGCCGGCGATCAGGCGGTCGCCGAGGGAGTCCTCAGTCTTCTGGCTCGCTTCGGCCAAGGCGGTCGGGGAGTCTAGAGTCCGCGCCGCCGTGATCCGGACGCTCCGCTTCCTCGCCGCCAACGGGATGCTCAACGCCCGCTATGCCCGCCTGCTGTGGCGCTACCTGTGGCGGCGCTTCCTCACCCCCGCCGGCTGGCGCTGGGAGACCGACGGGCCGGTGTTCTTCGGCAAGGACCTCGAGCTGCAGATCGCGAGGGGCGGCAAGGTGCGCTTCGGCCGCTTCGTCTGGGTCGGCGACGGATCGAAGATCCGCTGCCACGAGGGCATGGTCGAGATCGGCGAGAAGACGGTGATCGGCCAGGAGTGCACGATCTCGGCCTATCGCCGGGTCCGGATCGGCGAGCAGTGCGTGATCGCCGACCGGGCGATGTTCATCGACTTCGACCACGGGGTGGTCGAGGTCGAGCGCCCGATCCGGCAGCAGGGGATCTACATGCGCGAGGTCGAGATCGGCTCCAACGTCTGGATCGGTTACGGCGCCTGCTTCCTGCGCGGGGTGCGGGTCGGCGACAACTCGGTCGTCGGCACTAACTCGGTTGTGACCAAGGACGTCGTCGCGAACGCGGTCGTCGGCGGCGTCCCGGCGCGGCTGCTGCGGATGCGCGACGCGCCCGAGAACCTGCGCTGGCCGAACCCGGTCGAGCCCTAGCCGGCCGGCCTGACAGCGAGCGCGATCAGCCACGAGGTCACGCAACCAGGCCCCGGATCAGCCCCAGCTCATCCTCGTCGTCGACCAGGTAGGCGCCGCGGATCACGGTCCAGGCCCGCATCCGCCGTTGGTCGAGGCCGGCGGCGGCGAAGGCCGCCAGCCGGCGCTCGGTCCGCTCCCGGGTCATCGGCGCGTCGAGCGGGTTCCAGAGGAATGAGGGGACGTCGTACTCGGGCTCGCCGAGCATCGGCTTCGGGTCGATCGCCAGATGGCGGCCACCGGCGTCGAGCAGGTTGTGGTGGTGGAGGTCGCCGTCGACCAGGGTCGAGTGGCCGGGCTCGAGCTCGGCGTAAAGCCGCCGCGCGAGCTCGACCAGCTCGCGCCCGGCCGGGCCCCCCGGCCGGGCGCGATCCAGCCACCCGGGGACCTGGTCGCCGATCCAGCGAAACGGGCGCGCCGCCGGGCGCCAGAGCCGTCCGGCGACGCCGACCGCGACCGCCGTCGCCGCATCCTCCGCGAGCTCCGAGAGGTCGGTGCCGGGCCGGGCCCGCTCGAGCAGCAGCGCGCGGCGCTCCCGATCGGCGCGCAGCAGGCGAACGGCCCCGTCGCCGCCCCAGAGCTCCAGCGCCTCCACCTCCTGGGCCGACTCGTCGTCGGCGCGCGAGGCGACCTTGAGCACCGCGTCGGCGCCCGCCGGGGCGACGTATGAGTACCTGGAGAGCGCGAACGGCTCGCCGAGCTCGATCCCCCATTCCGCGGCCAGCTCGCGCGCGGTGCGCGCGAGCTCCGCGCGGCCTCCGATCGCGTCCGCCACGGCCTAGCGGTCGAGCTCGAGCGCGAGCTCGCCCTCGAGCCCGAGGAAGTCGCCGAAGCGCGCGACCGCGAGCTCGAGCTGCTCGCGCTGCTCGCGTGGGAGGCGCTTGAACACGGTCGCCTCGACCGTGACCGAGTCGCGCGCCAGGGTCCGCTTCCAGCCGCCGACGGTGCGCCCGTCGATCGCGATCGTCCGGGTCAGCAGCCCCTCGCGGGGCGGCTGCGCGACCAGGTCGACGCGCAGGTCCTTGTAGGCGACGATCAGCTCGTCGTAGGTCGGCAGCAGCAGCGCCCGGCTGCGCGCGGGCGCCTCGCGAGCGCCGACCGAGAACCAGCCCTCCCCTTCGTCGTCGAGCTCCTGATCGAGCGCCGGCTCGACCAGCGAGATCGCCTCGCGCGAGCGGGTCAGCGTCAGCCCAGACCACCAGGAGAAGTCGCGCGCGGTCGCCGGCCCATGGCTGCGGAAGTAGCGCCTCGCGAGCTCGGCGAGCGCGGCATCGCCGCTCGGACCGGGATCGGAGCCGGCGCGATCGTCGAGCAGCATGTAGGTCTGCTGCTTGCCACGCCGCGGGCCGCTGCAGATCAGCTGCTCGAGCTCGGCGTGCCCGAACACGTACCCGAGGCGGATCGAGTCGCCCTCGATCCCCGCGGTCGCGAGGGCCGCGACCAGCTCCTTGCGCGTCCGCGGCTCCGCGCCCGCGAGCTCGCGGGCGAACACCCGATGGCCCCGCTCGAGCGTCGAACCGTCGAGGCCTGCCCGCTTGTACCGGTACTTGTTCGCCTGATGGACCCGAGGCGCGGTCAGCCGCAGCAGCCAGCGGATGTCCTCGGCGGCGACGAAGTGCCAGGTCGGGCGCATCACGTGCGTGCGGATGACCTCGCCGTCCGTGAACGCCCGCTCGATCTCGGCCTCGGTGGGCGCTCCGGCGATCCGCTCGGCGAGCGACCACTTGACCTCGGCGAACTCCTGGGCCTGGACGGCGCCCGACCAGCGCACCGCGTCGGCCACCGACCCGAGCGGCTCGCCGGCGAGCCGCTGGCTCGCGTGGCGGCGCCTGATCGTCGCGGGCGGGTCCAACCCGCTAGGCGCGGGTCGGGTCGCCGACCAGGTCGGCGTAGACCCCCGCGGTGCTCTCGGCCACCTCGGCCCAGTCGAAGCGCAGCACGTGCTCGGACCCCTCGGCGACCAGCCTGTCGCGGAGGTCGGGATCGGTGAGCAGCCGCTCGACCATCTCGCCGAGCGCCTCGGGGTCGCGGGGGCGGAAGCGCAGGCCGGCCTCGTTGTGGGGGACGACCTCGCGCAGGCCCCCGGTGTCGGCGACGATGCAGGGACAGCCGGAGGCCATCGCCTCGAGCGCCACCAGGCCGAAGGGCTCGTAGATCGACGGGACCACGCAGACGTCGGCGATCCGGTAGAGCGAGTGCAGGACGTCGTCGCCGATCCAGCCGAGGAAGGTGCCGTGGTCCAT
>DASPGZ010000026.1:0-24924 GCA_035620355.1 Solirubrobacterales bacterium | reverse complement strand
CGGGCCTCCTGTGCTTCCTTGCACTCACCCAGAAGCTTCGCAAACTTGGGGGGTCCACCGCAGCAGTTGGGGGCCCGCAGGAAGCGGGCCCTCAGCCTTCGCTGAGGAGGAGATTCATGGTTGCGGCGAGGTCGCGCTCCTCGAGGATTCGCTTTTGCTCTGGGGTCACGACGATCGGCGAGGAGGCCAACGGAAGCGAAGGCCCGCTGGGGGCCGAGCCCGGACCGGGTTAGTCGACGGGAGGCACTGGAGGTTCGCCCGGCGGGTCCGACGCACGGTCGGAGGTCCCTGCGGCTTCCGGCGCTGCTTCTCTTTCCTTCGCCCGTTGCCGGACGTCACTCGCCATGTCGTCGAGGCGTTGGGCGATGGTTCTCGCGGTCGTCGCCATCTTGGCGAGGGCGTCCGGCGCTTGCCGCTCGACTTGCCCCCGTGCTTCGTCCATCAAGTCGTCCAGCCGCTGCTTGTACTCCTGAAGCCGGGAAAGGTAATCGGCGCTCTGCTCGGCCATGCAGAGTGGCTATACCCATTGCTACCACTGCTACGCGAGCGGATCGTGCTCGACGCGGGCGAGAACTCGATCGCCTTCCTCGTGCTAGGGCTGTTCCTACGGCAGGCAGGGAAGATTGGTGCCCGTTTGGTGCCCGCTCGGCTGGCTGTCCGAGAGCGCGCAAAGTACGAAACCGCGCGTTAGCAGGGGCTTCGCGATGCGGCTGAGAGGAGTCGAACCTCCACGGCCCTTGCGGGCCACAAGGCCCTCAACCTTGCGCGTCTACCAGTTCCGCCACAGCCGCTTGAGGGACCGGCGATTGTAGACGCAGTCGGCCGATCGGCCCCTCGCAGTCCCGGCGTCTTGCATCCGTCCGCGGGGCGGTCTACTATGTACGAACATATGTTCTGTTCATCGACCGAAGGAGCGACCGGGCCGTGGACCTGACCAAGCGCCAGAAGGAGATCTTCGACTTCATCGGCAAGTACGCCGCGAAGTACGGTTATCCGCCCACCGTCCGCGAGATCGGCAAGGCGGTGGGGCTGCACTCGTCCTCGACCGTGCACGCCCACCTCGCCAACCTGGAGAAGATCGGGCTCTTGCGCCGCGATCCAACCAAGCCGCGGGCGATCGAGCTCCTGGTCGGCAAGGCCAAGCGGGCGATGGCGCCGGCGGGCCTGCCGCTGGTCGGCCAGGTCGCCGCCGGTACGCCGATCCTCGCCGAGGAGAACATCGAGGAGTACCTCGAGGTCCCGGACGTGATCGGCGGCGAGACCGGCGACTACATCCTCCGGGTCAAGGGCGACTCGATGATCGGCGCGGGGATCCTCGAGGACGACTTCGTCGTTGTGCGCCCGACCAAGGTCGCCGACGATGGCGAGATCGTGGTCGCGATGATCGGCGACGAGGCGACCGTGAAGAGCTTCTATCGCGAGCCCGACGTCGTTCGCCTCGAGCCGGCCAACGAGGCCTACGAGCCGATCCGCACCGCGGACGCCGAGCTGCTCGGCCGGGTCGTCGGGGTGTTCAGGAAGGTCTGATGAGCGCTGCGATGGCGACCAAGCAACGTTCGGCCCGGTTCCGGGCCACGCCCGCGGCGGGGCGTCCGGCGCAGCGGCTGTTCGAGCCGCGCGCCGGCGGGGTTTCGCTGGAGGACTCGATCCTCCGGGTCTGGGAGGACCTCGTCGGCGACGGCAGCGCCGGGTGCCCCGTCTGCAGCGGGCGCCTGCGCGCCGGCGCCGGCTGCGCGGCCTGCGGCTCGGCGCTCGACTGAGGTCAGCTGCGGATCTGCGCGGGGGAGGAGGCGATGTTCGAGTTGATCCACTCGGACAGGAACGGCTCCGTGACCCGGTACTGGCCCTCGGCGCGACCGATCAGCTCGCGATGCTCCAGCACCTGTAGGGCCCGCTGCACGGTGCTCGCGCCCGGCAGTCGGTGTCGCTGGCGGTAGCTCTGGGTCAGGGGTCGGCCGGGCTCCGTCGCCAATGCCCCCAGAACCAGCTGTTGCGCGGTCGCCGCGTCCTCCCAGATCAGCGTGAAATGACTGTCCTCCGACTCCAGCACGGTTTCGAACGCGATCGTGAACTCCCGATCGCCGGCCGCTTGGCCGCTCTCGGTCTCCTGCCAGATCTCGTAGCAAAGCCGTTGGGTCGCGTACGGGTGCCCGTTCGTCATCGCGAGGATCCGGTGCACGAGCTCGGCGCCGATCGCCTTCCCCGTGTCGGTGAAGCGCCGGGTGATGAATCCCGCGAACTGCTCCGGATCGATCGGTCCGAGCTCCATCTGCTTGGCGCTTCGCCAAAACGGCTCGTTCTCGTCGTTGAAGATCTCCTCCATCAGGTGTCGCTTGCTCCCGAGGTAGATGTGGGCGACGTTCGACTGCTGCTGGAAGACCGACCGCATGAGCTTCGTCAGGTCCTTGCCGATCTTGCCGACCTCCTGGAACTCATCGACGACGAGCACCACCGGCTTTCCTTGATCGGCGCCGAGCTCGGCCGGCAGCTCGAGCAGCCGTTCGAGCGTCGCGTCGATGTCGCGCTGTCCCTGCTCGGCGCTGAAGCTGAAGCTGATCCCGCCGGACTCGGGATCGATCGTGATCGCCGGGGTGATCCGCAGTCCGCGAAACGGAGCGAGCGCCCTTTCGACGGCGCGATCGCGCAGCCGGGTCAGGTTCGAATAGATGGAGGCGGCGAGCTCCTCGGCCAGCTTCTCCTTGGTCGGGACCTTCCACAGGTCGACGTCGGCGACCAGGGCCCCGTCGCGGACGAGCTCGGCCATCACCGCGGACACCAGGGAGGACTTTCCGATTCGACGCGGCGCGAAGACGACGACGTCCTGGCCGTTCATGGCATCGGCGGTCAGGGTCCTCACCTCCTTCTCGCGATCGGCGAAGTCCTCATCCCTTGCCAAGGCACCGAACCGAAACGGATTGCGAATCCGATCTACGCGTGCGTGCATAAGCTAGATCAGCATATCAATACTAATGCAGATAAGCATAGTACTCACGCCTTCAAGGACCGGAGCACCTACGCACAATGGCGTAACGCTATCTCGCGTAAAGCGCTTCCGGCCGCTCAGGCCGGCTCGAGCTCGACCCGGTTGTCGTTGAAGGTCGGCGCGTCGCCGAGCGCCGTCAGCCGTTGCGAGGTGGTCGCCTGGGCGCCGATCCCGTCGGCGTAGTCGGCCGCCCACCAGCCCATCGGCGCGACCAAGACCCCGGGCCGGGTGTCGTCGGAGAGCGTCGCGCGGCACCGGAACGAGCCGCGTTCGTTGAAGACGCGGACCAGCGAGCCCTCGGCGACGCCGCGGCCCGCCGCGTCGTCGGGGTGGATGACGACGAACGGCTCCGGCTGCGCCGCATGCTGGCGCTCCTGGTTGGCGAAGGTCGAGTTCAAGAACAGGTGGGTCTTCGGGGTGACCAGCGCAAGCGGCGGCCCCGCGGCGCCGCCGGCCGCCTCCGCTGGCGGGTCGTAGAACGGCAGCGTGTCTACCCCCGCGTCGGCGAGCCAGTCGGCGCGCAGCCCGAGCCTGCCCGTGGGGGTGACGAAGTTGCCCTCCGCATGCGGCGCGGGCCCCTGGCCGAGGTCGATTTTCTGCCAGCCGCGCTCCCGCAGGCTCGCCAGCGAGACGCCACCGGGGTCGCCCTCGAGCAGCCGCTCGAGCAGCTGCTCGTCGGTCTCGCTGAGCGCCGGGTCGTCGTAGCCGAGGCGCGCGGCGAGCAGCCGGAAGGCCTCGGTGGTCGGCTTCGCCTCGCCGAGCGGCTCGATCGCCGGCTCGTTCAGGGTGAAGTACTGGTGGCCCCAGGAGAAGACCGCGTCGAGGTGCTCGAGCTGGGTCGTCGCCGGCAGGATCACGTCGGCGTGGCGTGCCGTGTCGGTCATGAACTGCTCGATCACGAGCGTGAACAGGTCCTCGCGCCGCAGCCCCGCCAACACCAGCTCCTGCTCGGGGGCGATCTGGGCGGGGTTCGACGACCAGACCACCAGCGCCTTCACCGGCGGCTCGAGCTCCAGGTCGGTGAGCGCCGAACCGAGCTGCGACATGTTGATCCGGCGGACCTCGCCCGAGCGCAGCTCGGCCCCGTCGAGGACCGCGCTCGGGATCGCGTTGGCGGTCGCGGTGGGGATGTACGAGCAGCCGCCGCCGCGATGGCGCCAGGCGCCGACCAGCGCCGGCAGGCAGGCGATCGTGCGGTAGGCGACCGGGGCGCCCAGGTGGCGCTGGGCACCGACCCCGAGCCGCAACAGCGCCGGCTGGGTGCGGGCGAAGTCGAGCGCCACCTCGGTGATCTGCTCGGGGGCGACCCCGCAGATCGCCGCCCAGTGCTCGACCGGATGCGCGTCGAGGCGCTCCAAGAGCTCGTCGAAGCCGTCGGTGTGAGCGCGACACCATTCCTCGTCGACGAGCCCGGCGTCGGCCACCGCTCGCAACATCCCCAATGCCAGCGCCGCGTCGGTGCCCGGGATCGGGCGCAGGTGCTCGTCGGCGACCCGGGCGGTGCGGCTTCGAAACGGGTCGACGACGCAGAGCCGGGCACCGTTGCGGCGCGCGTCGAGAAGCTTGCGCCACAGATGGGGCGCGGTCGACATCGGGTTCCAACCCCAGATCAGCAGGTAGCGGGCGTGGTGCCACTCCTCCGGGTCGACCTCGGGCGAGACGCCCTGGGTCGCGACCACGCCGGCGATCCCGGCGGAGGCGCAGATCGTGCGCACGAGCTCCGTCGCCCCGATCGCGTTCATCAGCCGGTTCGCGATCGAACCGCCCTGGATCGCCCCCTGGGTGCCCATGTAGCTGTAGGGGAGCACCGACTCGCCGCCATGCTCGTCGATCGCCCCGCGCACCCGCTGCGCCGCGAGGTCGAGCGCCTCGTCCCAGCTCGCGGTGCGGAACTCGCCGTCGCCCTTGGCGCCGCTGCGGACCAGCGGCTCGAGGATGCGGTCGGGGGAGTAGACGCGGTCGAGGTAGTTGGAGACCTTGCCGCAGAGGAAGCCGGCGGTGATCGGGTGCTCGGGATCGCCGCCGACGCCGACCGCGCGGCCGTCCTCGTCGACCGTGGTCAGCATCGCGCAGGTGTCCGGGCAGTCGTGCGGACAGGCCCCCTTGACGACGCGCTCCGGCATGGAATCGATCATCCCGCGCAGGGACTCTTGACGCAAGCGGGGCGCCTCGTAGAATCCATGAGGCTGGCTGTGCAGTCGCGGGAGGTGAAACTCTCGAGGAAAGTCCGGACACCAGAGGGCAAGGACGGTGGGTAACGCCCACCCGGGGAAACCCGCGGGACAGTGCAACAGAAATGACACCGCCGATGGCGCGCCAATAGCTAAGGCGCGCACAGGCAAGGGTGAAATGGTGCGGTAAGAGCGCACCGGCGTCGCGGTGACGCGGCGGCCAGGCAAACCCCGTCCGGTGCAAGGCCAAGCAGGATCGATGACCCGGCCCGGCGAGATCCAGGTGGGCTGCAGGGCGAAAGCCCCACCGGGTGCCTAGGACCCGGTGAGATGGATGGCTGCACCCGACAGAATCCGGATTACAGGCCAGCTGCGGAGGGGCCCCGAAAGGGGCCCCTCTCATGTTCGGGGGCAGGACGAGCGCCGTTGCAGGAATCGAGCCGCCGGGCCCGAATGCCGACCTACCCGAAAGCCGATGTCCACGCTTACGGGCCGTTCATAAAGTGCAAACCGGGCGCCAACCTCTCTGATAGCGTCCGGCACCGCTTAATCCCCGCCACATATCGCGGGGAACGGGGGACCCAACCAAGGGGGATCCCTTCTGAACAGGGGCGAATCGCAGGCCTCGGCCGCGTAGCGCCAGCTCTTTCGGCGCGAGCCCGTCAGCTAACCCCGTCAGCGTCCGAAAGAGAAATGGAAGACCTTCGCCCTCGCCGTTTTGCGGCACTCGACAACCGAAAGCGGACCGCGCTGCGGGCAGGCCTGGCGGCCGTTGTGGCGGCTGGCTGCGTCGCCGCCTCCGCCCAGGCGGGCGGCGGCGGGATCAGCGCCTCGGGTGGGCTCGGGACCGGTGGCGGCGGCACGGGCGCCGGCAGCGCCGGGTTCGAGGACGAGATCACGCCGGGTTGTCCAAACAAGCAGCTCGGCAGGCGCACCCTGAAGCTCGGCGACTGCGGCGGTGACGTCGCCACCCTGAACTGGATCCTGAAGGCGAAGGACTTCGGGGCGCCGGAGCTCGTCGACGAGTTCGAGGACGCGACCGAGGTCGCGGTCGAGGACTTCCAGGCGGCCGCCGATCTGCGCCCCGACGGGGTCGTCGACATCGAGACCTCGGCGGCGCTGGTCAACGCGATGCCGGCCCAGCGCGCGACCTGGTACGGGCCCGGCTTCTTCGGCAACGAGACCGCCTGCGGCGAGACCTTCACCCGGAGGACGATGGGCGTCGCCCACAAGACGCTTCCCTGCGGCTCGAAGGTGGTCCTGCGCTACCGGGGCCGCTTCATCCGGACCACCGTGATCGACCGCGGCCCCTACGCCAACGGCGCCAAGTGGGACCTGACCCAGGCAACCGCCCGCGCGCTCGGCTTCGAGTACACGGACGAGGTCCGGGTCGCGAAGCTCGCCGCCCGCTAGCGGCCAGCTCCGCTCTCCGGATCGATCAGGCGGCGGCGGGGAGGACCGCCGAGTCGGACTGGTCCTGCGGCAACGCCGCGGCGTTCGCGATCAGGCTCTGGAACTCGTTCATCGCCAGGTGCGCGACGGCCTCCAGCAGCTCCTCATCGGTCCAGTCGTGCTCGCGCGCCTCCTCGCCCAGATGCTGGGCGGGGCGGCCGGTGTCGAGCAGGGACTCGAGGAAGGCGAGCAACGCGGCCTGCTTCGGGTCGGCGGACTCGAAGCCCCGCGCGAGCGTGATCTCGTCGAGCCCGAGGCCCGCGGCGCGCGCGGTCCTCGCGTGCTGGGCGACCGAGTAGGGGTCGCCGCGGCGCTCGGCCACGGCGAGCCCGATCCGCTCCCGGCTCGTCTGCGGCAGCGAGCCCGAGCGGAGCTCATGGCGCATGCGCGCGTACGCGCGCAGTGCCGCCGGCGCTCCCGCGAGCACGCCGATGAACTTGGAGACCTGCCCCGCCGCGCCCTGAACGCCCTTGAGGATTCTGACGCTCCCCTCGGGGGCGGTGAGCTCGTCGTGGATGTGAAACCGGCTGACGTCTGTCTTGATGGTCATCGCTTGTGTCCTCCGCGGCTCTCGGGGTCCGAATCCCGCTTTAGATAGCCGTTATCCTGCCTTTACTTTACTTTTAGCTTGTTACTTACGTGACGTAAGCAAGGTACTCGATCGGTGCGTCTGGCGCAACGTCGCCGTTTGCGTTCGGCGCAATTGCGACGCCGATCTTTGTCCCATCTACCAATACGTCGGCCGAGCCGTCACGGATAACCTTGCGCCGATGGCGGAGCCCGGACAGCGGCCGCAGACAGCGGACGACGTGATCGCCGCAGTGCGCGAACGCGACGTGCGCTTCATCCGGCTCTGGTTCACCGACGTTCTCGGCCAGCTCAAGTCGTTCTCGATCAACGCCTCCGAGCTCGAGGACGCGTTCGAGGGCGGGATGGGCTTCGACGGCTCCTCGATCACCGGCTTCAACCCGATCGAGGAGTCGGACATGATCGCGATGCCCGACCCGTCGAGCTTCGCGATCCTGCCCTGGCGGCCGGCGGAGGAGAACGCGACCGCGCGCATGTTCTGCGACGTCCAGGTTCCCGGCGGCGAGCCGTACGAGGGCGACCCGCGGTGGATCCTGCGCCGGGCGCTGAAGCGGGCCGAGGAGTTGGGCTTCGACGCCTACAACATCGGCCCCGAGCTCGAGTTCTTCTACTTCAAGGACCCGCGGCCCGAGGGCGGCGTCCCCGAGGTCCTCGACGAGGGCGGCTACTTCGATCTGACCACGCTCGACGCCGGCTCCGACGTCCGCCGCGAGACGATCCTGGCGCTCGAGCAGCTCGGGATCCACGTCGAGTACGCGCACCACGAGGTCGGCCCCTCCCAGCACGAGGTCGACATGCGTTACAAGGGCGCGCTCGCGATGTCCGACGACTGCATGACGTACCGGATCACGGTCAAGGAGTACGCGATGAAGTACGGCATGCACGCGACCTTCATGCCGAAGCCGCTGTTCGGTGAGAACGGCTCGGGGATGCACGTGCACCAGTCGCTCTCGGCCGGCGGCCGCAACGCCTTCTACGACGCCGACGACCAGTACTTCCTCTCCGACACCGCGAAGGCGTTCATCGCCGGGCAGCTGCGCCACGCGCGCGAGATCGCGCCGTTGTTCGCGCAGTGGGTGAACTCCTACAAGCGCCTCGTGCCCGGTTACGAGGCCCCGGTGTACCTGGCCTGGTCGCGACGCAACCGCTCGGCCCTGATCCGGGTGCCGCTCTACCACCCGGGCAAGGAGCAGGCGACCCGCGCCGAGCTCCGCTGTCCCGACCCGGCCTGCAACCCGTACCTGTGCTTCGCCGCGATGCTGCACGCCGGGCTCGAGGGGATCGAGCACGGCTACGAGCTGCCCGAGCCGATGGAGCAGAACCTCTACCACCTGACCCCGGAGGAACGCGCCCAGCGAGGGGTCGAGCAGCTCCCCGAGACGCTCGGCGAGGCGATCGAGATCGCGGCCGAGTCCGAGCTCGTGCTGCGGGTGCTCGGCGAGCACACGTTCAAGCGCTTCATCGAGATCAAGCGCGAGGAGTGGGAGGAGTACCGGGTCCAGGTCACGCCCTGGGAGCTCGAGCGCTTCCTCTCGATTCTCTGAGCAAGCGCACCGTCGTCCGAATCGCTAAAGGGATCCGTCCCCGCGGGCCGATTAGACAGGTCAGTGGCGGACGTCCCTGTTTATCGAGGGAAGTTCGGCGAGCGCGAGGCCGCTCGTCTGCTCTGGCGTGCGGGCTTCGGGCCGAAGCCGGGCGAGGCGGCGAAGCTGGCGCGGCGCTTCAACCTCAACGGCGCCGTCCACGCGCTCACCCGGCCGAAGGGCAAGCAGCGGCTCGGGGGCCCGGCGCCGGTCGACGGGGACGGGCTCCCGCTCGCCCCGTTCGACGCCTACGGCCACGATCAGCTCTGGTGGCTGGACCGGATGGTGCGCACCAACCAGCCGTTGCGCGAGCGGATGGCGCTGATCTGGCACGACTGGTTCGCGACCGCCGACGTCAACTCGCAGAGGTTCTCGATCGAGCAGGCGCAGCTGTTCGAGCGCCGCTGGATGGGGCCATTCGACAAGTTGCTGCTCGACGTCACCGTGAACCCGGCGATGCTGGTCTGGCTCTCCGGGATCGACAACCAACGGCGCGCCCCGAACGAGAACTACGCCCGCGAGCTGATGGAGCTGTTCACGCTCGGCGCCTCGGACGCCAAGGGCTTTCCGTACTCGGAGGACGACGTGCGCGAGCAGGCCCGCGCGCTCACCGGGTGGACCGCCGACTACCAGGACGATGTCGGCCTGGTCAACTTCAGGCTCGACCCGAAGCGCCACGACACGACCCCGAAGACGATCTTCGGGCAGACCGGGGCCTTCGACTGGACCGATTCCTGCCGGCTGTGCGTCAAGCACTCCGCCCACAAGACCTTCTTCATCGAGAAGCTCTGGAGCTACTTCATCCCGGTGCCGCCGTCGCCGAAGACGCGCAAGGCGCTCGAGCAGCTCTACGTGAAGCGCGGCTACGCGGTCCGGCCGGTGGTCGAGGCGATCCTCATGCACCCGGCCTTCTACCGCGGCCCGGTGATGGTGAAGCCGCCGATCGTCTACATCGCCGGGCTCCTGCGCGCGCGCCGGCGCGGAATCGAGAGCGACTGGTCGTGGATGGCCGACATGGCGGGCCAGCGCCTGTTCCGGCCGCCCAACGTCTCCGGCTGGAACGACGCCCGCTGGCTCGACACCTCGACCTTCCGCGGGCGCTGGACCGCTGCCAACGAGGTCGCCGGCTACGACGCGATCGACGACGAGGCCTCATACAACGCCACCGAAACGCCGAAGGCGGCGGTGCGCAAGGCGGTCAAGTTCTGGGGCAACCCGCCGCTCAGCCGCCAGACGATCAAGACCCTGGAGCGCTACGCGGGCGCCGTCGGGGCCGCCGCCACCGCCGACTGGCAGCAGGACACGTTCCGGCTCCTGCGCCAGAACGCGCTGCGGATGCTGGTCGCCACCTGTCCCGAGATGCAGGCGAGCTGAGGAGGCCGAGGATGGGTTGCAACCACTGCGAGGAGTTCAGCCGCTCGCACCTGATGCGCCGAGCGGTGGCCGAGGCCGGCAGCGGGTTGCCGTCGATCGAGCCGGGGATGCCGCCGCCCGCCGGCACCGGGCTCAACCGGCGCTCGTTCATGCTCCGCTCGAGCGCCGCGATCCTCTCCGTCTACGGGGCCTCGAAGCTGAGCTTCGCCGGGTTCGAGGAGGGCATCGCCCAGGCGGCCGGAGGCAACGACCGGGTCCTGGTCTCGATCTTTCTCGACGGCGGGGTCGATTCGCTCTCGGTGCTCTCGCCGACCGCGGACCCGATCTACCGCTCGATGCGCCCGACGCTGGCGCTGGCCGAGGGCGCGGGGACGCCGTTCGCCGAGGATCCGAGCCTGCGCTGGAACCCCGCCGCCGCCTCGTTCGACGCCCTGCACCGGGCGGGGAAGATGTCGGTGCTCCCGGGGGTCGGCTACGACAGCCCCGACCAGTCCCATTTCACCTCGCGCCACTACTGGGAGGTCGGCGCCCTGCGCCCGAACGAGGTCACCGGCTGGATGGGACGGCTGATCGACACGATCGGCACCCAGGACAACCCGCTTCAGGGGCTCTCGCTCGACGGCTCGCTGTCGCCGGCGCTGGCGACCGGCTCGCTCCCGGTGGCGGCGATCTCGGGCCCCTCCTACGACCTCTGGGCGAAGAACGTCTGGGGCCAGCCGGAGGAGCTCATGTACGGCGCGGTCGGCGAGCTCGGTCGCGCCGCGGCCCGGACCAAGGACGCCGGGATGAAGACCGCGGGCGGCGCCGCCGCCCAGGCGATGGCGCTGAAGGCGCAGCTGCAGCCGTTCTCCGGCGAGGAGATCGTGCCGCCGGTCCCCTATCCCGAGGGCGAGGGCGAGTGGTTCGGCGAGAGCCTCTCGGCGCTGGCGGCGATGCTGCATGCGGGCCTGCCGATCCGCTGCGCGGCGCTCTCGGCGCCGGGCGGGTTCGACACCCACGACAACCAGGCCGAGAGCTTCGACACCGACATCCGGGTCGCGACCGAGTCGATCGCCGCCTTCCAGGCCGACCTCGAGGCGCGCGGGCTCGGCGACCGGGTGATCACCCTGGTCTGGTCTGAGTTCGGCCGCCGCCCGGAGGAGAACGACTCCGGCACCGATCACGGCGCCGGCGGCTCGGCCTTCGTCCTCGGCACCCAGGTCCGCGGCCAGATGATCGGCGAGTTCCCCGGGCTGGCGCAGCTCGACGCCGACGACAACCTGCGCGCGACCTCGGACTTCCGCGGTCTCTACTGCTCGATCATCGAGCAGTGGTTCGGGGTCGACGCCGCGGCGGTGATCCCGGACGCGGGCGCCTTCGGGCGCGCGGCGCTGATCGGCTGATGCGCCGGGCGCTGCTCGGCGTCGCCCTGGTAGCGGTCGCGGCGACCGCTGGACCCGCCGCCGGCAAGCCGAGCGAGCCGGTCCCCGCCCGGGTGATGGCGCGCGGCACCGAGTTCAACCTGGTGTTGTCGAAGGCCAAGGTGACCCCGGGCCGGGTGATCCTGCAGTTCCTCAACGCGGGCGAGGATCCCCACGACCTGCGGATCGCGCGGGTCGGGGACGAGGGGGCCGAGTTCGGCTTCGGCATCGTCGGGCCGGGGGACTACCAGAACCTCGACACCCGGCTGCGCAAACGCTCCAGCTACGTGCTCTGGTGCTCGCTCTCCGACCATCGTGCGCTCGGCATGGAAGCGATCCTGCGGACGAAGAAGCGCCGGCGGCACTGAACCCCGCGGCCGCGGACCCGGTTACCGTGCGCCCGTGAGCGAGCCGAGCTTCCGCGATTTCGACCCCGGCCGCGACCGCGCGGCGCTGATCGCGCTGCTGACCGGCGAGCGCTGGGAATATCGGGTGCAGTCGGCGATCAGCGAGGCCGAGGTGGTCTCCGAGCTCGAGCGCGAGCAGTACGCGGGCGACGACGTGCTCACCCTGATGATCGAGCTCGACGGCGACGTCGTCGGCCTGGTCCGGGCCGAGGGGCTGGCCGGGGACCGCGCCGACCCGCAACTCGACTTCCGCCTGCGCGAGCGCGTCCGCGGCCGCGGGATCGGTCAGGCGGCGCTCGCCGAGATCACCGCGGCGGTCTTCACCCGCTATCCGGCGAAGCAGCGGATCGAGGGACAGACCCGCGAGGACAACCTCGCCATGCGCAAGGTCTTCGACCGCGGCGGCTACGTCCAGGAGGCGGTCTACCGCCGCGGCTGGCCCGCCGGCGACGTGGCGATGGACGGGATCGGCTACGCGATCCTCCGCGACGATTGGGAGTCGGGGACGACGACCCCGGTCCGCTGGGACTGAGCCGCTAGTCGCGCAGGCGGCGCAGGTGGCCGAGCGCGGCGGTCTTCGCGTTGAAGGCGCCGGTGACGACCCGGTCGGCGGTCGAGCCCTGCTGCGGCAGCAGGCCGAGTTGCTGGGCGATCAGGGCGCCGTTGACGTACGCGTTGTTCTCGACGATCAGCCCGTCCTCGACCCGGAGCATGTCGCAGCCCTCCAGCTCGATCCTCGCCCCGGTCGGGGCCAGGCCCTGGAACCGGCCGGGACCGAGGAAGGTGCCGGTCGAGTGCCAGCGGCAGGCGGCGTTCTTGCCGCTCGCGGCGAGCTCGAGGATCTCGAACTCGTAGTCGGGGAAGGCGGAGTAGAGGCCGTTGAAGAAGGCCTTGATGTCGTGCGGGGCCTTCAGGTCGGCGATCCCGTGGATCAGGTCGCGTCCGCCCGGCTTCCACAGCGAGACCGCGAGGTCGAGGTCGCGGTCGGCGATCGCGCCGAAGTAGGCCTTGGCGAGCTTGCCGGCTGTCTTGGGCTTCGGCTCGGTTTTCGCGGCCATCCGCGAAATCTACCCGTCCAGCGACGCTGCGAGCTCCGCGGGCTCTGTCACCGGCGCCCGGCAGGCGAAGCTCTCGCAGACGTAGGCGGCCGCCCGGCCGTCGACGGTGCGCCGCTCGAGCAGCAGCTCGGGGCGCTCGCTGCCCTCCGGCCCGCCCGCCAGCACCAGGTGCGGGCGGGGCCGCGAGCGCACCACCGCCGCCAGCTCGGCGAGCTCCGCGGTGCCCTCGGGGCCGACCAGCGCAACCTCGTGCACCGGCGAGAGGTGGAAGTCGATCGCGCGCAGCATGTGCGGGACGGCCTGGGGGTGCTCGGCCGCGACCCGGCCGAAGAGCCTGAACACCGACTCGGCCCGCTCCGCGTACGAGCCCTCGCCGGTCAGCGCCGCCAGCCGCAGGAGGCCGAAGGCCGCCGAGGAGTTGCCCGAGGGGATCGGATGGTCGTCGACGTCCTTGCGCCGGGCGATCAGCTGCTCGTGGTCCTCGGAGGTGGTGAAGAAGCCGCCGCGCTCGGGGTCGGCGAAGCGGGCGATCATCGCATCGGCCGTTTCGCGGGCCGCGTCGAACCAGCGCACCTCCAAGGTCGCCTCGTAGAGCGTCAGCAGCGCCTCCAGCAGGTAGGCGTGGTCCTCGAGGTAGGCGTTCAGCTTCGCCTCGCCGTCCTTCCAGCTGCGCAGCAGCCGGCCGTCGGCGTCGCGCATCTCGTCGAGCACGAACCCGGCCGCGGCGCGCGCGGCGTCGAGATAGTCATCGCGGTCGAGCACCGCGCCGGCGTCGGCGAGCGCCGAGATCATCAGCGCGTTCCAGGAGGCGAGCCGTTTGTCGTCGAGGCCGGGCCAGACCCGTTGCGAGCGCGCCTCGTAGAGCGCCGCCCGGGCCTCGTCGAGCCGCTCGGGCGGCGACGTGTCCCAGCGGCCGATCAGGTTGGGGATGTTGCGGCCCTCGAAGTTGCCGGCATCCGTGACCCCGTAGTAGGCGATCAGCTCCTCCGCCGTGTCGCCGAGCCCGGCCCCGGCCAGGACCTCGCGGATCTGCTCCGGGGTCCAGACGTAGAACAACCCCTCCTCGCCTTCGGAGTCGGCGTCGAGGGCGGAGAAGAACCCGCCCTCGGGGCCGCGCATCTCGCGCAGCGCCCAGTCGAGCGTCCGCTCGGCGGTCTCGCGCCAGCGCTCGTCGCCGAGCGCCTGGTAGCCGTGCAGGTAGGCGCGCGCGAGCAGCGCGTTGTCGTAGAGCATCTTCTCGAAATGGGGGACGAGCCAGATCGCGTCGACGGAGTAGCGGGCGAAGCCACCGCCGACGTGATCGTTGATGCCGCCGGCGGCGATCGCGTTCAGGGTCGTCTCCACCGGGCCGGGCTCGCCGACGGTCAGCATCAGCTCGAGCGCCGAGGCGGGCGGGAACTTGGGCGCCGAGCCGAAGCCGCCGTGCTCCATGTCGGCCGCCACCCGGAGGGCGCTGACCGCGCCCTCGACCACGCCCCGGGTGAGCTGATCGGCCGAGGGCTCGATCCGCCCGACGTGCCCGAGCTGGGTGCGGATCCGCCCCGCCGCCTCGCGGATCTGCTCGCGCTGGGTGCCCCAGCTCTGGACCACGGCCTCCATCACCATCCGAAAGCTCGGCATCCCCTGGCGCTGGGTCGGGGGGAAGTAGGTGCCGCCGTAGAACGGGACGCCCTCGGTGTCGAGGAAGGCGGTCAGCGGCCAGCCGCCGTGCCCGGTCATCCCCTGGACCGCCTCCATGTAGATCGAGTCGACGTCGGGGCGCTCCTCGCGGTCGACCTTGATCGGGACGAAGTGCTCGTTCATGAACCGGGCCGTCTCGGCCTCCTCGAACGACTCGCGCTCCATCACGTGGCACCAGTGACAGGCCGAGTAGCCGACCGAGAGCAGGATCGGGCGATCGAGCTCCGCCGCGCGCTCGAGCGCCTCCCGCCCCCACGGGTACCAGTCGACCGGGTTCTCGGCGTGCTGGAGCAGGTACGGGCTGGTCTCGGAAGCGAGGCGGTTCGGCATCAGTTTGAGCCTACCCGCGGCCAGGCGGGCGAAGCTCAGCAGTGGGCGGCGAGCGCGGCCAGCAGCAGGATCGAGGCGGCGGCCCTACTCGTCACGGAGATCCTTCGCGATCTCGCCGAGCGCCGCGGTCGCCTCGCCGATCCCGGCCCCGGTCTCCTGCATGTAGAGCTTCGCCGCCTTGCGGGTCTCGCCCCGGCCGAGCAGCAGCCGGACCTCGTCCGAGACCGGCGGCGCCGAGCGCGCGTCGGCCTCCCAGTCGGCGGCGCCGGTCTGCTGGAACAGCACGGCGACCCGCCGCTCGAGCTCGGCGACGCGCCGGCGCAGCTCCTCGTCCTCGTCGCTCACGGTGCCGGGTACGCGCTCGGGAGGGCGGCGATCCGCTCGATCCAGGCTCTCAGCGCGGGATGTGTGTCGCCCAGGGTCTGATGCTCGGAGAGCACGACGTGAAAGGTCTCGTCGTCGGCGGGGTCGCGCCCCGCCGCGTACTTGAGGAACGGATAGGCGACGAAATCGGCGGCGCTGAGCTCGCCGCCGGCCATGTACCCGCCGCCGCTCAGCAGCCCCTCGAACACGTCGAGCCGCTCGGCCATCTCCGCCCCGAGCCGCTCGATCCGCGCCCGGTCCGGGACGCCGCCGTCGAGCTGATCCTCGATCGCGTTCGGCGTCGCCTTGTAGACGTTCTCGAACCAGCCGATGAACACCTCGACCGCGGCGCGGGCGTCGGGATCGGCCGGGAACAGCGGCGGCTCGGGCGTGCGCCGGTCGAGGTGACGCATGATCTCGACCGAGTCCGCGACCACCTCGCCGGCGTCCTCGATCACCGGGACCAGGGGCTGGCCGGAGATCGCCTCGACCGGGCGGCGGTTCGAGTACTCGATCAGCACCGACTGCGCCTCGATCCCCTTGTGAGCGAGCGCCAGCCCGACGCGCTCGCAGTTCGTCGACCACTGGGCCCGGTACAGGCGCACCGCGGGCCCGCCGGCCATCGGGCCTCGCTCAGGCGGTGACGTCTCGGGCGAAGGCCTCGAGCGCGTCGGCGAAGGTCTGCAGGTCCTCTTCGGTATGGGCGACCGAGATCGTCCATTCCTCCTCGACCCCCGGGGTCATGAACACACCGTGGTTCATGTGGTAGAGCCAGGCGAGCGTCGAGAGGTCGCCGTCGACCATGGTCAGGTAGTCGCGGTACTCGCGCATCGGCTCGTTCGAGAAGACGACGCAGCCCTTGGCGCCGAGGCCCTGGGTGTAGCAGGGGAGGCCGTACTGCTCGATGATCTCGTCGCAGCGGCCGAGCAGCCACCCGTTCGCGTCCTCGAGCTTCTTGTAGGCCTCCGGCGTCAGCACTTCGGTCAGCGTGGACTCCGCGGCCGCCATCACCATCGGGTTGCCGTTGAAGGTCCCGTACTGGACCACGGTGTTGTCGGCGACCGCGGCTCCGAGCTCGTCGGTCATCCCGATCGCGCCGCCCGGATAGCCGCCGCAGATCGCCTTCGCCAGCGTGATCATGTCCGGGGTCACGCCGAAGCGCTCGGTGGCGCCGCCGCGGGCGACGGTCGCGCCGGTCTTGACCTCGTCGAAGATCAGCTGGACGCCGTGGGCGGTGCAGAGCTCGCGGACGCGCTCCAGATAGCCGTCGACCGGCGGGATGATGTTGATGTTCATCATCGCCGGCTCCATGATCAGGCCGGCGACCTGGCCCTCGAGCTTGTTGAGCACGCTCTCGAGCGCGACGGCGTCGTTGAACGGAACCGCGCGCGTGAGCTCGGTCAGCGCCAGCGGGTAGCCGGCCCCGTAGGGCACCGAGCGCGGGTCGTCCCGTTCGCCGAGCGCCTCCAGCGGCGGGTAGACCGAGACCATGACCGCGTCGTGATGGCCGTGGTAGGAACCCTCGATCTTCAGGATCAGGTCGCGGCCGGTGACCCCGCGGGCGAGGTGGACGGCGTCCATCGTCGACTCGGTGCCGGAGTTGGTGAATCGCCACTGGGGCAGGCCGAAGCGGTCGACGAGCTCCTCGGCGACGATGATCGAGCCGTCGGTGGGGGCGGCGAAGTGGGTGCCGAGGTCGATCCGCGCCTTGACCGCGTCGCCGATCGTCGGGTTGGCGTGGCCGACGGCCATCACCCCGAAGCCGTTGTGGAAGTCGACGTACTCGTGGCCGTCGACGTCCCAGACGCGGGCGCCCTGCCCGCGCTCGAGGAACACCGGCCACGGCTCGTTCATCTGGAACGAGGACGGGACGCCGCCGGGCATCACCTTGAGCCCGCGCTCGTAGCGCTCCTTCGACTTCGGTGTGCGCTCGGAGAGCCGCGCCATCTCGCGCTCGGTCAGCTCTGCGACCCGCGTTCTGTCGATCGCGGAGGTCCCCTCGGTGGTCGAATCGACGGTCATGTGCCGTCCAGCGTAGCGGGCGTTATCAGGCCGCTTCGTCCAACGCTGGGTTCTGGGGTTGGACTCGCAGGCGGCCCCAGATCCCGCCGAGGACCTCGATCTCGTCGGGCGAGAGCCGATCGAGGAAGTGGCGCCTGACGCCGGCCAGATGCGCGGGGCGGGCGACCGCGAGCAGCTCGCGGCCGGCGTCGGTGAGCAACGCGTTGAAGCCGCGGCCGTCGTCGGTGCAGCGCTCGCGGGCGATCAGGCCCTGGCGCTCGAGCCGGTCGGCGAGCCGGGTGATCCCGCTGCGGCTGAGCAAGAGCTTGTCGGCGAGCTCGCCCATGCGCAGCTTGTTGCCGTCGGCGTCGCCGAGGTACATCAGCACCTCGTAGGAGGTGAGCGGCAGGCCGTGGTCGCGCTCGAGCTCGGCGTCGAGCTCGGCGACCATCCGGCTGTGGGTCTCGAGCATCCCTCGCCAGGCGGCCAGTTCGCGGCCGGTGAGCAGGTTCGATGCATGCGCCATGCCGAGAGGGTAACAATGCTTGTTTGCGCAACTATCTGATATAGTTGACTCTGCAATTACTTTGGCGACCGAGGAGACCGCATGAAGCTCGAGGGCATTCACCACATCACCGCGATCACCGGCGACGCGCAGGCCAACGTCGACTTCTACGCGGGCATGCTCGGCCTGCGGATGGTGAAGAAGACGGTGAACCAGGACGCGCCCAGCGTCTACCACCTGTTCTACGCCGACGAGCAGGGCAGCCCCGGCAGCGACATCACCTTCTTCGAGTTCCGTGGCGCCCCGCGCGGGCGCGCCGGCGCCGGGATGGTCCACCGGATCGTCTGGCGTGTCGGCTCCGCCGAGGCGATCGACTTCTGGGCCGAGCGGCTCGCCGGCGCCGGGGTCGAGACCGACCGCGAGGGCGACTCGCTTCGGTTCGCCGACCCGGAGGGCCTCGAGCACGAGCTCGTCGTCGCCTCCGTCGGCGATCAGCCGCTGATCGCGGACCACCCCGAGATCCCGGGTGAGCTCGCGCTGCAGGGGTTCCACGCCGCTCGTGCCTACTCCGGAGACCCGGAGCGCAGCGCGGGACTGCTGCAGACGCTCGAGTTCGAGCGCCAGGGCGACGGCTGGGAGGCGCGCGGCGAATCGCGCGGCGGCCTCTGGGCCTACGACGAGCCGCCGGCCGAGCCGGGCCGGGAGGGCGCCGGCACCGTCCACCACATCGCCTGGGCCTCGCAGATGGACGAGCACACCGACTGGCGCGAGCGCGCGCTCGCGGCCGGCGCCCGGGCGACCCCGGTGATCGACCGGTTCTGGTTCCGCTCGATCTACTTCCGCGAGCCCAGCGGAGTCCTGTTCGAGGTCGCGACCCTCGGGCCCGGCTTCGGCGTCGACGAGGATCCCGAGCGGCTTGGCGAGGAGCTGATCCTGCCGCCGTTCCTCGAGGACCAGCGCGAGCAGATCGAGGCGGCGCTGACCCCGGTGGTCAACCCGCGGACAGCGGCAAGGTCGTCGTCCTGATGGCGGACGGGCTCGTCCACCGCCTGCGCGAGCCGGCCGGCGAGCCGCAGGGCGCCCTGGTTCTCAACCACGGCCGGGGCGCCGACGAGAACGACCTCTACGGCCTGCTCGACGCGCTCGACCCGGAGCGGCGGCTGCTCGGCGTGACCACCGGGGCGCCGCTCACCGACGTACCTCCCGGCGGGCGGCACTGGTACCTGGTGCCACGGGTCGGCTACCCCGACCCGGTCACCTTCGCGGGCAGCTACGCCGCGCTCACCGGCTTCCTCGACGGGCTCCTACGCGAGCGCGGGCTGAGCTGGGAGAGCACCGTGATCGGTGGCTTCTCGATGGGAACGGTGATGTCCTACGCGGTCGGGCTCGGCATCGGGAGGCCCTCGCCGGCGGCGATCCTCGCCTTCAGCGGCTTCATCCCCACGGTCGACGGCTGGGCTCCCGAGCTCGAGGCCCGCCGGGGCCTGCCCGTCCTGATCCACCACGGCGCCAACGATCCGATCATCTCGGTCGAGTTCGCCCGGCTCGCGAACCGGACCCTGTCCGAGGCCGGGCTCGCGACCGAGTATCTCGAGACCGATGCCGGCCATTGGTTGCCGCCGGAGGTGCTGCCGCGGGCGGCGGCGCTGGTCGCCGGCGTCGGGGCTCCCGCGAAGCCCGCGTAGCCGCCCGACTAGCCTGTAGGGACAGATGTCAACGCTGCGCCTGATCGAGGGGAGGGCGCAGGCCCCCCAGCCTCGTCCGATCTCCGCCTTCGACGTCCCGGTGGACTCAACGCCGGGAGACGAGGAGGCCCTGGACGCGTACTCGCGGGCCGTGTCCTCGGTCGCCGAGCGGCTCTCGCCGTCGGTCGCCAGCCTGCGGGTGCAGAAGCGCACGCGCCGGGGGCGGGTCCAGGCGGGCGCCGGCAGCGGCGTCGCCCTGACTCACGACGGCTACCTGCTCACCTCGGCCCACGTGGTCGGCTCGAGCGACGGCGGCAACGCGCGGTTCACCGACGGCCGCGAGCTCGCGTTCACCGTCGCCGGCACCGACCCGCTCTCGGACCTCGCGGTGATCCGGGCCGAGGGCGACGAGCTCATCCCCGCGGACCTCGGCGATGCCGAGCGCCTCCGGGTCGGCCAGCTCGTGGTCGCGATCGGCAACCCGCACGGGTTCGAGGGCTCGGTGACCGCCGGGGTCGTCTCGGCGCTCGGCCGGGCGCTGCCCGCGGCCGCGGGCCGCGGCGTACGCGTGATCGACAACGTGATCCAGACCGATGCTGCGCTCAATCCGGGCAACTCGGGCGGCGCGCTCGCCGACGGGCGCGGCAGGGTGATCGGGATCAACACCGCGGTCGCCGGCGTCGGGCTCGGGCTCGCGGTGCCGATCAGCCCCACGACCCAGCGGATCATCGCGGCGCTGATCGGCGACGGGCGGGTACGCCGCGCCTACCTCGGGATCGCCGGCGGGCCGGCGCCGCTGCCGCCCCGCTCGCGGGCCGAGGCCGGCACCGAGCGCGGGGTGGAGGTGGTCGAGATCGTCCCGGGCAGCCCCGCGGCCGTCGCCGGGATCCGGGTCGGGGACGTGATCTTCGACCTCGACGGCGCCGCGATCGAATCGGCCACCGATCTCCAGCGGCTGATGGTCGCCGAGCTGATCGGGACCGAGACGCCGGCGCGGGTGGTCCGCGACGGCGGCGTGCTCGAGCTCAGCGTCGTCCCGGCGGAGCTCGAGCTCTAACCCTGCTGCTGGGTCGCGAGCGGCGCCGACGGCGCGACCACCGGATCGCCGCGGCGGGTCGCGTAGGGCAGCCGTGAGGGGATCGCCAGGGCCGCGCAGAAGGCGGCGGCGACGCCGACCGCCGAGAGTGCGAAGGCGATCGTGAACCCGGTCTCGGCAGGCGCCACGGTGCCGGCGATCACGTGCGCGGCGACGATCGAGGCCGTGATCTGGCCGCCTAGCGAGCCGCCGATCGTGCGCATGATCGTGTTCATCGCCGTGGCCACCGAGGTCTTGGTCCGATCGACCGCCTCGACGATCAGGTTCGCCATCGCGGCGAACGCGAGCCCGATGCCGACCCCCATCAGGGTGGTGCCGAGGTAGATCTCCCAGCGCTCCGAGTGGGCGGCGGCGAGGAAGCTGAAGCTGACGGTGCAGACGGCGGTGCCGAGGAGCAGCGGCAGCCGGGAGCCGAAGCGGGTACCGAGCCAGCCCGAGATCGGCCCGGCGAACAGCATCACCAGCGCCGAGGGCAGCAGGAACAGGCCTGCCTCGGTGACCGTGGCGTCGAAGCCGAAGCCCGAGATCGACGGGTCGACCTGGACGAAGCGGGGGATGAGGATGAACGATCCGAACATCCCGAAGCCGACCAAGAAGCCGGTCAGGTTGGTGGTCAGGACCCCGCGCTGGGCCA
The DNA here is from genome assembly GCA_035620355.1 of Solirubrobacterales bacterium. Lineage (GTDB taxonomy): Bacteria > Actinomycetota > Thermoleophilia > Solirubrobacterales > 70-9 > WHSW01. The sequence goes on along the minus strand of DASPGZ010000026.1, from coordinate 3,614 downwards.
TCATCCGCATGTCGACGAGCGGCTCGGGCGCGCGGCGCTCCCAGCCGATCCAGATCAGCAGCGTGAGCACGCCCATCCCCAGCAGCCCGAGGGTGCGGCCGTCGCTCCAGCCCCAGGAGGCGCCCTCGCTGACGCCGATCAACAGCGCGCTGAGGCCGACCGTGAGCAGCCCGGCGCCGACCCAGTCGATCTTCGCCGGCGACTTGATCGGCGACTCGGGCACGAACAGGTGGGTGGCGACGATCGCGATCACGACGAAGACCAGGGCGAGCCAGAAGATCCACTCGTAGGCGAGGTGGTCGACGATCAGCCCGCTGAGCACGAGCCCGGCGCCGCCGCCGATCCCGAAGGTGGCGCTGATCAGGCCGATCCCGGTGGCGACCCGCTCGGGCGGGAACTCGTCGCGGATGATCCCGAAGGCGAGCGGGAAGACGGCGCCGCCGACGCCCTGGACCGCGCGGCCGACGATCAGCATCCCGATCGAGTGCGAGAAGGCGCAGATCAGCGAGCCGGCGCCGAAGCAGATCAGCGTGATCAGGAGCAGTCGCTCCTTCCCGAACATGTCGCCGAGCCGGCCGACGATCGGGGTCGCTACCGAGGCGGTGAGCAGATAGGCGGTGAGCACGAAGGTGACCGTGGTGGTCGAGGTTCCGAGGTCGGACTGGATCGCCGGCAGCGCGGGGGCGACCATCGTCTGGGCGAGCGCGTAGGCGAGCGCACTGAGCACGAGCACGCCGAGGGTGAGGCCGTAGTGCTGGCGGGCGGGGTCGGCGGTCATCGGCCGTCCTCGATCGCCTCGGCGAGGTGGCGGAGCAGCGCGGCCGCCGCGGGGCGGTCGTCGTCGGAGAGCGAGTCGAACACGGCCCGGCGCTTGGCGGCGACCAGTTTGCGCTTGCGCTCGAGCAGCTTGCGGCCGCGGGCGCTGAGGCTGACCTCGATCGAGCGCCGATCGGCGGTCGACGAGCGGCGCTTGACGATCCCCTGGCGCTCGAGCCCGTCGAGCGTCCGGGTAGCGGTCGGCTGCGCGATTCCGGCGGACTCGGCGAGCGCGCCGACCGGGATCGTCTCGCGCGCCCCCCGGTCGGCGAACGCGTAGAGGAGGTGGAACTGGGCGAGGCTGAGACCCTCCTTCTCCGCCTCCTGGGCGGAGCGGCCCCGGGCGCGGCGAATCGCGCCGAAGAACAGATCCCAGGCGGCCTCGAAATCCTCGCGCGCCTGGTCCGCCTTCGCCGTCCCCGCGGGTGTCGCCGTCTTCGCCATCCGATCGAGGGTAGCACTCCATAGCTAGCTAGATATTCGTAGGCTATCTATCGATCGGCGGGCCGCGGCGTCCTCGGTCCGTCGCCTCCATTTGCGAACATGTGTTCGTGCGCTGGGACAACCTCGAAAGAGACGCGAAGACGCAAGGGTCGCTGCCGGGAATCGGCGAGTCGACCGTGCGCACGTTCGACGCGCCCGAGGCGCTCGGAGTGCGCTTCCACGAGGTCGAGGCGAGGTCGGGGCTGAACCGGGTCCCGCCGCAGTCGCGGATGCCGTTCCGGTGGACGATCAACCCCTACCGCGGCTGCACCCACGCCTGCGTCTACTGCTTCGCCCGCCCGACGCACGAGTACCTCGACCTCAATCCGCGCGAGGACTTCGAACGCGAGATCGTGGTCAAGGTCAACGTCCCGGAGGTGGTGCGGGCCGAGCTCGGCCGGCGCAGTTGGAAGGGCGAGCACGTGGCGCTCGGCACCAACACCGACCCGTATCAGTGGGTCGAGGGTCGTTACGGGCTGATGCAGGGGATCTGGGAGGCGATGCGCGACTTCGCCAATCCGTGCTCGGTGCTGACCAAGTCGCCGCTCCTGCTCCGCGACCTCGAGCTGATGCGCGAGATCTCGGCGCGGACCGAGTTCGTCGCCAACCTCTCGATCCCGACCCTGGAGGAAAAGGCCTGGCGTGCGACCGAGCCGCACACGCCGCATCCGCGCAAGCGGATCGAGGCGCTCGCCGAGCTCAACCGCGCCGGGATCGCCACCGGGGTGCTGATCGCTCCGCTGATCCCTGGCGTCAACGACGCGCCCCGCCAGGTCGAGGAGCTGGTCGAGGCGGTCGGGGAGGCGGGCGCCCAAGGCGTCGGCGGGGTCGGCCTGCACCTGCGGGGCGAGGTGCGCGAGATCTGGTTCGACTGGCTGCGTCAGTACCGGCCCGACCTGGTGCCGCGCTACGAGGAGCTCTACCGCCGCGGCGCCTACATGGCCAAGGACGAGCGGGAGGCGCTCGCCCGCCGGGCGCGCGGCCGCCGGCGACCGCGCAGGTTCACCGCCGGCTCGCGGGGGCGGGGGACGACGCGGCCGGCGAAGGACGAGCGCGTCGACGGCGCGGAGAAGCCCCGCGGGAGCCAGGCGAGGCTGTTCTGAGCCCGTCGATGAGTCCGGCGCGGACGCCCGGTCTACCCTGGGGAAGCCGATGAGCGGGACAGCCGACAAGCGATCCGCGATCGCGCTCCGCGGCGTGGTCAAGACCTTCGGGTCGATCACCGCCGTCGACGGGCTCGACCTCGAGGTGCCCGCCGGCATCTGTCTCGGCCTGCTGGGCCCGAACGGGGCCGGCAAGTCGACGACGATGCGGTTGCTGACCGGGCAGGCGATCGCCGACTCGGGCCAGATCAGGGTGCTCGACTACGAGCTGCCGGCCGAGGCGAAGGCGGCGCGCGCCGAGATGGGCGTCGTGCCGCAGCTCGACAACCTCGACGTCGACGTCACCGTCGAGGACAACCTGGCCGTGTTCGCGCGGCTCTACCGGGTCCGCGACGTCCGCGCAGCGGTCGACAGGGCGCTGGCGCTCGCCCGGCTCACCGGACGGCGGCGCGACGCCGTCGACGAGCTCTCCGGCGGCATGCGCCGGAGGCTGCTGCTGGCGCGAGGGCTCGTCCACGACCCGAGGCTGGTGCTGCTCGACGAGCCCACCGTCGGCCTCGACCCCCAGATCCGGACGGAGATGTGGTCGCTGATCGACGGCCTGCGCTTGCGCGGCGCGACCATCCTCATGTCGACCCACTACATCGAGGAGGCCGAGCGGCTCGCCGACGAGGTCGCGGTGATGGCGCACGGCAAGGTCGTCGCCCGCGGCAGGCCTGCCGAGTTGATCGCCGAGTACGCCGGCCGCGAGACGGCTGAGGTCTACGGACCCGCCGACCGGCTCGCCGAGGTCCGCGCCCTGGCCGAGTCCGAGGGCCTGCGGGTGCGACCCGCGGGGCCGGCGATCGCGATCGTCGGCGCCGAGCGCTCGGCGAACGGCGCTTTGCCCGAGGACGCGGTCCGCCGGGCCGCCTCGCTCGAGGACGTGTTCGTGCTGCTGACGGGCGAGGAAGCGGAGTAAGGGATCAGCGTGGGCGAGATGCAGGCGAGGGCGCCGATCGGCACCCGGCGGCTGGAGCGGGCGGCGATCGCCGGCGTGATGAGCCGGGAGCTGGCCAACTTCCGCACCTACTGGAAGGCGACCACGTTCTCGAGCGTGCTCGAGCCGATCATCTACCTGCTCGCCTTCGGGCTCGGGCTCGGGGCGACGATCGTCTCGTCGGTCGACGGCCTCGACTACGTCGAGTTCGTCGGCACCGGCATGGTCGCGAC
>DASPGZ010000025.1:0-3483 GCA_035620355.1 Solirubrobacterales bacterium | reverse complement strand
GCCCCCGGTCTCCACCCCGACCGCCCTGATCACGCGCAGGGCCTGGTTGCGCAGCTCCTGGTAGAGGTGGTCGGTAAGGGTCTGCGCCGGGGCTACGGTGACCGAGTCGCCGGTATGGACCCCCATCGGGTCGACGTTCTCGATCGAGCAGACGACGACGACGTTGTCGTTGCGGTCGCGCATCACCTCGAGCTCGAACTCGCCCCACCCGAGCACCGATTCCTCGACCAGGACCTGGTTGATCGGGCTGGCGGCGAGGCCCTCCGAGACGACTTGGCGCAGCTCGGTCTCGGTCCGCCCCACTCCGCCGCCCTGGCCGCCGAGGGTGAACGCGGGCCGGACGATCGCCGGAAGCTCGATCGACCCGCCGGCGAGGCCGCGCTCGGCCTCGCTGACCGCCGTGACGATGGCCGACCACGGCACCCGCAGGCCGGCCGACTCCATCGTCTCGCGGAAGGCCTCGCGGTCCTCGGCCCGGTGGATCGCCTCGTAGTCGGCGCCGATCAGCTCGACCCCGAGCCGCTCGAGCGTGCCGTCGTCGTGGAGGTCCTTGGCCAGGTTGAGCGCCGTCTGCCCGCCCAGCGTCGGCAGCAGCGCGTCGGGGCGCTCGCGCTCGATGATCCGGGCGACGCTCTCCGGCAGCAGCGGCTCGACGTAGGTGCGGTCGGCGAACTCGGGGTCGGTCATGATCGTCGCCGGGTTCGAGTTCACGAGCACGACCTCGTAGCCGTCCTCGAGCAGCACCTTGCACGCCTGCACGCCCGAGTAGTCGAACTCCGCCGCCTGGCCGATCACGATCGGGCCGGAGCCGATCAGCATGATCTTCTCGAGGTCGTCGCGCCTAGGCATGCGCCGCCGCCTCCCTCCCGCGCTCGAGCCGCGCCGCCAATCGCTCGCGCAGCTCGGGCCACTCGTCGTCGGTGATCGAGTAGTAGGCCGAGTCGCGGACCCCGGTCAGCGGCATCAGCATGTGCTTGCGGAAGATTCCCTCGAAGCCGGCGCCGAGCGCCTCGAGCGCGATCCGCGAGCGGGCGTTGCGAGCGTCGGTCTTGAACTCGACCCGCATGCATCCCAGCTCGTCGAAGGCGAGGCCGAGCATCAGCAGCTTCGCCTCCAGGTTCGCCCCGGTCCGCCAGGCCGAGGGGTGGAGCCAGGTCCAGCCGATCTCGAGCCCGTGCTGGTCCGGGCGGATGGTCAGGTACGAGCTGCTCCCGATCGGCTCGCCGGTGGCGAGCGAGATGGTCGCGAACGGCCACTCCGCGTGGCTGAGCCCGGCGCCGACCCGGGTCTCGAACCAGCGGTCGAAGGCGAGCGGCTCACCCGGGATCCTGCGGTCGATCCAGGTCCAGGTCTCGGGGTCCGAGGCGGCGGCGCGCAGGCCTTCGAGGTGCTCGCGGCCGAGCGGCTCGAGCCGAACGATGGTGCCGTCGAGGGCCCGTGCCGGCGGCGGCCAGATCATGAGTCAGGCGCCTCAACAGCGGCGCGGCTCGGCTTCGCTTCGCTCCGCCTCACGAGACCAGCTCCAGAAAGCGGTCGAAGAGGTAGCGCGCATCGTGCGGTCCGGGCCCGGCCTCCGGGTGGTACTGGACGGTGCAGCCGGCGACGTCGCGCAGCGCCAGCCCCTCCACCGTGCGGTCGTAGAGGTTCAGGTGGGTGAGCTCGGCGGCGCCGAAGTCGGTCTCCCAGCGGACCGGCTCGTCGGTGTCGATCGTCTCGCCGCCGCCGGGTGGGCGGACGGCGAAGCCGTGGTTCTGCGAGGTGATGTCGATCTTCCCCGTGCCGAGGTCCTTGACCGGGTGGTTGGTGCCCCGATGGCCGAAGGGGAGCTTGAAGGTGTCGAGGCCGACCGCGCGGCAGAGCAGCTGGTGGCCGAGGCAGATCCCGACCACCGGCTTGGTCCCGACCAGCTCGCGGACGGTGCCGACGACGTAGTCGAGCGCCGCCGGGTCGCCGGGACCGTTGGCGAGGAATACGAGGTCGGGCTCGCGGGCGAGCACCTCGGCGGCGCCGGTGGCGCACGGGAGCAGCGTCACCCGGGCGCCCCGCTCGCGAAACTGCCGAATGATGCTGTGCTTGATCCCGGTGTCGAGCGCGACCACGTGCGGCCCCTCGCCGTCGAGCTCGACCGGCTCCCCGGGGCTGACGCCGCGGGCCAGGTCGGCCCCGGCCATCGAGGGCTCGGCCTCGATCCGCTCGCGCGCCTCGGCCTCGGGCGTCTCGGCCGAGAACAGACCGCCGCGCATCGCACCGCGGTCGCGGATGTGGCGGACCAGGGTGCGCGTGTCGACGCCGGTGATCGCCGGCACCCCGCAGGCGTCGAGCCAGTCGAGCCAGCCGGCCTCGGCGTCGGCGGCGTCCTCGCCGTTCTTGGCCTCGCGCATGATCACGGCCCGGGCCTGAACCCGGTCGGACTCCATCGCCGCGGCGCCGACTCCGTAGTTGCCGACCAGCGGATAGGTGAAGGTGATGATCTGACCCGCGTAGCTCGGGTCGGTGACCGCCTCCTGATAGCCGGTGATCGCGGTGTTGAAGACGACCTCCCCGGTCGTCTCCGAGCCTCTCCCGCAGAGGTCGCCGTCGAGGCGGGTCCCGTCCTCGAGCAGCACATAGGCGCTCGCTTCGCTCCGCCTCACTTGACCAACCCCTGGACCTGCTTGAAGGCCTTCGCGTCGGAGCCACCGAGGAGCTCGAACAGCGCCATCTCGACCCCGCTGACGATCGCCCCGGCGCGCTCCATCTTCGCCAGACCGAGCTCGCGATTCGCCTCGGTCCGCGAGCCGACGGCGTCGGCGGCGACGTGCACCTCGACGTCCTCGTCGATCAGGTCGAGCACCGTCTGGTTCACGCACACGTGCGCCTCGATCCCGCAGACGAGCGCCTGGTCGCGCCCCCCGAGCTCGAAGCCCTCGACCTCGGCGGCCGAGAAGCGCACCTTCTCGACCCGCTCGGTGCGCTCCGGGAGATGGGCGGCGACCTCGGCCACCGTCTCCCCCAGCCCCTTCGGATATTGCTCGGTGACCACGATCGGGATCCCGATCGCCGCCGCACCCCGGACCAGGGTCGCGGTCGAGGCGGCGATGTCGCCGAAGCCGGGCAGCGCCTTGCGAAAGGCCTCCTGAACGTCGATCACCACCAGCGTGGCGCGCTCCACGTCTAACTTCATAGAAGCGGCCTCAACAGCGGCCGGGCTCGGCTTCGTCCTGCCGGACTCCGCCTCACGGGCACTCCTCCCCGGGCGGCGGCGCCGGGCGCACCCGCTGCGGAGCGACGATCCGGTAGGCGGCCGGCCCGTCGGCCTTCGGCAGCAGCCGCTTCTTGCCGGCGACCTCGAGCCGGAACTGTTCGCCGTCGAAGCCCTTCGGGAAGCGCAGCTCGAACTTGCGCCGCTCGTATGACTCCTCGGCCCCCGCGGCGAGCACCTGGCCGTCGATCAGCGCCTGGCCGCCCCCGCCCAGCAGGCAGACCTCCACCGGCTCGTGGATC
>DASPGZ010000024.1:0-10803 GCA_035620355.1 Solirubrobacterales bacterium | reverse complement strand
TTGCCCGCGCACATCGAGCGCAGCAGGGACGAGCCGTCCGGGACCGTCGTTGCCGGGGATCCACTCGGCGATTGCCCAGCCGGCGCCGTGGCGGCTCCCCAGGTCACGCAGTCGAGTGGGCCGAAGAGCGTTGAGTCGAAGCACGCCGTCCCCGCCGGGCCGAGCGCGTCGGTTGTCGGCAGCACGAGATCAGGCGTCGCACCGGCCGTTGCCGTCGCCGCCAGCATCCGTCGCTGAGATTGGGGGTTCGGCGGGTTCGAGGTGAACATGGCGCTGTTCGTCATCGTGCCTGCGGCGTTGTAGAGCCTGACGATGGCCTGATTCGCCACTTGATTCTCGTTATTGGCTGTCAGCTGCAGCTCGACAAACTCCGCCGTCGGATTTGCCGTCGTTCCGGGGGAGACCTCCCGGATCAAGACGAGGTGATGCGCGCCGCTCGCCGCCGGCGCGAACACGAGCAGTCCAAGCAGGGCCATCGCGCATGCGATTCGTGCCCTCATCATCCGTGCATACGTATCGCCAACCGGCCTGGATTGCAAGCCCTATCCTGAGCACATGGCCTCGAAGCGCCAGGTATTCGTCGGCGGGGTGCCGATCGGGGGTGGGGCCCCGGTGGCGGTGCAGACGATGACCAAGACCGAGACCGCGAACCTCGAGGCGACGATGGAGCAGATCGCCAAGGTCGCCGAGGCCGGGGCCGATCTGGTCCGGGTCGCGGTCCCGCGCGACGAAGACGCGGTCGCGCTGCGGACGATCGTCAAGCGCTCGCCGATCCCGGTGATCGCGGACATCCACTTCAACCACACACTGGCGCTGAAGGCGATCGACGCCGGAGCGCACTGCATCCGGCTCAACCCGGGCAACATCGGCGGCCGCGAGAAGGTCGCCGAGGTGGCGCTGCGGGCGACCGAGGCGGGCGTGCCGATGCGGATCGGGGTCAACTCCGGCTCGCTGCCGAAGCACCTGCACGCGCTCGAGCGCGACAACCCGGTCGAGGCGCTGGTGACGGCGGCGACCGAGTTCGTCGAGATGATGGAGTCGCTCGAGTTCGAGAACTTCAAGGTCTCGATCAAGTCGACCAACGTCCCGAACACGATCGCCGCCAACCGGCTGCTCGCGGAGCGGATCCCGTACCCGATCCACCTCGGGATCACCGAGGCGGGGACCAAGTGGTCGGGCTCGCTGAAGTCGGCGGTCGGGCTCGGGACGCTGCTTGCCGACGGGGTCGGTGACACGATCCGGATCAGCCTCTCGACCTTCCACGCAGAGGAGGAGGTCAAGGTCGCCTGGGAGATCCTCAAGGCGCTGCAGCTGCGCGAGCGCGGACCGGTGCTGATCGCCTGCCCGACCTGCGGCCGGCTCCAGTTCGACATGGACTCGGTCGTCGCCGAGATCGAGGCGAGGCTGGAGGGCTACGCGGAGCCGATCGAGGTCGCGGTACTCGGTTGCGCGGTGAACGGGATCGGCGAGGCGTCGCACGCCGACTTCGGGATCACCGGGGCTAAGAACGAGGGCCTGATCTTCGCCCACGGGAAGCCGCTGAAGAAGGTCCCGCAGGCGGAGCTGGTCGATGCCCTGTTCGCCGAGATCGACAAGTCGCTCGACCGTGGGTCGGTCGAGGTCGACGACAGCAAGGCCGCCGAGGGGGCCGAGTGGCTGCAGCGGATCGAGGAGGAGAACGTCGACGAGCTCACCCCGGAGCGGATCGCGAAGCTGGAGGCCGAGCGAGCGCGGGCGGAGGGCAACGACGTGACCGCCGAGCCGTTCCTGAAGCCGGTCAAGCGCGGTGCAGGCGCGGACCCGGCCGCCGCGGACGCGGGGCCGAGCAAGCGGCCGGGATTGTCCGAGGACGCGTCGCCGACCGCCGGGCGCCGGTTCACCCGCGCCTGAGGCCTTGCGCCCGGTAGATCACCTGGACCTGGTCGTCACCGATCTCGAGCGCAGCCTCGAGTTCTACAACCCCGACGGGATCAAGCTCGAGATCGTGCACCGCCCGACCGACTGAGAGGATGCGCGGCCTGCGAGCCGCCGAGCGCACCGAGACGACCGCACGCGAGCTGCTGCTCGCCGCCCTCGCCGGCTGCCTGCTGGCGGTGGTGATGAACTGGCCGCTGCTGCTCCACCTCGGGGAGACGATCCCGAAGGACCTCGGCGACCCGCTGCCGCAGTCCTGGCAGGTGGCCTGGGGTGGCTACGCGCTCGGCCACCAGCCGCTCGACTTCTTCCAGTCGAACCAGTTCTGGCCGCTCGACGACACGCTCGCCTTCTCCGACGCGCTGCTCGGCTACGCGCCGGCGGGCCTGATCGGCTCCGGCCCCGAGGACGCGGCGACGCGCTACGACCTGCTGTTCCTGTTCGCCTACGCGCTCTGCTTCTTCGGCGCCTACCTGCTCGCCCGCGAGCTCGGGCTCGGGCCCGGCGGCGCCGCGATCGCGGGGGTGGCCTTCGCGTTCGCGCCCTTCCGGCTCGAGCAGGACGGTCACCTGCACGTGATCTCGAGCGGCGGGATCGCGCTCGCGCTCGCCGTCGGGCTGCGCGGCTTCCACCGCCGGCGCCCCTGGACCGTGTTCGCCGCCTTCGCGATCGCCACCTGGCAGTTCAGCCTCGGGCCGAGCCTCGGGCTGCCATGGGTCTATCTGCTGGCGCTGCTGGGAGCGATCGCGGCGGTCTTCTGGTGGCGGCGCGGTCGCCCGCCGCTGCCGCGCGGGATGGTGTTCGCGAGCGTCGCCGGCGCGGTGCTGCTGCTGGTCTCCGCGGCGCTGATCGCCCGCCCCTACATGCGGGTCGCCGACGAGCAGCCGGACGCCGAGCGCCCGCCGTCGACGGTCGAGGCGTTCTCGGACTCGCCGCAGGTCTTCGCCGTCGCCCCGGATGAGAACCTGATCTGGGGCGGGGCGACCTCGGCGATCCGCGACGAGCTCCAGAACCCGCAGGAGAAGACGCTGTTCCCGGGTCTCGCGATCCTCGCGCTGGCGATCGCCGGCCTGGTCGCGGGCCCGCTCGGACGCGGGGTGAGGATCGGCCTCGGGATCGGGGTCGCCGGGACCAGCGTGCTCGCGCTCGGCTTCTACGAGTCCGGCGGCTACCTGTGGCCGTACCGGATCGTCTACGAGCTCTTACCGGGGTGGGACGGGATCCGCACGCCCGGGAGGCTGTTCACGTTCGCGAGCCTGGGACTGGCCCTGCTCGCGGGCGCCGGCGCGGTCGCCGCCTGGCGGGCGCTGCGGGTCCGGGTGCCGCGACTCGAGGCGCGGTCGGCGGCGGTCGGCGCCGTCGCGCTGGCCGCGCTCGCGATCGCGGTCGAGGGCCGCGGGCTGCCGTTCGACCCGACCGACAGCCTCGCGCAGCCCCGGGTGCCGCCGGCGCCCGCTGACGTCTCGGAGGTGGCGGCCCCGCAGCTGCACCTGCCGGCGCAGCTGGCCACCGACAACCGCCGCTACCTGTTCTGGTCCACCGACGGCCTGCCGGAGATCATCAACGGCCGCTCCAGCGTGCAGCCGGAGTACACGCAGGCCGTGGTCGACGGGATGGCGACCTTCCCCGATCGCGACAGCGTCGCGCTGATGCGCGCCCAGGGGATCGGCAGCGTGATCCTGCATCCGGCGCGGGTGCCCGGGACCGACCAGGAGGGCGCGGCGGCGCGGCCGATCGCCGGACTCGGGCTGCGCCGCTACCGCCTCGGCGAGGTGATCGTCTACGAGCTCGTGTCGCCGAGCGCCAGCTCCGGCCCGGGCGACGGCGCGGCCGCCGGCCGCTGATCGGGGATCCGCGAGCGGCCGCGGAGCACCAGCAGCACGATCGCGGCGAGCAGCGCCCCAGTCCCGATCAGGGCAAAGGTCTCGGGGCCGCCGTCGAGCGGGGTCACCGGGTCGGCGGCGATCGTCGGCCCGATCACGGCGACGGCGATCCAGGCCGCGAGGGCACCGGCCGCGGTCGCCAGGTCGGCGCGATCGACGGGCAGCGCCGACGGGGTCGCCCTGACCGCGAACCAGATCGCGCCCCCGAGCAGCGCCAGGAAGGGCATGATCGCGAGCCAGTTGGGACCGATCCCGGCGATCGTCCACACGGTGTGCTCGATCGTCCCGTCGGCGAGCAGCTCGACCCATCGCCGGGTGCCCTCCTCGCCGAGCAGGGGATAGGTGATCGTGGCGACGAGCATCGCCAGGGCCGAGGGGATCGCCAGCGCCAGGGTGGTCGCCGGCCGCGCCCGGTAGGCGTAGGCGAGCCCGACCGCGACGAAGGGCAGCGCCGGGATCAGGAACCGCGGGCCGGGAGTACCGCCACCGTACGGCTGCCAGTAGGCGGCGTCGTAGAGGAAGTAGGCGCCGGCGACGCCGAGGATCGTCCACGCCTCGGCCCGATGGCCCGAGCGCCGCATGATCAGCACCCCGATCACCGCCATGACCAGGATCGGCGTCAGCACCAGCAACCCGCGGCCGCCGTAGAGCAGGTCGCCGGCGGCGTCGAGGCGGGGGAGGGTGATGCCGAAGAAGCCGTCGTCGTTGAGGCCGATCTCGGCGTGGCCGGAGACCCCGATCTCGGCGACCGCGTCGCGGTAGCCGAGCTTCCACGGCGCGCCCAGCATCCAGGTGTTGAAGGCGAGCATCGGCAGGGCGCCGACGAGCGCGCCGCCGGCGTAGGCGCCCGCGCGGCGGAGCCAGCCGCCGCGGGCGATCGCGTAGGCGGCGAGCACCACTCCGACCAGGCCGGCCTGGACCTCGAACGTGCAGGCGAGGCCGGCGAGCAGGCCGCCAAGAGCGACCAGCGCCGGACGCGGCTCGCCCTGGCGCTCGCGCATCAGCACGCAGAAGGCGCCGAAGGCGACCGTGGTCGAGATCGCATGCGAGAAGAACTCGGTCGCGAAGGTCATCAGGATCGTCGCCAGGCCGAGGGTGATCGCCGCCGCCGTCCCGTACCCGGGGACGAGGCGCTCGCCGACCCCGCGGACCAGGAACAGCAACAACACCGACGGGATCACCGCCGCGATCAGGGTGAGCAGCCAGACGACCGGCGTCGCGGCCTCGATCCGCTGTTCGACCCGCACGGCCCGCCTCCGGTCGTAGCCGTACTGCGCCCAGGGTGAGTCCTCGTTCGGCGCCCACCGGGGCTGCTCGGCGTCGCGCGCCCGGAGGGCCGCGTCACCGGCGACGTCGAGCCCGCCGACCGCCTCGAGCAACAGGTAGGGAGGGACCGATATCGCCGCCATCCCCGGCGACTTGACCGAGTAGTAGTGCCCGTCGATGTAGGCGACGTCGCCGGTCTCCCAGTGCCAGGGGTCGACGTTCTTGCGGCCGTCCGAGAGCGCCCTGACCTCGGCGTAGTGGCCGAGCTGGGCCCAGCCGGTCTGATGAATGATCGTCCCCCAGGCGAGCCCGAGGAGGACGATCGCGACCGCCCCCGGGCGCGCCAGCGCGGAGCCGAGCAGGCGGCGCGGGGCGCTCACCCCTGATCGCTCCGGCAGAGCGCCATCGTCCACGGCAGCGGGCTGCGGACCTCGACCAGCTCGACCCGTTCCGCGAGGAAGTCCAGGAACCCGCGCCTGGACCAGTGGTTGAGGTGCCCGGGCGTGTTCCCGAGCTCGCCGACGTACTTGAGCCGGGCCAGGTTCAGCGCCCGCCACAGCGGCTCACGGGGGACGCTCAGCAACAACCACGGCCGGGCGAGCCCGGCGAGCGTCTCGAGCCCGGCGACCGGGTCGTCGACGTGCTCGAGCACCTCGCAGCAGACGACCAGCTCGGCGGCGTCGGCGCCGGGCTCGAGCGAGGTCACCGGGGCGGCCTTGAACGCGATCTCGAGCCCGGCTGCCGCGGCACGGGCGCGCGCCTCGTCGACGACCTGCTCGGAGATGTCGGAGCCGCGCACGCTCAGGCCTCGCCGGGCGAGCATGATCGAGAGCTCGCCCTCGCCGCAGCCGACCTCGTGTGCCTCGCGCGCGCCGGTGCGCGCGGCGAGCTCGCCGAGTTGCGCGAGGAAGCCGCCGACGAGCCGCCGCTCGATCGGGTTGGTCGTCGCGTACTTGTCGTAGACGTTGCCGCCCTCGGACATACGCGCGGGCATGATTCCAGCCCGGGCAGCGGTTCGTGTGACCGGCTGGGTCGATGCCTACACTCGCGCCCGGTGAGGGGCTCTTTCGGCGACCTGTGGCGTTACGCGGTCTCGTCGGCGTTCTCGTTCGCATTCGTGATCGCGGCGACGGCGTTCTTCCACGAGCTCGTCGGCCTGAGCGAGTCGGTGGCCCCGATCCCGGCCCTGGCGCTCGCCTTCGCCGCCAACTTCACCCTGCTGCGCCGCTGGGTCTTCCCCGGCCAGCGGCTCGGGGTCGGCCGCCAGGCGCTCGAGACCGCGCTCACCTCGGCCGCCTTCCGGGTGCTCGAGTACGGGATCTTCCTCGCCCTGCACCTGGGCGCCGACGTCGACTACCTGGTCGCGACCGGCGCCTCGCTGTGCATCTCGTTCGCCGGCAAGTTCTTCGTCTACCGGCAGCTGGTCTTCAACCCCGCCCGCGGATCCGCCCGACCCTGAGCGTGCGCGCGAGCGCGCTCGGCCCCGGCGGGGCCGGCTCCAGGTGCGAGGGCTCGATCTCGGCCTGCAGCTCGAGCCGGCGGACGCGCTCGAACACCCGCTGGGTGATCACGCGCTGTCCCGCGAGCGCGTCGCCGATGATCCCGAGTCCGAACATCTGCACCGCGACCAGCATCAGCACCGCGCCGAGGATCAGCGACTGCACGTGGCCGGTCGAGTCGCCGTTGAGGACGACATCGAGCACGAACGGCATCCAGGCGGCGAGCGCCCCGACGAGGAAGACCGCACCGATGATCGAGAACACCCGCAGCGGCTCGTAGAGGACGTAGGCCCGGAAGATCGCCAGCGCGTTGCGGCGCACGTAGGAGCCGGTCGAGTCGAACAGCCGCGACTCGCGGGTCTGCGGGTTGGTGCGCACGGGGACGTGCTCGACCGCGACCAGCATCTTCCCGGCCTGGATCAGGCTCTCGAGCGTGTAGGTGAAGTTGGAGACGACGACCAGCTGCAGCGCCGCCTCGCGGTTGTAGGCGCGAAACCCCGAGGTCGTGTCGGGGACGTCGGTACCGGAGGCGCGGCGCACGACCCAGCTGCCGAGCCGCTGCAGCGCCTTCTTGGTCGCCGAGAAGTGCTCGATCGTGTCGACGCCGCGGTCGCCGACGACCATGTCGGCGCGCCCGTCGAGAATCGGCGCGACCAGCGCCGGGATGTCCTCGACCTCGTACTGGTCGTCGGCGTCGAGGTTGACGATCACGTCCGCGCCCAGCTTCAGGGCCGCGTCTACGCCGGCCTGGAACGCGGCCGAGAGGCCCTTGTTGTTGGTCAGCCGGACGACGTGGTCGACGCCGTGGGCGTGCGCGACCTCGGCGGTCCGGTCGGTCGAGCCGTCGTCGATCACCAGCCACTCGACCGCGTCGAACCCGGCGAGCTCGCGGGGAAGCTGGGCCAGGACCCTGGGCAGCGTCTCCGCCTCGTTCAGGCAGGGGATCTGGATGATCAGCTTCACGCCCAACGGCGATGGTATGCCCCTCGGTAGGCTGGCCGCCCGGTGACCCGCCTCTCCAGCCTCTTCCTGCCCACCCTGCGCGAGGATCCCGCCGACGCCGAGTCGGTCTCGCACCGCCTGCTGGTTCGCGCCGGGTTGATCCGCCAGCTCGGCGCCGGCCTGTGGACGTGGCTGCCGGCCGGCTACCGGGTGGTCGGCAGGGTCGAGACGATCATCCGCGAGGAGATGAACGCGATCGGCGCCCAGGAGATGCTGCTCCCGGTGCTGCAGCCGGCGGAGATCTGGCGGCGCACCGGACGCTACGACTCGATCGGGGCCGAGCTGTTCAAGCTCGAGGACCGCAAGGGGACCGAGCACGTGCTCGCGATGACCAGCGAGGAGGCGCTCACCTTCCACATCTCACGGGAGATCCGCTCCTACCGCGACCTGCCGAAGCTGCTCTACCAGGTGCAGACCAAGGAGCGCGACGAGCCCCGCCCGCGCGCCGGGGTCCTGCGCACCCGCGAGTTCACGATGAAGGACGCCTACTCCTTCGATCGCGACGAGGCGAGCCTGGCGGCGAGCTACGAGCTCAACCGGCGCGCCTACGAGCGGATCTTCGACCGCTGCGAGCTGCGCTGGTACGAGGTCGAGTCGGACGTCGGGATGATGGGCGGCTCCGGCGCCCACGAGTTCATGGCCCCGTGCGAGGCGGGCGAGAACGAGGTCGCGCTGGCGCCCGGCTACGCCGCCAACGTCGAGGTCGCCTCGGCCCAGGCGCAGCCGGTCGAGCTGCCGCCGGCACTCGACGCCCCGCGCCAGGTGCCGACCCCCGGCCTGACCACGGTCGCCGAGGTCTCCGAGGCGCTCGGGGTCGCGCCCGGCGCGGCGCTGAAGGCGATGCCGGTGGTCGTCGAGGGCCGCGGCATGGTCCTCTGTCTGGTCCGCGGCGACCATCGCCTGAACGAGATCAAGCTCGGCAACGCGCTCGGTGCGCCGTTCCGCCAGGCGACCGCGGACGAGATCGAGGCCGAGCTCGGGCCACCCGGGTTCATCGGGCCGGTGGACGCGAAGGTGCCGGTGATCAAGGACGCCGCGATCCAGGGCTCGGGCTACTTCGCCGGCGCCAACCGCCCCGACGAGCACCTGATCGGGGTCGAGCCCGGACGCGACTTCGAGTTCACCGAGCTCGACATCCGCTCGGTCGAGGCCGGCGACCTGTCGCCGGGCGGCGACCCGATCGAGATCGAGACCGCGATCGAGGTCGGCAACATCTTCAAGCTCGGGACCGTCTACTCCGAGCCGCTCGGGGCGACCTATCTCGATCCCGACGGCAAGGAGCGGCCGATCGTCATGGGCAGCTACGGGATCGGACCGGCGCGGATCGTCGCCGCGGCGATCGAGCAGGGCGCCGACGAGGACGGGATCGTCTGGCCGCGCTCGCAGGCGCCGTGGCAGGTCCACCTGGTCGCCCTCGGCAAGCCGGGCGAGGAGACTTTCGAGGCCGCCGAGCGGCTCTACGAGGAGCTGAGCGAGGCGGGCCTCGAGCCGCTGTTCGACGACCGCCAGGCCGGGCCGGGGGAGAAGCTGACCGACGCCGAGCTGCTCGGCTGCCCGCTGCGGCTCGTGGTCGGCAAGCGGGCGCTCGCCGAGGGCGAGGTCGAGGCCCGCGAGCGGCGCTCGGGCACCGACCACCGGTTGGCGGTCGCCGACGCCGCCAGGCGCGCGGGCGAGATCCTCGACGCGCTCTCCTGAACGGCCGCATGCCCTCGAAGCGGCGCCTGTTCGGGATCGATCGATCCGGCCCCTCGCCCTCGCAGACGCGCAAGGGGGCGCCGCTTCACCCGTGGACGATTCCGAACATGGTCGGCTACCTGCGGCTGGCCGCGATCCCGGTCTTCCTCGTGCTCGCCTTCGACTCCGGCGACGGGCGCGCGACCGCCCCGGCGCTGCTCTACCTCGGGATCACCGCCGGCGACTACCTGGACGGCTTCCTCGCCCGGGCCACCGGCCAGTACTCGCGCATGGGTGCGCTGCTCGACCCGGTCGTCGACCGCGCCGCGGTGCTCGCCGGGGCCGTCGTCTGCTGGCACTTCGAGCTGCTGCCGCGCTGGGCGCTGCTGGTCGTCGTGGCGCGTGAGGTGGTCACCCTGTTCCTCGCCCGGGCGGCGTTGCGGCGCGGGATCGACCTCGAGATCAACTGGGTCGGGCGGATCGGCGTCTTCCTGATCTTCGGGGGGATCTTCTGGAGCATGGTGGTCGACTGGTGGATCATCCGGGCCGGTTTCGTGGTCGGGGTGGCGATGAGCGTGCTGGCGACCGTGATCTACGTCCGCGACGCCCGCTCACGGGCGCAGGCGCTCGTGCAACCGTCAAGCTCAACTTGAAGTTTGCGGATCAGGCTTATAATCGCTCCAGCCCGGCTTGCGGCCGGGGCAATGCGAACCACGGGATGAGATGAGCACCGACTACGAAGACACGTTCCCCGACATGGGTTCGATGAGCGATCAGGAGCTCAAGGACCTGATCGGCCAACTCACCGACGACGAGCGGGAGGTCTCCTACCGCCGGCGCGTCCTGCACGGCAAGATCGACATCCTGCGCGCGGAGCTGGTCAACCGGCTGAAGGTGAAGCGCGAGGCGGGCGACGCGGCGCTCACCGGCGCCGACGTCCAGCAGCTGACCGACATCCTCCTCGGCAAGGTCCAACACCCCGAGACCGACGAGGCCTAGGTGGTCGCGGGCGGGGAGCAGGACTAAGCGATGGCGCTCCATTGTCCGGAGTGCGGCTTCGTCAACCCCGAAGGCGCCAACTACTGTCAGAAGTGCGGCGCCTTCCTCGGCCGCCCCGAGGAGGGCGACGACCCGACGACGATGACCTACAAGGTCGACGAGACCGGCGAGTACACGCCGATCGACATCGACGAGGAGGTCGAGAAGGTCGGTGCCGCGCTCGTGATCCGCTCCGGCGGCGGCAGGGCGGGGGAGAGCTTCGCCGTCGACGAGGAGCGGATCAGCATCGGCCGCACGCCCGACGCCGGCGTCTTCCTCGACGACGTCACAGTCTCGCGCAACCACGCGCTGCTCGTCCATCGGCAGGACGGCTACTACATCGACGATCTGGGCTCGCTCAACGGCACCTACGTGAACCGGCGGCGGATCGAGTCGCACCGGCTCGAGGACGGCGACGAGATCCAAATCGGCAAGTACAAGCTCAGCTACCTGGAGAAGTGAGGGGACCGGAGATGGCTGTGATGGCGAGCAAGGAAGTCCGCGAGCGTGGCGAGGGTCAGGCCTCC
>DASPGZ010000023.1:0-7729 GCA_035620355.1 Solirubrobacterales bacterium | reverse complement strand
GAACGTCCCCGATTGGCCGGCGACCGGCCACACGGTCTCGGTCTTCTTCAAGGACTATCCGGCGAAGGCATACAAAAAGAAGGACTAGGCATGGATTTCAGCGAGCTCAGCATCGACGGACGGATCTCGACCCCGGAGGACGCGGACTGGAACGAGACCCGCCAGGCGTGGAACCTGGCCGCCAACCCGCACCCGGAGGCGGTCGCCTTCGTCGAGAGCGCCGCCGACGTCGCCGCCGTGGTCGGCTTCGCCCGCGACCACGACCTCAAGCTGCTCGGCCAGGGACCCGGCCACGGGGCCGTGGCGGTGGGCTCGCTCGAGGGCACGATCGTGATCAAGACCGAGCGCCTGCGCGGGGCCGAGGTCGACCCGGAGCGGCGCACCGCCCGGGTCGGCGCCGGGGTCCTGGCGATGGACCTGAGCAACGCCGCGCAGGAGCACGGGCTCTGCTTCCTGCCCGGCTCCTCGCCGAACGTCGGAGTCGCCGGCTACGCCCTCGGCGGCGGCCTGAGCTGGCTCGGGCGGCGTCACGGCTGGGCCTGCAACCAGGTTCGGGCGCTCGAGCTGGTGACCGCGGACGGCGAGCAGCGGACCGTCGACGCCGACAACGACCCGGAGCTGTTCTGGGCCCTGCGCGGCGGCGGCGGCGCCTACGCGATCGTCACCGCGCTGCATGTCGAGCTGATCGAGATGACCGATGTCTACGCCGGGGCGCTGCTGTTCCCGGCCGAGCTCGGTCCCGACGCCGTGCGCCGCTATCGCGACTGGGCGGCCGAGCTGCCCGACGAGGCGAGCTCGGTGGTCCGCTTCCTGCGCCCGCCGCCGATCCCGGACGTCCCGGAGCCGCTTCGCGACCGGCCCCTGCTGACGATCGACGGGGCGTCGATCGGCGACCAGGCCACCGGCGAGCGCCTGTTCGCGCCGATGCGCGAGCTCGGCGAGGTGATCATGGACACCTTCGGGCAGATCCCGGTTGCCGGTCTGAGCCGGATCCACATGGACCCCGAGCCGCCGGTCCCCGGCCGCGGCGACGGTGCGCTGATCCGCGAGCTCCCCGACGAGGCGATCGAGGCGTTCTACGAGGCGGTCGGGCCGGAGTCCGGCTCGCCGCTGGTCTCGGCCGAGCTGCGCCAGCTCGGCGGTGCGTTCGGGCGGCCCGCCGACGACGCCGGGGCGCTCTCGCACATCGACGCCGAGTTCGTCATGTTCGCTGTCGGCGTGGTCATGGGACCGGAGGCCGACCAGGCGATCCGCGAGCGGATCGGCCTGATCCAGGAGCGGCTGGCGCCGTGGAAGGCCGACGGCGAGTACCTCAACTTCATCGAGCGCGGCGCCGACACGGAGGAGATCTTCGATTCGGAGACCGCCGAGCGGCTGGCGCGGGTGAAGCGCGACTTCGATCCCGATGGCCTGATCCGCGCCAACCACGCTCCGGGCTGAACCGGGAGATAGGTTTCGGCGCGTGAGCCTCGGACTTCCCGACGGGATCAGGGCGTGCCTGTTCGATCTCGACGGCGTGCTCACGCAAACCGCGAAGGTCCACGCGGCCGCCTGGAAGCGGATGTTCGACGAGTACCTGCGCGCGCGCGCCGAGCGCACCGGCGAGCCCTTCCGCGAGTTCGACCTGGTCTCCGACTACGGCACCTACGTCGACGGCAAGCCGCGGGCGGACGGAGTGCGCTCGTTCCTGGAGTCGCGCGGGATCGAGCTGAAGGAGGGCGGCGCGGACGATCCGCCGTCGACGGAGACGATCGCCGGGCTCGGGAACCGCAAGAACGAGCTGGTGTTGAAGCTGATCGCAGAGCAGGGCGTCGAGGCCTACGAGGGCTCGGTCGCCTACGCCAAGGCGGCGATCGAGGCGGGCATGAGCCGCGCTGTCGTCTCCTCGAGCACCAACTGCCAGGCGGTGCTCGAGGCGGCCGGGATCGCCGACCTGTTCGAGCAGGTGGTCGATGGGCACCTCGCCGAGCGCGAGGGGCTCGCCGGCAAGCCGGCGCCGGACACCTTCCTCGCCGGCGCCCGGCTGCTCGGGGTCGAGGCCTCGGAGGCGGTTGTTTACGAGGACGCGCTCGCCGGGGTCGAAGCCGGCCGCGCGGGGGGCTTCGGCTTCGTCGTCGGCGTCGACCGGGTCGGAGGCGACCACGCAAGGTCGCTCGCCGAGCATGGCGCCGACATCGTCGTCAACGACCTCGCGGAGCTGCGCGAGTGATGCCGCAGGTGTTCGACGTCGAGCCCTGGGTCGTCCGCGAGTCGGAGCTCAACCTCGACGTGCTGGCCCAGTCGGAGTCCGTGTTCGCGCTCTCCAACGGCCACATCGGGGTGCGTGGGAACCTCGACGAGGGCGAGCCCCACGGGCTCCCCGGCACCTATCTGAACGGGTTCTTCGAGAGTCGCCCGCTGCCCTACGCCGAGGCCGGCTTCGGATACCCCGAGGACGGCCAGTCGGTGACCAACGTCGTCAACGGAAAGCTGATCCGGCTGCTGGTCGGCGACTCGCTGCTCGATGCCCGCTACGGCCAGCTCGAGAAGCACGTGAGGACGCTCGACCTGCGCGCCGGGACGCTCACCCGCGAGGTCGAGTGGATCACGCCGACCGGGCAGCCGGTCCGGGTCCGGAGCGTGCGCTTCGTCTCCTTCGCCCAGCGAGCCGTGATGGCGATCCGCTACGAGGTCGAGCCGATCCGCGGCACGGCGCGGGTGGTGCTGCAGTCCGAGCTGGTCGCGAACGAGCCGCTGCCGGCGGGCGGTGACGACCCGCGGGCGGCGGCGGTGCCGAACCCGCTGGTGGGCGAGTACAAGGCGATGCACGACCACAGCGCCGTGCTGGTCCACTCGACCGGACGCTCGCTGCTGCGCACCGCCACGGGCATGGACCACGTGATCGAGGGGCCCTCCGGGCTCGACGTCGACATCGACATCGACGACGACCTCGCCCGGGCGACGGTGACCGCGGAGCTGAGCCCGGGCTCGCCGCTGGTGCTGACCAAGTTCGTCGCCTACGGCTGGTCGAGCCGCCGTTCGACCCCGGCGCTGCGCGACCAGGTCGAGGGGGCCCTGGCCGAGGCGCGCCACACGGGCTACGACGCACTGCTCGTCGCCCAGCGCCAGTTCCTGGACGCGTTCTGGGCGCGAGCCGACGTCGAGGTCGACGGCCACCCGCGGCTGCAGCAGGCGCTGCGCTTCGGCATGTTCCACGTCGTCCAGGCGGGCTCCCGCGCGGAGGGCAGGGCGATCCCGGCCAAGGGCCTGACCGGCTCGGGCTATGACGGGCACGCGTTCTGGGACACCGAGACCTTCGTTCTGCCGCTGCTGGTCTACTCGGTCCCGCACGCCGCGCGCGACGCGCTGCGCTGGCGCCACGCGACCATCGGCATGGCCCGGGAGCGGGCGGCGCAGCTCGGGCTCGAAGGGGCGGCCTTCCCCTGGCGCACGATCCGCGGCGAGGAGTGCTCCGGCTACTGGCCCGCCGGGACCGCCGCCTTTCACGTCAACGCCGACATCGCCAACGCCACCGCGCTCTACCTGCAGGCGACCGGGGACGAGGACTTCGCCCGCTCCTGCGGACTCGAGATCCTGGTCGAGACGGCGCGGCTGTGGCGGTCGCTCGGCCACCACGACGCCAGCGGCGCCTTTCGCATCGACGGGGTCACCGGCCCGGACGAGTACACGGCGATCGCCGACAACAACGTCTACA
Organism: Solirubrobacterales bacterium; assembly: GCA_035620355.1. Classification (GTDB taxonomy): domain Bacteria; phylum Actinomycetota; class Thermoleophilia; order Solirubrobacterales; family 70-9; genus WHSW01. The sequence continues at coordinate 4,035 of DASPGZ010000023.1, read as the reverse complement.
CCAACCTCGCCGCGCAGCGCAACCTGCGCGACGCGGCCGCTCTCGCCGAATGGCTGCCGGAGCTCGCCCGCACCCACGGGGTCGACGAGGAGGAGGCGGCCGCCTGGCGCGACGCCGCCGACCGGATGAGGATCCCGTACGACGACGCGCTCGAGGTCCATCAGCAGTCGGAGAACTTCACGCGGCACGGACGCTGGGACTTCGACTCGACCCCGGACGAGAACTACCCGCTGTTCCTGCACTACCCCTACTTCGACATCTACCGCAAGCAGGTGATCAAGCAGGCGGACCTGGTCCTGGCGCTGCACCTGTTCGGCGACTCGTTCACCCCGGAGGAGAAGGCGCGCGACTTCGACTACTACGAGCCGCTGACCGTGCGCGACTCATCCCTCTCGGCCTGTACCCAGGCCGTCGTCGCGGCCGAGGTCGGCCACCTCGACCTCGCCTTCGAGTACGCGATCGAGGCCGCGCTGATGGACCTCGACGACCTCGAGCACAACACCCGCGACGGCGTCCACATGGCGTCGCTCGCGGGCGCCTGGATCGCCGTCGTCGCCGGCTTCGGCGGCATGCGCGATCACGGCGGGTCGCTCTCGTTCGCGCCGCGCCTGCCGCAACAGCTCGACGGCCTCTGCTTCCGGCTCAGCCTGGGACGCAAGGTGGTCGAGGTCACGGCCGCCGACGCCGAGACCACCTACGAGCTGGTCGAGGGGGACGAGCTGACGATCAGCCACCACGACGAGGAGCTCGAGCTCAAGGGCGGCAAGACGGTGAAGCGGGCGAACCCGCCGGTCGAGCAGCGGCCGGCGCCGCAGCAGCCGCGCGGCCGGGCGCCGCTCGACGTCGAGGACATCGGCTGACGATGCGGGTCGCGATCGCCGCGGACGAGCGCGCCGGGGTCGCCGAGGCGCTCGTGCCGGAGCTCGAGGCCGCCCGCCCCCGGGAGGGTTGGTGAGCGGCGACGAGCCGATCCGGAGGCTGCTGCCCGACGTCGCCGAGACGACCGTGGCCGACCAGGTCGCGGCCCTCGACCTGGTCGCCCTCGCGCATCCCGAGCGGCCGTACGTGATCACCAACTTCGCCCTCACCCTGGACGGTCACGCGACGATCTCCGGCCGCTCCGGGGCGATCGGCTCGGCGACCGACACCGCGATGCTGGTCGGGCTGCGGACCCGCGTCGACGCGGTGATGATCGGCGCCGGGACGATGCGCGCCGAGCGCTACGGGCGGGTGATCGGCGATCCGGCGAAGCGCGAGCGCCGCGAGGCCGAGGGCCTCTCGCCGGATCCGCTGATGGTCGTCGTCTCGGCGAGCCTCGACCTGCCCTGGGACGCGCCGCTGTTCACCGAGGGTCACGGGCGAATTCTGATCGCGACCGCCTCCGGTGGCGAGCCGCCCCCGACCGAGACGCCGGTGAGCCTGTTCCGCGAGGTGGGCGAGCTCTACCTGACCGCCCTGCTCGCCCACCTGCGCGCGGAGGAGGGCGTAAGGGCGCTGCTCTGCGAGGGCGGGCCGCGCCTGCACGCCGAGCTGATCGCGAACGGGCTCGTCGACGAGCTCTTCGTCACCCACGCGCCGAAGCTCGCCGGCGGGGTCGGCCCCGGCTTCGTCTCCGGGCTCGCCGAGGAGGAGCGCGGGCTGGAGCTCGGCTGGCTGCTCGCCGACGCCGACGCCGGCGAGCTCTTCGGCCGCTACCTGGTGCCCTGACAGCCCTCGACCGCGAGCACCGGGTCACGGCCGCCGAAGCGGGCGTCGAGCACCCGCGTCCCCCGGTCGTAGCTCCAGCGGGCGGCGGGCAGCTCGCGCCCGTCGACGCTCACCGAGCAGGGCCGGAACCGATCGCGAAGCGTCGCCAGCGAGGCCTGGATCCGATAGCTGCGGGTGCGGTGCCCGGCGACCTCGAGCGTCCATCGGCCGGCGGACTCACGCGAGCGCAGCTTCTCCCCTTCGCCGAAGCGCGAGATCCGCTCGCCGCGCGGGAAGGCGAGCAGCCGCATCCGGTCGCGGAAGTCGCGCAACGTGTGCAGGCCGCGGACGCGGTCGCCGTAGCCGGCGAGCGTGTCGACGCGGGGCGGCAGCAGCGCCAGCACCGACCCAGCGCGCGCGAACAACGGTAGCTCCGTTATCGGCGCCGGGACCGTCACCTGGCGCCGGCCTCCGAAGACGACGGCACCGCCGAGCGCGAGCCCGCCGCTGCCCTCGCGATAGGTCGCCGAGCGCCACAGGTCGACCCAGCGGCCGCCGGGCAGATAGGCCGTGCGCTCGGTCGCGCCCTGGTCGAGCACCGGAGCGACGAGCAGGTGGGGACCGAGCAGGAACTGATCGTCGGCGGAGGCGGCGCGCGGGTCGCCCGGGCGCGCCAGCGCCAGGTGGCGCATCGGCGGCAGGCCCGTCCTCCGGTACGTGCGCAGGGCCGCGGTCAGGTACGGGTAGAGCTGTGTGTGCAGCTTCGTGTAGCGGCGCCAGTTGGCGAGCTGGTCCGGATCGATCACCTGCGGGCGCTCCTTCGCCGGCACCGCGACCCCGTTGGCCTGGGTGCGCATCACCGGCGAGACCGAGCCCAGCTGCACCCAGCGGGCGAGCAGCTCCGGCGACAGGCTTCGCTCCCCGAGGGCGAAGAACCCGCCGATGTCGGAGCCCCAGATCCCGATTCCCGAGGTCCCCGCCGAGAGCGCCTGGGTGACCGCGGAGCGCAGGCCGTCGTAGCCGAAGCCCGTCGTCGGGTCGCCGCCCCAGACCACCTGGGCGCAGGGAGCGGCGCCGGTCCAGCCGGAGCGCTGGAAGCGGACGATCGGCCGCTCGGCGGCGACCGTCCGCAGGTAGGCCGCGCAGTGGTAACGGGTCGCATAGAGGTTGTGCGCGTAGGTGCCCGGGAGCCGCCCGCCGCCGGGATCGGAGACCGAGTCGAGCGGCGTGTACTCGCCGAAGTCCTCCATCCAGCCGTCGTAGCCGTCGGCGATCGCCTCGTCGAGCAGCCTGCCGTACTGCCCCTGGCCGGCCTCGGTGAAGAAGTCGAACTGGGCGACGCTGAAGTTCTCGTCGACGTCGGCGCCGTAGCGGAACAGATACGGATCGCCGCCCGCGTCCTCGGTCAGGGCCCCGGCTGCCGCCGCGCGCGAGTAGGCGGGCTCGTAGTCGGTGCAGATCATCGGGTTGAAGTAGGTGGTGATCGCGACCCCGGCCGCGTGCGCACCCTCGATCCGCTCGGCCTCGGCCGCCTCGCGGCCGACCTGGTCGCCGCAGGGGAGGTAATGGGTGTAGGTCTGCAGGACCGAGAGCGGCGCGTCGGCTTCCCGCAGCAGTGCCAGCTCGGCCTCCTCGGAGTCGTCGGCCTGATACCAGGGGCCGAGCACCCACGGGGCCTCCGGCTTCGGCTGACGGCCGGTCGCCTCGGTGAACCGGCGCAGGGCGTCGGCGGGCTCCGGGCCGGCGAAGAAGCGCAGGCGGACCGGGTGAGCGACGGTGGCCGCCGGCGCGTCTGGCTCGTCCGCGGGCGCGGCGGCCACCTCGACGCTCCAGGACCCCGGGTCATCGGTCCCGAGCCGGAAATAGCTGGTCTGCGGGTCGTCGGCGAGCACCCCGTAACCGGCGGTCGAGAGCAGCCACGGAACCGGGTAGTAGGTCGCCTCCGGGCGGCCGTCGCGCAGGCCCCATCCCGGCGTGAACAGGTTGATCAGCGGATACTCGTCCGCCTGGTAGGGACCATCGGCGACGTAGTTCTCGACCACCACCCCGCGCTGGTCGACCGCGTTCGAGCGCTCGCCGAAGCCGAGGTAACGCTCCCCCTCCCGCGCCCCGAAGCCGACCCCGACCGCCTCAACCCCGGTGTCGGGGGTGACCGAGACGTCGAGCGAGATCACACCCTCCGCCCCGGGCCGCAGGCGGATCGAGAGCGTGCGCGCCGGATCGGTGGTCGCCAGGGTTGCGAGAAACGATCGCTTCGACCGGCTCGAGTCGACCACCCGGGTGGCGTGGGTCCAGCCCGCCGCGGTGCGGAACCCGAGCGCCCCGGGGGCGCTCGGATCGTTCGAGCGG
>DASPGZ010000022.1:0-8182 GCA_035620355.1 Solirubrobacterales bacterium | reverse complement strand
CGAAGGCGCGCTCCAGGCGCTGCGCGTTGCGATGCGCCTCGAAGGCGAAGCCCGCGAGCTTGATGCCGAACGTCGTCGGCTCGGCGTGGACGCCGTGGGTGCGGCCGACGCAGAGTGTGTCGCGATGCTCGAGCGCCCGCTCGATCAGGGCGTCGCGGTAGGCGCGGGCGCCCGCCAGCACCACCTCGCCGGCCTCGCGCAGCTGGAGCGCCAGTGCTGTGTCGAGCACGTCGGAGGAGGTCAGCCCGTAGTGGATCCAGCGCCCGTGCTCGCCGACCGAGGCGGCGACCACGTCGACGAAGGCGGCGACGTCGTGGTTGGTCTCGCGCTCGCGCTCCTTCACCGCCTCGACCGTGAACGAGGCGCGCTCACGGCAGGCGGCGGCGTCCTCGGGCGGGACCTTGCCCTGCGCCGCCCAGGCGTCGGTGGCGGCGAGCTCGACCTCGAGCCAGCCCCGCATCCGCCGCTCGTCGCTCCAGACGGAGGCGATCTGGTCGCGGCTGTAGCGGTCGATCACGCCGACATGATCCGCACCGCCAGCAGACCCGCGTTCTTGGCGCCGTCGATGGCGACGCAGGCGACCGGGACGCCCGGGGGCATCTGGGCGGCGCTCAGCAGTGCGTCGAGGCCGCCGAGGCTCTTACCCAGGATCGGCACGCCGATCACCGGCAGATCGGTGTGGGCGGCCGCGACCCCCGGCAGCGCCGCCGACATCCCGGCGCCCGCGATGAGCACCCGCAGCCCCCGCATGCGAGCGGCGTGGCAGTACTCGCGCACCTTCTCCGGGTCGCGATGGGCGCTCATCACGCGGACCTCGTAGCGGATCCCCGCCTCCTGCAGGGCGGCCCCGGCCGGCTGCATCTTCTCCTTGTCGTTCTTCGAGCCCATGATGATCCCGACCCGGGGCGCGTCCACCTCGATCTCCTCGAACGCCGCCTCGACCTCGGGCATCGGTTCGAGCTCCTTGGGCACCGCGACCTCGGTCTCGGTTTTCGGGTCCCTCTGCATCTCCACGCGTTTCTCTCCCTATCTCGTCGCAGCGCCCACGGCCCTCGCCGCGATGTCGGTGCGCATCTGCTTGCCGTCGAACTCGATCGCCTCAGCCGCCGCGTAGGCGGCCTCGCGCGCCTCGGCCGGACCGGGGCCGAGCCCGGTGACGTTGAGCACCCGCCCGCCCGCGGTGACGATCTCGCCGGCCTCGTCGCGGGCGGTCCCGGCGTGGGTCACCTCAACCCCGTCGGGCACCGCGTCGAGACCGCGGATCACGTCGCCCTTCGACGAGCTCTCGGGGTATCCCGCCGAGGCGAGCACCAGGGTCACCGCCCAGTCGTCGGAGAACTCGGCCCGCATCCCGCCGAGGCCGCCGCGCTCGCGCGCCGCCCGGCAGAGCCCGAGCAGGTCGGACTCGAGCCGCGGCAGAACCGCCTGCGTCTCGGGGTCGCCGAAGCGGCAGTTGAACTCGAGCACCCTGGGGCCGGCCTCGGTCAGCATCAGCCCCGCGTAGAGGACGCCGTGGTAGGGCGTCCCCCGCGACGCCATCAGCTCGACGATCGGCCGGTGGACGGAGTCGACCATCCGGGCCACGGTCGCGTCGTCGAAACCGGGTACCGGGGAGTAGCTCCCCATGCCGCCCGTGTTCGGCCCGCGGTCGCCGTCGAAGATCCGCTTGTAATCCTGCGCCGGCGCCAGCGGCACCACGTTCTCGCCGTCGCAGAGCGCCAGCAGCGAGAGCTCCTCGCCGTCGAGGAACTCCTCCAGCACCACCTCGGTGGCGCCGAAGCGCCGCTCGACGAAGAAGGTCTCGACCGCCTCCCGGGCCTCCGCCTCGTCGGCGCAGATGATCACTCCCTTGCCCGCGGCCAGCCCGTCGGCCTTGAGCACCGCCGGGTAGTCGACGACCGCGATCCGCTCGAGCGCCCGCTCACGGCTCTCGAGCACCTCGTGCGCCGCGGTCGACACCCCGGCCTCGGCCATCAGCTCCTTGGCGTGGACCTTCGAGCCCTCGAGGCGCGCCGCGGCTGCCGAGGGGCCGAACGCGGGCACGCCGGCCGCCTCGAGCGCGTCGACGAGCCCGTCGACCAGCGGCGCCTCCGGCCCGACCACGACCAGGTCGCAGCCCTCGTCCCTGGCGACGGCGACCACCCCCGAGATCTCACCGGGATCGTCGAGCGTCCGAGCGTCGGCGGCGATCCCGGGGTTGCCGGGCATGCAGAGGAGCTCACCCGCGTCCGCGGAGCGGGCCAGCGCACGGACGATCGCGTGCTCGCGCCCGCCCCCTCCGACGACCAGGACCTTCAGAGGGATTTGGTGAACTCCTCCGCCTCGATCGCGGTCAGCGTCTCGTTGGTGACCGTGCCCCGCGAGCCCATCTCGATCGAGAGCTTGGCCATCGTCCGCTCGTCGGGCGCCTCGACCACGCTGACGAAGTCGTACTCGCCCAGGGTCGCCCACTGGCTCACGACCTTGACCCCGAGCTGCTCGACCTCCTTGTTGACCTCATGGACCCGGGACGGGTTGTCCTTGATCGTCTTCACCCCGTCGGGGGTGAGGTGGGTGAGCATGATGTAGGTCGGCATTTCCCTGTTCCTCCTCGATTCGGCTGAGCCTGGCCGCGGGCCTGGCGGCGGCCACACCATTCTTTCTTTCTTTCACGTTGCGCGCCGTCACGCAAGCCCGAGCCGGCCGCGATCGGCGAAAGGGTGTGCGGCCGACGCTCCACTCGGGTATTGAACAGGCGTGCGCAACCTGCTGCCGCTGGTCATCCGCGCGTGGATGCTGCCGCTGATCGTCGCCGCCTTCGCGGTTCCGATCATCGGCGGCTTCTACCTCGGTGGGCCGCCCCTGGGGCTCGCGGCCGGAGCGCTCGCGGTCGCCGCCGTGCTCGTGTTCGCGGCCCGGGCCGCGTACGAGGAGCCGATCGAGGTGCGCCCCTCGGACGACCGGCGCTACCGGCTGCTGGTCGTCGCCGACGAGCCGGTCGACGAGCCGGCGACGGTCGAGCGGATCGCGCGGATCGCGGAGGAGGGAAGCGCGCCCTTCGACCGCTCGCAGGTGCCTGAGGTCCTGATCCTCGCCCCCGCGAGGCCCGGGGCCCTGGACCGCTGGGCCTCGGACGTCGACGCCGCGCGGGAGGCGGCGGCCGGCGGGCTGGCGGTCTCGATCGCGGCCCTGACGACGGCCGGGCTCGACGCGTCGGGCCGGGTCGCCGACGCGGACCCGGTGCAGGCGATCGCCGATCAGCTGCCGACCTTCGCGGCCCGCGAGGTCGTGCTCGTCACCGGGCCCGGCATCGGCCCCGACGAGGTGGACCAGGTGCGCCGGCGCCTCGACCGGCCGGTCAGGCTGCTGGCTCCGACGACCTGAGCAGGCGCTCGATCGCGACCCGCCGGTGGTCGAAGATGCGATCGAGGTCCCGGCGTACGAACAGGCGCAGAGAGAGGTCGCCGAGCGGCCCGAACCCGATCCGGTAGCGGACCCGGTCGCGGATCACGGTCTCGTCGCCGTCGGGCTCGAACTCGTGAGTGTGGTGCCAGAGCGCGTAGGGGCCGGAGACCTGAGCGTCGACGAACCGGTGCGGCGGATCCCAGACCTCGATCCTCGTCCGCCACCGCACCGGGACGCCGTGCAGGCGCAGCCGGTACTCGATCAGAGCCCCGGCGCCGATCTCGATCTCGTCCGGGGTGACGATCCGAAACCGCAGCCACCCCGGGGTGATCGCCTCCAGGTTGCGCGCGTCGGCGAACAGCTCGAAGGTCTGATCGAGCGGCAGCCGCACCCGCTGGCTGCGCTCGAGCAACTGCTCGTCGCTCACCCGAACCGCCCGACGAGGGCGGCCAGGTCGGCGACCGTGTGCTCCCATGCGAGCCGCTCGCGCGCCCGGGCGACGCCGGCGCGCAGCTGCTCGAGCCGCTCCGGGTCGGCCGCCTCGCGGAGCGCCGCGGTCAGCCCCCGGACGCTCGGCTTGGCCGCCGGGATCCCCGAGCGCGCCCGGCCGCGGTGGCGGCTCGCGACCAGGAGCCCGTTGTCGCCGTCGGCGATCACCTCGTTCATCGGCGGGTCGTCGTTGGTGATCACCGGCAGCCCCAGACCCATCGACTCGTACAGGTGCAATCCGAGGCCCTCCCAGCGGGAGGGCGCGACGCAGACGTCGGCGGCGGCGAACAGGCGCAGGTGCTCGTCGGTCGGCAGGTCGGCCAGCACCACCTCGACCCGCGGGTCGCGCCGGCTGGCGCGGGCGAGCGTCGCCAGCTCGCGCTCGACCTGACCCTTGATCACCAGCCGCGCGTTCGGGTCGTCGAAGCGGCGAAAGGCCTTGACCACCTCGGCGACGGGCTTGCGCTTGCTCAGGAAGCCGGCCGGATAGAAGAACGTCAGCGGTCCGCCACTCGGGACCGCTCCGTAGCTCAGCAGGTCGGGGTGGATGCCCCAGCGGACCCGGGGGCTATCGATCCCCATTGTCGCGTAGCGCTCGCGCTCGCAGGCGGTCAGCGAGTAGACCGCCTCCAGCGCCCGCTTCGCCGGCTCGACGTGCTCGCCCGAGAACTGCTCCCAGACGAAGCGCCCGGCGGTCGCGATCCCGGCGTCGCGCAGCGCCGCGATCGAGTCGAACTCGTAGTTCTGGTCGAACAGCGCCAGCTCGAGCTCGTGATCGCGGCCCCACGCAACCATCTCCGCAGCCGGGATCCGGTAGGCGGAGGCGTCGGTGACGCCCGGCTGATCCCAGACGCCGCTGTGGTCGACGAACGAGGGCTTGATGTTCTTCGCCCGGGTCGGCCGGGCGAGGACGAAGGTCTGGTGCCCGAGCGAGTCGAGCGCCGAGCGCAGCTGGCGGGCGACCACGCCCTGCCCGCGGTTGAACCAGTAGGCGCAGATCCCGATTCGCACCGGGGGAGCGTAGATGGACGGTCGCCGCGCTCAGGCCGTGCCGACGAGCTCGTCGGCGATCTCGCTGCGGCAATAGAGCACCTGACGCCCGTGTCGCCGGGCCGATACGAGGCCCGAGTCGCGCAGGGCCGAGAGGTGCTGGGAGACGCCGCCGGCGGTCATCCCGAGGCGCTCCGCGAGGTCGGTGGTCGAGCGCGGCGCGTCGAGGTCGGCGAGCAGCTGCGCGCGACTGCGCCCGACCACCTTGGCGAGCGCGCCGCTGGGCGCCGAGGCCGACTCCCACAGCAGGCCGACCCCGCGCGCCGGGTAGATCAGGGTCGGTTGCCACGGCTCCTCGGTGATCGCCGAGGTCCGGTGGCAGGCGAAGGCGCTCGGGACCAGCACCAGCCCGCGCCCGTCGAGCGCCAGGCGGCGGTTGCACTCCATCCTGATCTCGAGCCCGCCGTCGACCCAGCCGACGTCCGGGTGCAGGTCGCCGAACAGCCGCTCGACCCCGCCCTCGCTCAGCAGCCGGGACCGGTACATCAGGTCCGCCTCGAGCAACGACCTGATCCGCGGCCAGTCGGGCTCGACCGCCCGATGCCAGAACTGCTCCAGCGTCTCCGCCAGAGCGCTGAGCGAGCCGAGCGGGTCGTCGCGATACGGATGCAGGCTCTCGGTCGGGTTGCCGCAGCGGTTCAGGGCCTCGACGTCGGCGGCGATCTGCTCCTCGGTGGTCGAGCGCACCAGCTCGATCTCGTCCTCGAAGCAGGCGAGCGGCGTCGAGGGCGGTGGGGTCAGGAAGTCGGCGATGTACCCGCGGCGCGGCAACATGGCGTAGGCGAGGGTCAGGTCGAGGTCGGCGACCAGCGGGCGCACCCGCTTGATCCACGGGAGGTGGAGCGAGATCAGCGCCGGGTTTCGCAGCGCCCGGATCGCCGAGGCGGTCTCCCACATGGGCGAGATCGCAAGCCGGGTCCGAACCAGGTCGTCGAGGGCGAAGTCGTAGCGGATCATTTAGCTCAGTCTAAATCACTCGACGGATTGACGGATCCCCGGGAAGCTCGGATTCGTCACCGACCGATCGAGAAGGGAGCACGATGTACCGCTCGACATTCGCCCACCTGCACACCGACTACGCCCCGCTGACGGCGGGCCCGAACGGCTGCGGCTCGCGCGAGCGCCGCTACCCCTGGGCCGGGGTGAGGGCGGCGTTCGCCCGCTCGAAGGCGAGCGCGCCGTCGACGGCGTCGACCCGGACCGCGTCGCCGTCGCTGAACTCGCCCTCGAGCAGCTTCAGCGCCAGCTTGTCGACCAACTCGCGCTGAATCACACGCTTCAGCGGCCGGGCTCCGTACACGGGGTCGTAGCCGAGGTTGCCGAGCAGCGTCCGCGCGTCGTCGGTGAGCTCGATCTCGATCCCGCGCTCGCGCACCCGGGCGGCGAGCAGCTCGACCTGGAGGTCGACGATCCGGCCGATGTCCTCGCGGCTGAGCCGGTGGAAGATCACCGTGTCGTCGATCCGGTTCAGGAACTCGGGCTTGAAGGTCGCCGCGAGCACCTCCTCGATCTGCTCGCGGATCCCCTCGTCGACCATCGCGCCGGTGATCCGGTCGGAGCCGACGTTCGAGGTCATGATCAGGATCGTGTTGGTGAAGTTGACCGTGCGCCCCTGGCCGTCGGTGAGCCGGCCGTCATCCATGATCTGGAGCAGGACGTTGAAGACGTCCGGGTGCGCCTTCTCGATCTCGTCCAGAAGCACCACGGCGTAGGGCCGCCGCCGGACCGCCTCGGTCAGCTGCCCGCCCTCCTCGTAGCCGACGTATCCCGGGGGCGCGCCGACCAGGCGCGAGACCGAGTGCTTCTCCATGTACTCGGACATGTCGACGCGGACGATCGCCTGCTCGGAGTCGAACATGAACTCGGCCAGCGCCCTGGCGAGCTCGGTCTTGCCGACGCCGGTCGGCCCGAGGAACAAGAACGAGCCGATCGGGCGGTGGGGGTCCGAGAGCCCGGCGCGTGAGCGGCGCAGCGCGTTGGAGACGGCCTCGACCGCCTCGTCCTGGCCGATCACCCGCTCGTGCAGGCGGTCCTCCATCTTGATCAGCTTCTCGACCTCGCCCTCCATCAGCTTCGAGACCGGGATCCCGGTCCAGCGCCCGACCACCTCGGCGACGTCCTCCTCGGTCACCTCCTCGGTCAGCAGCGAGCCACCCTCGTCGAGCTCGCGCATCCGCTGCTCCTGCGCGGCGACGATCTTCTCGAGCTCGGGAATGTCCGAGTACTGGATCTTCGCCGCGCGCTCGAGGTCCCCCTCGCGCTCGGCCCGCTCGTAGGCGCCGCGGGCGTCGTCGAGCTGGGCGACCGCGGCCTTGCGCGCGTCGATCGCCTCCTTTTCGGCCTGCCAGCGCGCCTTCAGCTCCGAAGCCGACTCGTTGAGCTCCGCGAGCTCGGCCTCGATCCCCTCGCGGCGCGCCTTCGACGCGTCGTCCTTCTCGCCCTTGAGCGCCTCGCGCTCGATCTCGAGCTGCAGCACCCTGCGGTCGACCTCGTCGATCTCGATCGGCGACGACTCGATCTCCATCTTCAGCCGCGAGGCGGCCTCGTCGATCAGGTCGATCGCCTTGTCGGGGAGGAAGCGGTCGGCGATGTAGCGCTCCGAGAGGGTCGCCGCGGCGACGATCGCCGGGTCGGTGATCCGGACGCCGTGGTGGCGCTCGTAGCGCTCCTTGAGCCCGCGGAGGATCGCGATCGTGTCGTTGATGTCGGGCTCGCCGACCAGCACCGGCTGGAAGCGCCGCTCGAGCGCCGCGTCCTTTTCGATGTGCTTGCGGTACTCGTCGAGCGTGGTCGCGCCGATGCAGCGGAGCTCGCCGCGGGCGAGCATCGGCTTCAGCAGGTTGGCCGCGTCCATCGCGCCCTCGGTGGCGCCGGCCCCGACGATCGTGTGCAGCTCGTCGATGAACAGGATGATCTGGCCCTCGGCGTCCTGGACCTCCTTCAGCACCGCCTTCAGGCGCTCCTCGAACTCGCCGCGGTACTTGGACCCGGCGACGAGGGCGCCGACGTCGAGCGCGATCACGCGCCGCTCGCGCAGCGACTCGGGCACGTCGCCGTCGACGAGTCGCTGGGCGAGACCCTCGACGATCGCCGTCTTGCCGACGCCGGGCTCGCCGATCAGCACCGGGTTGTTCTTGGTGCGGCGCGACAGGACCTGGATGACGCGGCGGATCTCCTCGTCGCGGCCGATGACGGGGTCGACCTTGCCCAGGGCGGCGAGCTTGGTGAGGTCGCGCCCGTACTTCTCCAGCGCCTGGTA
>DASPGZ010000021.1:0-3546 GCA_035620355.1 Solirubrobacterales bacterium | reverse complement strand
CTTCGCCACCGAGTACTCCGGCATCGTCGCCGAGGGCCGCTTGCCGGCGCTCGAGGAGACGTTGACGATCCGCCCCCAGCCGCGCTCGGCCATCGCCGGGGCGGCGGCCCGGATCGCCCGCAGCGGCGCCATCACGTTCAGTTCCCAGGCCGCCTGCCAGTCGGCGTCGGGAACCTCGTCGAGGTCGCGGTGGCGTGAGGTGCCGGCGTTGTTGACGAGCACGTCGAGGTGGCCGAAGCGGCTCTCCGCCTCGGCGACGATCCGCTCTCCGGCGTCCGCGCCGGTGACGTCGAGGGCGAGCTCGGCGACCCCGGCGTCCCCGGTCGCCGCCTTGCGACACGCCGCCGCGGCCTCCGCCAGCGCCTCGGGCCCGCGTGCGATCAGCAGCACCGAGGCGCCCTCGGCGCACAGCTGGCGCGCGGCCTCGAGGCCGATCCCGCGGCTGGCGCCGGTGACCGCGCAGGCGCGTCCCGCCAGGCCGAGGTCCATCAGAGCGCTTCGACCCGATCGTGGATGACGACCTCGGACTCGCCCGAGAGCGCCCGGTGCACGGGGCACTTGCCGGCGATTACCCGCAGCCGCTCGAGCTGCCGCTCGTCGAGCGCCCCGGGCACCCGCAAGGTCACCGTGATCTCCTCGAACACCGAGCCGCGGCCCTGGGCGATCTCGACCTCGCACTCGACCGCACCCAGCTCCCAGCCCTTGTGGGCGCCGTACATCTCGCAGGTGATCGCCGTGCAGGCGGCGAGCCCGGCCGCGGCCGCGCGGGTGGGGGAGGGTCCGAGGTCGGCGCCGCCCCGGTCGGCGGGCTCGTCGATCACGATCGTGTGGCCGCTGTCGATCTCGACCTCGTGCGTATAGCCCTGGCGACGGCGAGCGACGACTCGCATCAGGTCTTCGGATGCTCCCGCTCGCGGCCCGCGAACAGCTCGGGATCGTCGACGTCGGCGAACCGGGCCATCGCGTAGGCGGCGTCCGAGGCGCGGTTGAGGAAGCGCAGCAGCTCGTCGGCGACGATTCCCTCGCCGCCGTCGAGGGCGACCGCGCGGCGCTCGGCGCGGCGCAGAATCGCGCGGCCGAGGTCGAGCTGGGCCGAGATCGGCGCGCCGCCGGGGATCACGAACTTCGGCGGCAGCTCGACCCGTTCCATGTAGCGGTCGATCAGCCGCTCCAGCTCGGCGGCGATCTCGGGCGTGATCCGGCTCACACCGTCGACCAGCCGCTCGGAGGCCTCGGGAGCGGTGGCGAGCTCGGCGCCGGCGATGAACAGGTCGTCCTGGAGCCGGAGGATGTCGGCGGCGAGCTCGGCTTCATCCGCGCCGCAGAGCGAGCGAGCCACCCCGAGCGCCGAAGCGGCCTCGTCGAGCGCCCCATAGGCCTCGGTGCGCGGGTCGGACTTCGCCACCCGGCCTCCGTACCAGAGCGAGGTGGTGCCGTCGTCGCCCTTCTTCGTGTAGATCCGGGTCATCTGCCTCGACCCTAGCGCGGGGACTTATTCGAGCGGGTTGAAGACCAGGCCGGTGAGCAGCTTGGGGAAGAAGTAAGTCGACTTCGGCGGCATGGTCTCGCCGGCCGCGGCAACGTCGCGCACCTGCTGCACCGGGGTCGGGCGCATCAGGAAGACGGCGTCGGTGCCCTGGTCAAGCGAGGCGATCGCGCGCTCGGCCGACGCGTCGTAGGCGATCCCCCGCTTCGCTTCGATGTCGCCGGCGCTCATCCCCAGCGCCCCGCGCAGGATCAGCGTCTCGAGGATCGCGGCGTCGAGCTCGCGAAAGGCGGACGAGGCGCCGGGGATCGCCTCGGCCGGCGAGCCCGGGTCCTTGAGCCGCAGGCGAAAGCCCTTGCGGTGATGGGCATCGACGTACCCGAAGACGCCGACCCCCTCCTCGCCGGCGGGATCGAGCCGCTCGAGCGGGACCTCGGTGACCTCGAAATGCTCGAGCAGCGCGTCGCGGATCGCCGCCTGCGCGGCGGGGTCGCCGAGGTCGGTGAGCAGCCGGTGGTAGCCGAACACGGTCAGCCCCGGATCGGCGAGCGAGACCAGCGCCATCAACGTGTAGCGGTGCGGCCCGTCGCCGCCGATCGCGTCGGCATAGGTGAGCGCGGTCTCGTAGCGATGGTGGCCGTCGGCGATCAGCAGCTCCGAGTCGGCGAGCTCGACGATCACGGCGCGATGAGCGCCGGGGTCGCCGATCCGCCACATCCTGTGGACCGTCCCGTCGCCGTCGGTGACCTCGGCCCAGGGGGACTCGTGGGTGAACCCGTCGAGGTGGCGCCAGGCATCGCCCTCGTGCAGCGAGAAGATCGGCGAGAGATTGTGCCGGGTCGCCTCGGTCAGCCGCAGCCGGTCCTGCTTCGGCCCCGGCTGGGTGCGCTCGTGCGGGCGCACGCCGCCGGCCCCGTAGGGCGTCACCCGGACCCGGCAGAGCAGGCCCCGTCGCACCTGCCGCGAACCGTCGGGGGCGTCGTACTCCTGGGTCAGCGCCCAGATCGCCGGCTCGCGGTCGGCGGCGAGGATCCCCTGCAGGGTCCACTCCTCGAGCGTCTCGTTGGCGTGCTCGTAGCGGTCGCCCCCCTCGGGCGCCTCCGGCAGGTCGATTTCGACGACGTTGAATGGCGAGCGGGCGAGCAGCTCGGCCCTGCGGGTGGCGTCGACGACGTCGTAGGGAGGGGCGACGACGTCGGCGAGCGACGGGATCTGGGCGAGGTTGTAGTGGAGGGCGTGGAGCGGCTTGATCTCGGCCATCGGCGGCGCAGCCTACTCGGGCTCTCGAGCGCTCAGCAGTTCTCGGCGACGATCTCGGCCAGGGCCTGATCGGGATCGGCGCTGGCGGCGTCGATCGCGACCGCGACCTGGAAGTCGCCGCCCGGGGAGGTGTCGACCTCGGCGCACTCGGGATTCGCCTCCACCGCGTCCTCGACCGCGGTCAGCTGATCCGGGATCGAGGCTGCGAGGTACTCCCCGGCGGTCAGGTCGAGCGTGTCGGCGGTGCTCTGGGCGCCGGTCGCGCCGGATGCCCCCGCGGTTGAGGTGGTCTCGTCGTCGCCGCCGCAGGCGGCGAATCCGAGCGCGAGGAAGGTGGCGGTGAGGGCGGCGAGGCAACGCATCGGCGCGAGTCTAAGCATCCGGGCGAGGTGATCGCACCAGTCGGGGCGACTGGATTCGAACCAGCGACCTTCCGGCCCCAAACCGGATGCGCTACCAGGCTGCGCCACGCCCCGTGAGCGCGAGTCTAGTCCGCGGTCCGGGCCCTCCGTAACGGGTATGTATGGTCAGCGGCGACGACCGAAGGAGGACCGATGGACTTCAAGAAGATCACCGACAGGGCCAAGGACCTGGTCGAGAAGCGGGGCGGACCCGAGAGCGTCAAGCAGGACGCCGAGGAGCTCAAGGGGATCGCCGGCGGACAGGGAAGCCTCACCGACAAGGCGAAGGCCGCCGCCGCGGCGATCAAGGACCCGGGCGCCGCCGACGACGCGTCCCCCGCGCCGGCGGAGTCGGCGCCGGCGGCTGAGGCGACCGACGCCGAGCGCGACCGCGCCGGC
>DASPGZ010000020.1:0-11178 GCA_035620355.1 Solirubrobacterales bacterium | reverse complement strand
TACATGGACGGCGGCATCGGCACCTCGTACGAGGTCGGCGAGGACGGCCTGTTCACGGGCGAGCTCGGTGGCGCCTTCATGTACGGGGAGGGCAAGGTCGAGGCGATGCGCCGGTTCGCCGACCAGCACGACATCGACCTCGGCGCCTCGTTCGCCTACTCCGACTCGGTCTCCGACCTGCCGATGCTGCGTGCGGTCGGCACCCCGGTGGTCGTCAACCCCGACGAGGAGCTGACCCGGATCGCGCGCGAGGAGGGTTGGCGGGTGATGCGGTTCGAGCGGCTCGGACGGCGGCTGGCGCTCGCCGGGTTCACCGTTGTGCTGGCGGGCGCGGGCCTGCTCGGGCGCCGCAGGCTTCGCGGCCGGCGTCCGCCGCCTCGGATCCGCAGGACCGCCGCCCGGTGACTACTGCTCGGGCGCCCTGTCGACAGGGCGTAGGATCGCGGGGTGGACGCCGAAGACCTCGCGTTCGCCGGCATCGCGCGCCAGGCGGAGCTGATCCGCTCGGGCGAGCTCGCCTCGCGCGAGCTGGTCGAGCTCTACCTGGACCGGATCCGCCGCCTTGACCCGCGGCTGAACGCGTTCACGGAGGTGCTCGGCGAGCGGGCACTCGCCGATGCCGAGGCCGCCGACGCCCGCCGCGGCACCGGGGACGAACCGCTGCTCGGGGTCCCGATCGCGATCAAGGACCTGACCGACGTCGAGGGCGCCTCGACCTGGTTCGGGACCCGCGCCTTCGACGCGCGTCCGGCGGCGGCCGACAGCGAGTTCGTCCGCCGCCTGCGGGCCGCGGGCGCGGTGATCATCGCCAAGACGACCCTGCCCGAGCTGGCGATCTGCGGATTCACCGAGTCGGGGGGCTGGGGCAAGACCCGCAACCCGTGGAACACCGAGCGCACCCCGGGCGGCTCCAGCGGCGGCAGCGGGGCGGCGGTCGCCGCGGGCCTGGTCGGCGCCGCCTCGGCCACCGACGGCGGCGGCTCGATCCGGATCCCGGCGGCCTTCTGCGGCCTCTTCGGGCTCAAGCCGCAGCGCGGCCGGGTGCCGATCGACCCTCACGACCACTGGAACAACCTCTCCGCCTCGGGGTGCGTCACCCGCACGGTCGCCGACTCGGCGCTGTTCCTCGACGCGGTCACCGCCGGCGGCGGCGACCCGGGCGGCCCCGAGCCGCCCGAGCAGCCGTTCGCGGAGGCCGCCCGCTCGACTCCGGGCAGGCTGCGGATCGCGATCTCGGAGCGGCCGGCGCGGGCGATCCTGCCGCCGATCGTCACCGACGAGGTCCGGGCCGGGCTCGCCGAGGCCGAGGAGGTGCTGGTCTCGCTCGGACACCACGTGCGCCGCCACGAGCCCGAGTTCGGGCTCGCGGGCCAGAACTTCGTCCCCCGCTACCTCGGCGGGATCCACGACGACGTCGCCGCGGTCCCCTATCCGTCGCGGCTCGAGCCGCGCACCCGTGGGTTCGGCCGGCTCGGGGCCGCGTATCCACGCGGCGTGGTCCGCCGCGCGACCAGGCTCGCCGCCGCCGACGCCGAGAAGGTCAACCGCAGCTGGGACGAGTTCGACGTCCTGGTCACGCCGACGGTCGGCGAGACCGCGATCGAGGTCGGCCGCTACGAGGGCCAGGGCGCGCTGCGGACGCTGCTCGGGATGAGCCGGACCTACTGCTTCACGCCGATCTGGAACCACACCGGCCAGCCGGCGGCGGCGATCCCGGCAGGCTTCACCCCGGCCGGGATGCCGCGCTCGGTGACCCTCGTCGGGCGCCCGGCGGCCGAGCCGATGCTGCTCTCACTGGCGGCGCAGCTCGAGGCCGAGCGGCCGTGGGCTGACCGCCGCCCGGCGCCGCCCTAGGCGGCGCCGGCGAGCCGCTCGGCCAGCCACAGGTCCCAGAGCCAGGCGGCGCCGTCGTGTCCGCGCCGGCGGACGGTGATCGCCCCGCCGCCGGCCGAGACCTCGACCCCGGACCAGAGGCGCCCGTCGTCGCGGCCGGCGTGGGCCGCGATCGCCTCGCCCGCGAGCGCCGGCGGCTGCGCCTCGCTCTCCACCCTGGTCGACGAGCCGACCCGGGTGAACGAGATCGTCACCGGGCGCCCGTGGTGCTTGCCCGCGACGGCGACGCCGGACTGCGCCAGGCCGAGCGGTCCGAGCACCGCCTCCGACGCCGCCTCGGCCCGGCGCAGGACCAGGGGCACCGCCGCCGCCCAGACCACGACGATGATCACGATCGCGACTACGGTGGCGGTCGCCGAGCCGAACCCGAGCCCCTCCTCGACGATCGCCGCCAGCCCGAGCGCCGTGACCAGCGCGCCGAGCGCGATGTAGGCCCGGGCGGTGCGCCGCATGCCGCCGATCGCGCGGGCGCCCTGCGGTGTCGCCGACGGGTCGAGCGCGAGCTCTGCGACCAGCGCGTCGAGCTCGGGATCGGCGCGGGGCCGCGTCCGCCACCAGGCGAGGCCGAAGACGGCGGCGAAGAAGGCGGCGCCGCCGCCGGCGAACGCCAGCAGCACCGGGCCGGGCTCCGAGGGCTCGTCGTTGAGCGCGGCGACCAGCACCGTGACCCCGATCCAGAGGGCGATCCCGATCAGCGAGAGGGCGGTCCAGCCCCTGTCCGCGCTCGGCATCGGCGGTGCGGGCCGCCTAGGCGAGGCCGGCGGCGCGCGCCCTGCGCATGCCGGCCCGGGTGCCGCCCGCGGCGCCGGCGACGAACAGCGCCTTCGACGCCGGCAGCGCGTAACCGGCGCGGGTGTGCGGCGAGTAGCGGATCCGCGCCCCGTCGTGCTCGAGCCACCCTGTGTGGACCCGCTGCTCCTGGCCGATCATCCGCGGCTTGAACGCGTGCGCGGTGAGCCCGGCCCGCCGCTGCCCGGGCGGGATGATCGTCGCCGCCGAGGCGAGCTCGACCGCCTGGTCGTCGGCGGCCGTGACCGAGACCGGGACCACCTCGGGCAGCCCGTCCGCGCCGACCCAGCCGAGCAGCGTGTGCGGGAGCCGCCCGGCCTGGCGTCGCAGGCGTGTGGTCGACTCGCGGGCCGCGGTGCCCTTCTTCGGCGCGCTCTGCGAGTCCGGGGCGGAGGACGGGCGCGGGGCGCCGAAGACCTCGGGCTCGCCGGCGCAACCGGCGGTCGGCCACGAGAGCACCCGCTCGACCTCGACCACGATCGGGACCCGCTGCCAGTAGTAGACGTCGAGCCAGCCGCCGACGACGCCGGTCCGGCGCGGGCCGAGGAAGCGCTCCCACTCCGGCGTGATCGACTCGAGCCATTCGCGGTCGGGCTTCGGGTCGAACGAGGCGCGCCCCTGGACCAGCACGTACTGCTCGCGGTCGAGCGCCGAGTGCTCGCGGGCGTGGTAGGCGATCGCGACCTCGGGGTTGGCGCGGATCCGGATCAGCTTCTTCGGCAGCCCGAGCGAGCTCGAGAGGGTGACCGTGCCGCGCTCGCGGTCGCGGACCGCGAGCGGCGCCATCGGCGTGATCACGACCCCCTTCGCGGGCGTCGTGTAGGCGAATCCCGCGGCGAGGTCGTTGCCGAGGATCTCGTCGACCTCGTCGCTCCACTCGACCGGCATCGCGCGCAATCTACGTGCCGTCGAAGTCCCCCGCGTCGCGGCGCAGGTGCTTGAGCAGGGCCGAGAGCTGCTCGAGCTCGTCGTCGCCCAGCGGCGCGGTGCCGAATCGCTCCCGGTTGAGGATCTCGGTCGCCCGCTCGGCGACCTCGCGGCCGCGCTCGGTGATCTCGGCCAGGGTCGTGCGCCGGTCGGTCTCGTGCGGCACCCGCGCCACATAGCCGGAGCGCTCGAGCCCGTCGATCACGTTGGTGACGCTGGTCCGGTGCACCTGCAGGCGGTCGCCGATCTTGCCCAGCGGCAGCGATCCCCGGCGGCTGAGCGAGAGCAGCATCAGCGCCTCGTAGCGCGGGAAGGTGAGGTCGAACGGCCTCACGACCTCGTTCAGCCGCGCCATCAGGATCTGCTGGACGCGCATGATCGAGGTCGCGGCGCTCATCGAGGGCGCCGGCTGCTCGCCCCAGCGTCGGGTCCACTGCCGCCGCGCCTCGGCGATCGGGTCGAATGCCAGCGTCTGGGTCATCGGCGTCCCCGAAAAGGATATGCGATACTCCAACAATCGGAAGTCCACGTACCACTCACGCACGGCCGCCCGAGCGCGAAGCGGCCTTCGAGACCCTCTCGGGTCACCCGATCGCCCCCCTCTACACCGAGGACGACCTCGAGGGCTTCGACCCGGCGGAGAAGCTCGGCCGACCGGGCGAGTACCCGTTCACGCGAGGCCCGTACGAGTCGATGTACCGGGGCCGGCTCTGGACCATGCGCCAGTTCGCGGGCTTCGGCACCGTCACCGAGACCAACGAGCGCTTCCGCTATCTGCTCGCCGCCGGCCAGCACGGGCTCTCGACCGCCTTCGACATGCCGACGCTGATGGGCTACGACTCCGATCACGACCGCTCGCTGGGCGAGGTCGGGGTCGAGGGGGTGGCGCTCGACACGGTCGAGGACATGGAGGTCCTCTTCGACCGGATCCCGCTCGACCAGGTGACCGTCTCGATGACGATCAACGCCCCGGCGGCGATCCTGCTCGCCTTCTACGTCGTCGCCGCCGAGGAGAAGGGGATCGCGGCCGAGAAGCTCGGCGGCACGATCCAGACCGACATCCTGAAGGAGTACATAGCCCAGAAGGAGTGGTGCTTCCCGATCGAGCCGGCGATGGGCCTGGTCACCGACATGGTCGAGTTCTGCTCCAACGAGATGCCCCGCTGGCATCCGATCTCGATCTCGGGTTACCACATCCGCGAGGCGGGCTCGACCGCGGCCCAGGAGCTCGCGTTCACGCTCAAGGACGGCTTCACCTACGTCGAGCGGGCGCTCGAGCGCGGCCTCGACATCGACGACTTCGCCCCCCGGCTGAGCTTCTTCTTCAACGCCCACCTCGACTTCTTCGAGGAGATCGCCAAGTACCGCGCGGCCCGGCGGATCTGGGCGACCGAGATGCGCGACACCTACGGCGCCAAGGACGAGCGCTCGATGCTGATGCGCTTCCACACCCAGACCGCGGGGGTCTCGCTGACCGCCCAGCAGCCGCTGGTCAACATCGTCCGGACGACGATCGAGGCGCTCGCCGGCGTCCTCGGCGGAACCCAGTCCCTTCACACGAACTCCTACGACGAGGCACTGGCGCTGCCGACCGCCGAAGCGGTCCAGGTCGCGCTTCGCACCCAGCAGGTGATCGCCCACGAGTCGGGGGTCACCAACACCGCCGACCCGCTCGGCGGGGCCTACTTCGTCGAGCGGCTCACCGACGAGATCGAGGCCGCCGCATACGAGTACTTCCACCGGATCGACGAGCTCGGCGGCATGGTCGAGGCGATCAAGACGGGCTTTCCCCAGCGCGAGATCGCCGACGCCGCCTTCCGCTACCAGCGCCAGGTCGACTCGGGCGAGCGGATCGTGGTCGGCGTCAACGCCTATCGCGCCGACGAGGACTCAGAGCTCGCGATCCACCGCCCCGACCCCGAGGCGGAGCGCCGCCAGAAGGACCGCCTCGCCACCACCCGCTCGCAGCGCGACCAGGGCCAGGTCGATCGCTCGCTGGGCGAGATTGCCGCCGCGGCCGAGCGCCGTGAGAACCTGATGGCGCCGCTGATCGAGGCCGCCCGGGTGCGCACCTCGGAGGGTGAGATCGTCGCCGCGCTGCAGGGCGTCTGGGGCACGTACTCCGAGCACCCGCAGTTCTAAGGCCCGTTGCTCGGCGTTTTTACCCGTCAACGGCGGGGTAAACCATCGGCATGGCGCTGAAGGTCGTTCGCAACGAGGTCGACGGCTGGGACGTGCTCCGCGAGGACGAGGGCGTCGCGCTCTCCAACCACCCCGATCGCGCCAGCGCCGAGGCGGCCGCGAAGCTGCGCGCCGAGGAGGAGCACATCGGCGAGTCCGGCGGCGAGCCCGTGATCGTCGCCCCGAGCGAGACGCACGCGATCGACGACGTCCACGAGGGCGTCAAGCCGGCCTTCCTGTGGCTCGGGGCACTGGCGCTCGCGATCACGCTGCTGATCGTGATCCTGGCGCTGACCGGCTCGCTCACCGACTTCGGCAGCTAGCGCCCGCGGAGTACGCTCAGCGCGGATGAGCGCGAGCGCGGGCGAGAGCCTGGTGTTGGTCGCCGACGACGACGCCGACGTGCGCGAGCTGGTCGTCTTCCGGCTCGAGCGCGCCGGATACCCGGTGATCACGGCCGGCGACGGCGAACGGGCCCTGGAGCTGGCGCGCGAGCAGCGTCCGGCGGTCTGCGTGATCGACGTGATGATGCCCGGCCTCGACGGCTACGAGCTGACCAAGCGCCTGCGCTCGTCGCCAGAGACCGAGGGCGCGCTGATCGTGCTGCTGACCGCGAGCGTCCAGGAGGCGGAGGTGAAGCGTGGCTTCGACGCCGGCGCCGACGACTACGTGACCAAGCCGTTCTCGCCCTCGGAGCTGGTCGAGCGGCTGGCCGCGGCGCTCGCCGAGCGCTAGCTCCTTTACCCTCCGGCCCCGTGACCGATTCCCGCAAGATCCGCGTCGTCGTCGCCAAGCCGGGTCTCGACGGCCACGATCGCGGCGCCAAGATCATCGCCCGCGCGCTTCGCGACGCCGGCATGGAGGTGATCTACACCGGCCTGCACCAGACCCCGGAGCAGATCGCCGCCACCGTGGTCCAGGAGGACGCCGACGCGGTCGGCCTCTCGATCCTCTCGGGCGCCCACATGACCCTGGTGCCGAAGGTGGTGCGGCTGCTCTCGGAGCAGGACGCCGGAGACGTGATCGTCACCGTCGGCGGCACGATCCCCGCCGACGACATCGAGGAGCTCAAGTCGCTCGGGGTCGCGGAGGTCTTCACCCCCGGCTCGCCCACCGACGACATCGTCGAGTTCATCGAGAGCGCCGTCGCCCAGCGGGCCTAGAGCGGCCGCCGGCCCGGGCATGAGAGCGGCCCCGCCGAAGCGAGGCCTTCTCTCGGGTACAGGGAGGAGAGATATATGTGCTGTATGGGCGCCGAGCTTGGTCAGAGGACGTCACCGGCGTTTGCCTGATTCGGTCGCACCTACCTGTAGTACGGCGCAATCCAGACCATAGGTCGGAAGCGCCGCCAAAACCGTGATCTTGCCCACAAAGTGGGCGGGCCCCGGTTGGCGGGGTGCCAACCTGCGGTTACCCCCCGACGCCGGTGCGGTCGCGCAGGAGGAAGTCGATGAAGTCGCGCTCGGCCCGCGGCAGCGAGGCGAGCGAGCGGCTGACGATCGCGAAGCTGCGCGGGAAGCTGAGCTCGGCGGCGGGCCGGACGTAGAGCCGGTCGCGGCCCTCGTCGATCGACAGCCGCGAGAGCAGCACCGGGGCGGAGAGCTCGAGCGCCTCGCGCTTGGCGACCGCCGTCGAGCCGACCTCGATCAGCGGCTCGAGCATCGGCAGGCCGCGCTCGCCGAGCACCCGCTCGACGCAGCGGCGGTCGTGGGCCTCGGGGTCGCGCATGACCAGCGCCGTGCGCAGGAGCGAGCGCTGGGGGATCGTCTTGCGCCGGTACCAGGGGTGACTGCGGGGGACCGCGATCACGACCTCGTCGTCGAGCAGCGGGTGCAGCTCGAGCTCGCCGCCGGCGGCGTCGTCGGGGAAGATCGCGGTGATCCCGGCGCTCACCTGGCCGGCTGCGACCAGTCGCTGCACGGTGCTCGAGTTGGCGATCGTGAGCTCGACCGGCGGCCGCCTGGCCCCGTTGGCCTGGTAGGCGACCAGCTCGTGCGGGAGGTGGAACTCGGCGATCGTGTGGCTGACCGCGAACCGCATCGGTGCCACCCCCTCGCCGGCCGCGCGGGCGAGCATCCCGTCGACGATCTCGGCCTGGTCGAGCAGCCGGCGCACCTCGGGGTAGAGGTGGCGTCCGGCGGCGGTCAGCTCGACCCCGGTCGGCGAGCGGCTGAGCAGATCGGTGCCGGCGGCGGCCTCGAGCCGGCGCAACCGCTTCGAGAGCGCCGGCGAGCTGATCCCGAGCGCGACCGCGGCCCGGCCGAGCGTGCCGAGGTCGGCCGCGGCGCTGAAGGCGCGCAGCTCGGCGAGGTCGGCCTGGCCGGCGAGGCGGCGCGCGGAGCTCATCGTTGCCCTAGTTTGACGGCCCGGGCCCGCTTCGGAGGCCGCGAGCCGGGTACGGGCCGGATGCCCGCCCCACGCCTCGGAGGCCCGCCCGATTGACTGGTCAGTCAATCGCGCCTCAGGACCGGTAACATGCCCGCCGCTCATCCCCGAAGGAGGACCCAGACTTGAAGATCTGCTGTCTCGTCAAGGAGGTCCCGGACGCCGCCGTGCAAAAGCGGATCGATCCGGGAACCAAGCGGCTCGACCGCTCCGGCGAGAAGAACCTCAACCCGTTCGATACCCATGGCATCGAGGCCGCGATGCAGATCCGCGAAGGCGGCAACGCCGAGGTGGACGAGATCGTCGCCGTCACCATGGGTCCTGAGACCGCCGCGCGCGCCCTGCACAAGGCCGTCGCGCTGGGCGCCGACCGCTCGGTCCACCTGACCGACGCGAGCCTCGAGGGCTCCGACGTCTGCGCCACCGGCTACGCGCTCGCCAAGGTGCTCGAGTCCGAGCAGCCCGACCTCGTCCTGCTCGGCCAGCAGTCCGACGACGGCGAGTGCTACACGATCGGCGCCGTGGTCGCCGACCACCTGAAGATGCCGTCGCTGACCCAGGTGATCAAGATCGAGATCGAGGGCGAGACCCTCGTCTGCGAGCGCCAGGCCGAGTACGGATACGACACGGTCGAGGTCGACCTGCCCGCCGTGATCTCGGTCGGCGACGCGATCAACGAGCCGCGCTACCCGTCGCTGAAGGCGATCATGGGGGCGAAGAAGAAGCCGCTCGACACCAAGGCCGCCGGCGACGTCGGGATCGAGGCCGACCAGGTCGGCGAGGGCGGCTCGAAGACCCAGGTGCTCGAGATCAACCCGCCCCCCGCGAAGCAGGCCGGCGAGGTGATCGAGGACGAGGACACCAACGAGACGGTCGAGAAGATCGTCGCTTGGCTCGACGAAAGGAAGCTGATCTAGATGGCCGGTTCAATCCTGGTCTACGCCCTCCACGACGACGAGGGCAACTTCAACAAGAACTCGCTCGGCGCGATCTCGGAGGCGGCGAGGCTCGCCGACGGGCTCGGGACCGAGGCGGGGGCGGTGGTCGTCGGGGAAGTCTCCGACGAGGCCGCGGCGAAGCTCGGCGCCCATGGCGCCAAGCGCGTCTTCCGCGCCAAGTCGGCTCCCGAGGGGTTGGCGCAGCCGATCGTCGACGTGATGGCGAAGGTGATCGGCGACGAGGGCTTCTCCTACGCCCTCTTCGGCGGCGGCCTGCTTGGCTTCGAGATCGGCGCCGGCCTGACCGCGCGCCTGAACGCCGGGGTGACGATGGAGGTGACCGCGGTCAAGGTCGCCGACGGGAAGCTGGTCGCCGAGCGGCCGGTGCTCCAGGACTCGGCGATCGTCGACGTCGGCTACGTCGGCGAGCCCGGGATCATCATCGGCCGCCTGAACGCGTTCGCCGAGAACGACGGCTCCGGCGCGGACGCCGAGGTCGTCGACGTCGAGGTCGAGCTCTCCGAGTGGTCGACGAGGGCGCGCATGCGCCAGCGCGGCGAGCAGCGGGGCGCCGACGTCAACATCGAGGACGCCGACATCCTGGTCGGCGGCGGTCGCGGCTTGGGCGAGAAGGACAACTTCAAGCTCGCCGAGGAGCTCGCCGACGCGATGGGCGGCGCCGTCGCCGCGACCCGCGCGGTCGTCGACGCCGGCTGGTACCCATACGCGGCCCAGATCGGCCAGACCGGCAAGACGGTGGCGCCGAAGCTCTACCTCGCGGCCGGGATCTCGGGCGCGATCCAGCACAAGGTCGGGATGCAGAACTCCGAGAACATCCTCGCGATCAACAAGGATCAGAACGCGCCGATCTTCGAGTTCTGTGACCTCGGAGTTGTCGGCGACCTGCACAAGATCGTTCCCAAGCTGACCGAGGCGATCAAGGCCAAGAAGGGCGGCTGAGCTTTGGCCGTCAGACCCATCGAGTTCCCGCCGCCGTTCGACAGCGCCGAAGTGATCGGCCCGCCGACCGACCCGGAGGACGAGCGCATCGAGGTCGGCATCGCGATCGTCGGCGGTGGCCCCGCCGGCCTCGCCTGCGCCAACAAACTGATGCAGCTGCTCGAGGACGAGCCGGAGCTGACCGAGAAGCTCGGCGAAGTCCCGGTGGCCGTGATCGAGAAGGGCAAAGTCGCGGGTGCCCACCTGCTCTCCGGGGCGAACGTCGACCCCTCGGCGCTGACCCGGCTGTTCCCGGACCTGGACCCGGCCGATTGGCCTCCGGTCTACCAGGAGGTCACCAAGGACGCGACCTACTTCCTGACCTCGAAGAAAGCGTTCCCGCTGAAGCCGCCGCCGCCCAACTTCCGCAAAGAGGGCACCTACACGCTCTCGGTCTCGAAACTCGGCCGCTTCCTCGCCGAGAAAGCCGAAGAGGCGGGCGTCTACATCCTCTCCGAGACCGCCGCGACCAAGCTCCTGGTCGAGGATCGGATCGTCCGCGGCGTCCGCTCGGGAGACCGCGGCCGCGGCAAGGAGGGCCAGGAGCTCGGCAACTTCGAGCCCGGCTCCGACGTCGTCGCGAAGGCGACCGTGCTCGCCGAGGGCACGATCGGCCACCTCACCTACGCCGCCTACGACTACTTCGACATGCACGGCTCCGACCCGCAGGTGTGGGAGCTCGGGGTGAAGGAGATCTGGGAGGTGCCGAAGCCGCTCGACCGGGTCATCCACACGCTCGGCTGGCCGCTGCGTTGGGGGCCGAAATACAAAGAGGCCGGCGGCAGCTTCATCTACCCGATGGGCGAGGACAAGGTCTGCTTCGGCCTCGTCGTCGGCCTCGACTACACCGACGCCACCTTCAGCGTCCACGACGAGCTGCAGCGGTTCAAGCAGCACCCCTTCATTGCGAAGATCATCGAGGGTGGCAAGCGGGTCGGCTGGGGCGCGAAGACGATTCCCTCGGGCGGCTACTGGTCGCTGCCGAAGCGCCTCTCGGTGCCCGGCATGGTCGTCGCCGGCGACTGCGCCGGGATGGTCAACATCGCCGAACTCTCGGGTGTCCACT
>DASPGZ010000019.1:0-5415 GCA_035620355.1 Solirubrobacterales bacterium | reverse complement strand
AAAGGCGCGCGAGCATCGGCAGGCGGCCCGCACGACCTCTCGGGAGGCGCGGGCCGTTTGCTTGGGTCGCAGTTGTCCCTACTCAGCGCCCGTTTTCGGGGCCGATCACGAGCTTCCACGGGGCTGGCGTGGAAGGCGAATCCGATCGATTAGCCGACATCAAGCCGGGCAATATCCGCGCGAGGAGGTCGGGCCCTTGGGCAGTGCTTAGGTGTCTCGGCCTCCTCCCCTCGATCGGGATCGAACACCAACCGAGCTTCTGCGCGGCATCGGCGAGCTGGACGGCTCGTTCCCTGACCTCGCCCGGTCGCACGGCCACCTGCTCCCGGGCAACGAGGCCGAGGCGCGAGCTCTACTCGACGCCTACCTCGAGCGCGAGGGCGGCTGACCGTACCCATCGCCGTACCCACGGACGGGAAAAGGTGGCGATTTGCAGGCACTCAGCCGAGAATGCGGCGGTTGGCCACACGGCCGCATCCTAGGGACGGGACGGCCGGCTGTGGTCAGAGCCAGTTGCGCTTGCGGAAGTAGGCGACCATCCCGAGGAGCAGCACGACCATGGCGCCGACGATGACGTAGAAGTCGGCGCTGTCGCCCTCGCCCGGGACGCCGACGTTCATGCCCCAGATGCTCGCGATCAGGGTCAGCGGCAGGACGATGACGCTGATCGCCGTGAGCACCCGGAGGATGTCGTTGACGCGGTGGGAGATGTAGGACTCGTTCGTCTCCTCGAGCGCCTCGACCACCTCCTTGTAGTTCTCGAGCATGTCCCAGATCCGCTCGTGCGAGTCGCCGACGTCGTCGAAGTAGATCTCGAGCTCGCCGCCGGCGGGGGCGAGGAACGGCTGCTCGAGCTTCTCGAGGTCGCGAAGCACGGGCCGCTGCGGGCGGATCACCTTGCGGAAGTTGATGATCTCCTGCTTCGCGTTCGAGATGTCGCGGACGATGTCCTCGGAGCGGCCCTCGAAGATCTCGTCCTCGAGCGCGTCGAGCTTGTTGCCGATCTTGCGCAGCATCGGGAAGCAGTAGTCGAAGCTGTCGTCGATCAGCCGGTAGAGCAGATAGCCCGAGCCGCGCGAGAACAGCTGCTCGCGCAGCTCCTCCTTCTGGCGACAGCGCTCGAACAGGTACTCGACCGGCTTCAGCGGCGTGTTCGGGATCGTGACCAGGAAGTCCCGGCCGACGAAGATGTCGAGCTCGCCGGCGTTGAGCCGCTTGACCTGCGGGTCGAAGACCGGGAAGTGCAAGACGATGAACAGGTAGTCGGGGTACTCGTCGATCTTCGGCCGCTGGTTGCGCGAGAGCACGTCCTCGAGATCGAGCGCGTGGAACTCGAACTGCTCCTCGATCCAGGCGGTCTCGATCGGCGTCGGGCGTTCGATGTTGATCCAGCGCAGGCCGGATCCCTCGACGATCTCTACGGCCGGCTGGCGCTCGCGCTGCTCAGCAGGCGCGACGAGCTCCGAGCCGCGGTGGCGGCGAAGCCTGGGCTTGGGAAGGCTCGGCATCTGTGCTCATCTCGCTCGTCGGATCGCTCATCGGTGGTCTGGTGCGAAGGGTACGCCACGCCCGCGCCCGCGAGCGCAAGCCTTCTCGCAGCCTTGTTATAGTCGCGGGCACATAACCGCTGCATCCAGAGGGGTGGAGGGACTGGCCCGATGAAACCCCGGCAACCACCGAGGATCGTGAGATCCGAGGGCAGGTGCCAATTCCAGCAGGCGAAGAGCCTGGGAGATGTGAGTCGAAGTCCGGTTCCGGACCTCTGCTCGCAAAAGCAGAGGTCTTTTTCGTTTCAGGCGAACCGGAAGGAGTTTCATCGATGGCACCCAGCACCCTCAGTTGCAAGGAGTGTGGCCAGGCGTATCCGCTCGAGGCGCACTTCGTCTGCGAGCGCTGCTTCGGACCGCTCGAGGTCCGCTACGACCACTCGGATCTGGACCCGGCGTCGGCGAAGCGCAAGATCCAGGCGGGTCCCGCCGACATCTGGCGCTACGCCGACTTCCTGCCGCTCAGCGAGCGTCCGCGGGACCCGGTGCAGCCCGGGCTGACGCCCCTGGTGCGGGCCGACCGGCTCGCCGAGCGCCTCGGGCTCGGGGAGGTCTGGATCAAGAACGACGCCGCCAACCCGACCCATTCGTTCAAGGACCGGGTCGTCGCCGTGGCGCTGGCGAAGGCGCGCGAGCTCGGCTTCGAGACCGTCGCCTGTGCCTCGACGGGAAATCTCGCCAACGCCGTCGCCGCGCACGCCGCGGCCGCGGGGCTCGAGTCGTACGTGTTCGTCCCCTCGAACCTCGAGGAGCAGAAGCTACTCGCGACCGGCGTCTACGGGACGAACCTGGTTGGCGTGCGGGGGAGCTACGACGATGTCAACCGGCTCTGCACGCAGCTCGCCGCCGAGCGCCCGTGGGCGTTCGTGAACGTCAACCTGCGCCCGTACTACGCCGAGGGCTCGAAGACGATCGCCTTCGAGCTGGTCGAGCAGCTCGGCTGGGAGCTTCCCGACAGGGTCGTCTGCCCGATCGCCTCCGGATCGCTGTTCACGAAGATCGCCCGCGGGTTCGAGGAATGGCTCGAGCTCGGGCTGGTCGAGGGCGAGCTTCCGGCGTTCAACGGCGCCCAGGCCGACGGCTGCGACCCGGTCGCCGAGGCGTTCTCGGACGGCGCCGAGGTCTGCCGACCGCAGCGCCCGGAGACGATCGCCAAGAGCCTCGCGATCGGGGACCCGGCGGACGGCCCCTACGCGCTGGAGCTGGCCCGGCGGACCGGCGGCGCGGTCGACTCGGTCTCCGACGACGAGATCCGAGCCGGGATCAGGCTGCTCGCCGAGACCACCGGCATCTTCACCGAGACCGCCGGCGGGGTGACCGCCGCGGTGCTGGCGAAGCTGGCCGAGTCGGGGGCGATCTCCGACTCCGAGCGGGTGGTCGCAATCATCACCGGCGAGGGCCTGAAGACACTCGACGCGGTCCGCGAGGGCTTCCAGATCGCTGAGATCGACCCCTCGATCGAGTCGTTCGAGAAGACGACCGGCGCCGGCGCGGTGCGGACGACCGCCTAGGCCCGTGATCGCCCGCTAGATTTCGGCCCGATGGCGGTCACGGTCAAGATCCCGGCTCAGCTGCGAGCCGCCACCGAGGGCGAGGACCAGCTCGAGGTCGACGGACGCACGGTCGGCGAGGCGCTCGACGCGGTCTTCGCCGCCCATTCGGACCTGCGCGAGCGGATCACCGAGGACGGCACCCTGCGGCGGTTCGTCAACGTCTACGTCTCCGGCGAGGACATCCGGTTCCAGGAGGGGCTCGACACCGAGCTCTCCGACGGCGACGAGGTGACGATCCTCCCGGCCGTCGCCGGTGGCGGGCGTTAGCGGGCCCGAGGCGGCCGCCGAGGTCCCGGTCGCGATCCTCTGCGGTGGGCGCGGCACGCGTCTGCAGGAGCAGACGCACGCGATCCCGAAGGCGATGGTCGAGATCGGCGGGATGCCGATCCTCTGGCACGTGATCAGGATCTACGCCGCCCAGGGCCACCGCCGCTTCCTGCTCCTGACCGGCTATCTCGGCGAGCAGGTGGAGGCGTTCGTAGGCGACCGGGCCCGCTGGCCGGAGCCGGTCGAGATCGAGTGCCTCGACACCGGGCTGGACACGAACACGGGCGGGCGCGTCGCCCGGGCCGCCGAGCGGCTGACGGGCGGGCGCTTTTGCCTCACCTACGCCGACGGGGTCGCCGACATCGACCTCGCGGCCCAGCGGCGCCGCCACGCCGAGCTCGGGGCGACGGCGACGATGACCGTGGTCCGCCCGCAGAGCCAATGGGGGATCGCGCTGATCTCAGACGCCGGCCGGGTCTCGGGATTCAAGGAGAAGCCGCGCCTCGACTACTGGGTCAATGGCGGGTTCTTCGTCTGCGAGCCCGGGTTCCTGGACACGCTCGGGACAGACTCGGTGCTCGAGCGAGAGCCGCTCTCGAAGCTCGCCGCCGGCGGCGATCTCGGCGCCTACCGCCACGACGGCTTCTGGGAGTGCATGGACACCTATAAGGACGCGGTGACGCTCAACGACCTGTGGGAGTCGGGATCGGCGCCCTGGGCGGTCTGGGAGCGCCGGGGTATCGAGGTCTGATGGGGGCGGCGCTGGTGAGCGGCGCGCGCGGGTTCACCGGCGCCTGGCTGACCAAGGCGCTGCTCGACCGCGGGCGCGAGGTGGTCCGGCTCGAGCGGCCCGCGGAGCGGCGGCTCTCGACCCTGTCGCTGCTCGGGCTCGAGCAGCGGGCACCGGAGGTGCGAGCGGAGCTCGGCGACGGCCCGTCGCTGGTCCGGGCGCTGCGCGAGCACGGGGTCAGCGACGTGTTTCACCTCGGCGCCGAGTCGATCGTCGGCGCGGTCGCCGAGTCGCCCTTGGGCGCGTTCGAGACCAACGTGCGCGGTACCTGGACCCTGCTCGACGCCTGCCTCGAGGCGAGCGTCGAACGGGTCGTGGTCGCCTCGTCGGACAAGGCCTACGGAGCCCACGCCGAGCTCCCGTACCGCGAGGAGTTCGCGCTCCAGCCGACCACCGCCTACGAGGCGTCGAAGGCGGCCGCCGACATCATCGCCCGCACCTACGCGCCGGCGTACGGGCTGGCGGTGGCGGTGACCCGGTTCGCGAACACCTACGGCGGCGGCGACCTGCACTTCTCACGGATCGTCCCCGAGGCGGTCTGCGCGGCGATCGAGGGGCGGGCGCCGGTGCTGCGCTCCGACGGCTCGCCCGAGCGCGACTTCCTCTACGTCGAGGACGCGGCCGACGCATACATCGCGGTCGGCTCGGCCCTCGACCGCGCCGACGTCCGCGGCGAGGCGTTCAACGCCGGCGGCCGGCGGCCGTATCGGGTCGGCGACGTCGTCGCGCGGATCGCCGAGCTCGCCGGGACCGGGGTCGAACCCGAGGTGCGCGGCAAGGGCAAGCCGAAGGGGGAGATCGACCGCCAGTTCGTCGACGGGACGAAGATCCGCGAGCGCTGTGGCTGGGAGCCCGCGGTCGACCTCGACGAGGGGCTACGGCGGACGATCGAGTGGTACCGGGCTCACCCCGAGGCGCGGCCGTCCGCCTGACGGCGAGACGCGCCCGGCAGGATTCGAACCTGCGACTTCTGCCTCCGGAGGGCAGCGCTCTATCCACTGAGCTACGGGCGCCGAGAACGCAGTCTAGGGGGGCGCGGGCGACGCGCTTAAGCTCCGCCGATGGACATGGACCTGGTCTTCCTCGGCACCGGGGGCTCGGCGCCGACGGCGCGGCGCTCGACCGCGTGCCTGCTGGCACGGGTCGGCGGCGAGCGACTGCTGTTCGACTGCGGCGAGGGCTCGCAGCGCCAGATGCAGCGCTCGACCGGGCTGGTCCAGGTCGATGAGATCTACGTCAGCCACCTGCACGCCGACCA
>DASPGZ010000018.1:0-7853 GCA_035620355.1 Solirubrobacterales bacterium | reverse complement strand
CCAGGCGCTGAAGGCCGGGGTGATGGAGATCCCCGACGTGATCTGCGTCAACAAGGCGGACCACCCGCTCGCGAACACGATGATCCGCGAGGTCAAGGCGGTGCTCGCGCTCGGCCCCGACCGCGACTGGCGGGTCCCGGTGGTCCGCACTGAGGCGGCGAAGGGGGAGGGGATCGCGGAGCTGCTGGAGGCGGTCGACGCCCACGGCAAGGCGATCGCCGAGGCCGGCACCCTGGCCGAGCGCCGGGCGCGAAACCTACGCGCCGAGGTGCTCGGGATCGCCGCCGCGCGGATGAAGCGCGAGCTCGAGCAGCGCGCCGCGGAGGACCCCGAGTGGGCGGGCCTGCTCGACCGTGTGGTCAGGCGGGAGATCGACCCGGCGACCGCGGCCCGTGAGCTGCTCGCCGAGGAGACCGGTGACGGCAGCGGCTGATCCGCCGCGACCCGACGCGGAGGCGATCCGCCGCTGGGCCAAGCACCGGCTCGACGACCGCTCGGGAACCCACGTCGGCCGGGTCGAGGGCCTGTACACGGACGAGCGCACCGGGGAGCCCGCCTGGCTGGTCGCCCGCATGGGGCGGATCGGCCACTACGCGGTGATCCCGGCGAGCGACGCGGTCGAGGGTGCCGCCCACGTCTGGGTCCCGTTCACCCGCGAGCAGATCCGCCGCGCGCCGAGGATCGACACGGACGCGCCGCTGACGGTGGCGACCGAGCGGGAGATCCTCACCCACTACGAGCTCGGCGCCCCCGCGGGGAGGATGGCCGCGCTCGCCGGGCTCGGCGAGGCCGAGGTCAGCGCGCGACGGCTCTAAGCGGCTTTGCGGCTGCGCGCGTCGCTGATCCCGGACCAGCCGTCGGTAAAGGACAACGCCTCGGCGAAGCGGCGGGCCTTCGGCGAGAGCTCGTGCCGGCGGCCATCGAGCCTCGAGACGCAGATCGGGACCACGACCGCCGGCGCCTCGATCTCGTCGCGGATTGCGGCCAGATCGTGCCAGCGAGCGTTGCTTTCCGTGCTTGCCATCGACTCTCCTCAAAGTGGACGGTGAGCTAGTCGCGCGCGAGTGTAAGCGGCACCGCCGGACGCAACTTGGTGTCGATTCCAACGAAGCCGCAAAATCGGCATTCCGCTGGGGTGTTCGGCCTCGTTCAGCAGCCGAGCGCGCGCGCGATCACCATCTGCTGGACCTCGTCGGTGCCCTCGCCGATCGTGAGGATCTTGGCGTCCCGGTAGAAGCGGCAGACGGGGTACTCCTCGATGTAGCCGTAACCGCCGTGGATCTGCACCGCCTCCTCCGTCGCGCGGACCGCGAGCCGGCCGGTGATCAGCTTCGCCTGAGCGGCGGTCAGGGTGAAGTTCTCGCCCGCGTCCTTCTCCAGCGCCGCGCGGTGGGTGAGCAGGCGCGCGGCCTCGATCTGGGCCGAGAGGTCGGCGATCTTCGCCTGGATCGCCTGGAACTTCGAGATCGGCTGGCCGAAGGCCCGGCGCTCCTTCGCGTAGGCGAGCGCCTCGTCGAGCGCCCCCTGGGCGAGCCCGACGCCCATCGCCGCAACCCCGATCCGGCCGATGTCGAGGATGTGAAGGAACTGCTTGAAGCCGGCGCCGCGGGGCCCGAGCAGGTTCTGCTCGGGAACCCGGCACTCGGTGAAGGTCAGCGGCCGGGTGTCGGACGCGTTCCAGCCCATCTTCCGATAGGGCTCGCCCTGCTCGTAGCCGGGCGTGCCGCGTTCGACGATCAGGTTCGAGATCTCGCCGTCGCCGGTGCGCGCGGTGATCGCCACGTGGCCCGAGATCTCGGTGCCCGCGTTGGTGATGAACTGCTTCGCCCCGTCGATCACCCACTCGCCGTCGGCGAGCGAGGCGCGGGTCTGGACGTTGCCCGCGTCCGAGCCGGCCTCGGGCTCGGTGAGCCCGAAGGCGCCGAGCTTTCGTCCCGCGCACAGATCCGGCAGCAGCCGCTCCTTCTGCTCCTCGGAGCCGAACAGGTAGACCGGCTGGGTGCCGAGCGAGGTGTGGGCGCACATCGTGATCGCGACCGAGGAGTCGACCCGGGTCAGCTCCTCGACCGCGAGCGCGTATGCGAGCGAGTCGCCGCCGCCCCCGCCGTAGCGCTCCGGGAACGGGATCCCCATCAGGTCGAGCTCGCCCATCTTCGCGACCAGGTCGTAGGGGAACGACTTGGTCCGGTCGAGCTCCTCGGCCGCCGGCGCGACCTCGTTGCGGGCGAAGTCGCGGACCGTGTCGCGCAGCAGCCGCTGCTCGTCTGAGAGCTGGAAATCCAAGGCGGCGGAGAAGCCTAGAGCTAAGCGTCAGGCGGCCGCGTGCCACTCCGCCGGCGCGCCGGGGCCGTACTCGGTGAAGGCGTCGCGGGCGGTGAGCCGCTCGCCGCAGCGCTCGCAGTAGCCGCGGTCGTCGACCGCCCCGCCGCAGGCCTTGTGGCGGATCAGCATCGGCGGGCCGTCGGGCTCGGCGAGGTAGCGGTCGCCCCAGTGCAGGAGCCCGATCATCACCGGCCACAGGTCGAGACCCTGGCGGGTGAGGAAGTACTCGTAGCGCGCCGGGCGCTCCTGGTAGGCGCGCTTCTCGAGGATCCCCTCCTCGACCAGGCGCGCGAGCCGGTTCGAGAGCACGTTGCGCGCCACGCCGAGGTTCTCCTGGATCTGGTCGAAGCGCCGCTTGCCGTTGAAGACGTCGCGGATCACGAGGATCGTCCAGCGCTCGCCGAGGACCTCGAGCGTGCGGGCGATCGAACAGACCTGGTCGTACTCGCGATTCAGCATGAGTGTGATTCTCGCACACTCGGTTGCATCACGCAACTCGCGCTGGTACGGTCGCTGCACATCGGTTTCGTCACGCAACCGATGATACGAACGATGGAGGTCGCAATGCGCTCAACCGAGTTCCAGCCGATCAAGCTAGAGGTCACTATCGAGGAGATCCTCGCCGACCTGCTCTACCCGGGAGGGGGTCGATGACGAGCTCGACCGAGGCCGCGGCGGCCCATGCCGAGCGCTCGCCCGAGACCACCCGGACCCGGACGATCACCTGGCAGGACCCGCTCTCGGTCGCCGCGGCCGGCGCCCAGATGAAGGGGATCGACTACATGCGCGCACTCGCCGCCGGCGAGCTGCCGCCGCCCCCGATCGCGGTGCTGATGCGGATGCAGCCGGTCGAGCTCGAGCCCGGCCGCGCCGTCTTCGAGGGCGAGCCCGACGAGGAGCACTACAACCCGATCGGCGTTGTCCACGGCGGCTACGCCGCGACCATGCTCGACTCGGCACTCGGCTGCGCCGTGCACACGACCCTCGACCTCGGCGAGGCCTACACGACGCTGACCCTGGAGGTGAAGATGGTGCGGCCGCTGACCGCATCGATCGAGCGGGTTCGCGCCGATGCCGAGGTGCTCTACCGCGGCCGCCGCCAGGCGACCGCGCAGGCGAAGCTCACCGACGCGGCCGGCGGCAAGCTGCTCGCCCACGCGACCGCGACCTGCATGATCCTCGGCGCCTGAGCGGCATCAGCCGCGGGCGCCGAGCGGCTCGAGGAGGGCCCCGCCACCGCTGAGCGGGGCCGCCGCGGGACGCTCGAGCAGGGGTTCGAGATCGGCGGCGTCCATCGGCATCGCCAGGTAGAAGCCCTGGCCGTAGTCGCAGCCGAGCGCCAGCAGCTGGGCGAGCTGGTCGGGCGTCTCGATCCCCTCGGCGATCACCGCCATCTCGAGGCTGTTGCCGAGGCCGATGATCGAGCCGGCGATCGCCGTCTGGCGGCGGTCGATCCCGATCCGGTTGACGAACGAGCGGTCGACCTTGAGCACATCGATCGGGAACCTCGCCAGGTGGCGGAGCGAGGCGTTTCCGGTGCCGAAGTCGTCGACGGCGAGCCGCACGCCGAGCCGCTTCAGCTCGAGCATCCGGTCGGCGACCGTGTCGGGGTCGTGGAAGAGCGCGGTCTCGGTCAGCTCGAGCACCAGGCGGTCGGCCGGCAGGCCGCTCTCGATCAGCGCCCGGCGCACGCCCTCGACCAGGGTCGCGTCGCTGAACTGGGCGCCGGAGAAGTTGACGCTCAGGGCGAGGTCGCGGGCGCCCTCGTGCCGCCGTCGCCATTCGGCGGCCTGTAGGCAGGCGGTGCGAAGTACCCAGCGCCCGAGCGGCAGCATCAGGCGGCTGTCCTCGGCCATCGGGATGAACTCCCCGGGGAGCAGCAGGCCGCGGGTCGGGTGCATCCAACGCACCAGCGCCTCGACCCCGGCGAGCCGCTCGCTGCGCAGCTCGATTATCGGCTGGTAGTGAAGCGTCAGCTCCGAGCCGCGCAGCGCCTGCGCCAGCGACTCCTCGAGCTCGAGCCGGTCGACCATCGCCACGTGCATCTCGGGCTCGTAGACCTGCTTTTGGCCCTTGCCCTTGGACTTCGCCCGGTAGAGCGCCAGATCGGCGTTGCGGAGCAGGTCGTCGGACTCGTCGCCGCCGATCGCGATCCCGATGCTGGCGCCGATGAAGACCTCGCGGTCGCGGACCACGAACGGCTCTCCCATCGTCTCGAGGATCCGGTTGGCGACCCGGGCGACGCGCTGGGTGTCGACGTCCTCGAGCAGGACGACGAACTCGTCGCCGCCGAAGCGCGCCGCGGTGTCGGCGGCGCGCACGCACCCGACCAGCCGCCGTGCCGCCTCGCGCAGGAGCTCGTCGCCGGCCGCGTGGCCGAGGCTGTCGTTGACGTTCTTGAACGTGTCGAGGTCGACGAACAGGACCGCCGCGCGCGACTCCGTGCGCGCGGCGCGGGCGAGCGCGTGCTCGAGCCGGTCGATCAGCAGCTGGCGGTTCGGCAACCCGGTGAGCGAGTCGTGGAAGGCCTGGTGGATCGCGTCCTCGACCGTCTTCGCGTCGTTGAGCGCCAGGCTCGCGTGCTCTGCGAAGCTGACCAGCATCTCGCGCTCGGCCCTCGAGTAGGTGCGCCCGGGGCGGTGGGTGGCGACGACGAGGCTGCCGACGACTTCGCCCTTCTCGCGCACCGGGGCGCCGAGCGCCGCCCGGATCCCGTCCTCGGCGAAGGCGGAGAGCTTGTCCTCGGCGGCGGCGTAGTCCTCGATCACGATCAGGCGCCCGTCGGCGGCGGCGCGGCCGCCGGCGCCCTGGCCGAGCGGGCTGCGGCGCATCTCGTCGGCGAGCTGGTCGCCGATCCCGGCCGAGGCGACCATGTTGAGCATCGCGGGGTCCTCGGGGTCGATCAGCCGCAGGGCGACGGTCTCGTCGCCGAGCAGTTCCTGGGCGCCGGCGACGATCGCCTCGAAGACCTCGTCGAGATCACGGCGGCGGACGATCGAGGCCTGGATCTTCGACAGCCGCTCGAGCAGCCGCTGGCGCTCGGCCAGCGACTCGACCAGGCGCTGCATGCGCACCGTGAGCGCCAGGGTCCGCGCCATCCCCCAGGCGAGGTTGCGCTCCTCGGAGGAGAAGCCGAGCTCGTCGCGGCGGGCGAGGATCAGGGCGTCGAGGCGCTCGTCGCCGATCGAGGTGCTCAGCGCCAGGCACTCGCCGATGCCGGGCAGCTCGAGCCGGTCGCTCTCGCCGCGCCGCACCCGGTCGTAGGCGGAGTAAGGCAGGTCGGCGGCGCCGAGCCCGGTCGAGATCACGATCCCGTCGGCGGCGAGCACCGCGCCGACCTCGGCGCCGAAGGCCTCGGTCGCGCGCTCGACCGCCTCGCGCACCGCGGCCGCCTCGTCCTCGGCGACCGAGACCGCGGCGAGGAACTCGGTCAGCTGCTGAGCGGCGAGGTTCGCCGGCACGACTGTCACGGCAGGGTCCCGCCGATGCTTCCGCATCCCATGCACCGGCTATCGACCGGCCGCGTGGGTCGCTTTAGCCGCCGGGGGTCAGCCGGCGAGCTCGCGCGCCAGCCGCACCAGCAGCCGGACGCCGAACCCGGTGGCGCCCTTGCCGACGTACTCGCGGCCGGTGTCCCAGGCGGTGCCGGCGATGTCGAGGTGCACCCAGGGGACCTCGTCGACGAACTCCTCCAGGAACGAGGCGGCGTAGATCGTGCCCGCTTTGCGCTTCG
Organism: Solirubrobacterales bacterium; assembly: GCA_035620355.1. GTDB lineage: Bacteria > Actinomycetota > Thermoleophilia > Solirubrobacterales > 70-9 > WHSW01. Next base: position 1,798 of record DASPGZ010000018.1, on the reverse strand, counting down.
CGGCCGCGTTGGTTAGGTCCGCGACCGTGCCCTTGGTCAGCTGCTTGTACTCGGGGTGCAGCGGCAGGCGCCAGGCGAGCTCGCCGCTCTCGCCGGCGGCGCGCTCAACCGCCGCCGCCCACTCGTCGTCGTTGGAGATCAACGCCGCGTAGGTGGAGCCGAGCGCGACCAGAACCGCGCCGGTAAGGGTGGCGAGGTCGACCAGCCGCTCGGCGCCCAGCTCGCGGACGCTGTAGGTGAGCGCGTCGGCGAGGATCAGGCGGCCCTCGGCATCGGTGTTGTTGACCTCGACGGTCTTGCCGTTCAGCTGCGTGATGATGTCGCCGGGCTTGATCGCGCTGCCGCTGGGCATGTTCTCGGTCGACGGGACCACCGCCACCAGGTCGAGCTCGAGCCCGAGCTCGGCGATCGCGGCCACCGACTCGATCACCGCGGCGCCGCCCGACATGTCGAACTTCATCTCGTGCATCCCGGCCGAGGGCTTGATCGAGATCCCGCCGCTGTCGAAGGTGACCGCCTTGCCGACCAGGCCGACCCGCGGGCCCGAGCCGCCGCCCTCGTAGCGGAGCACGATCAGCCGCGGCTCGGTGGCGCTGCCCTGCGAGACCGCGATCAGACCGCCGAGCCCGGCGGCGGCGATTGCCTCGCGGTCGAGGACCTCGGCCGAGATCGCCTCGCTGCCGGCGGCGACCTCAAGCGCGCGCTCGGCGAGCGCCGCCGGGGTGAGCTCGTTCGAGGGCAGGTTCTGCAGCGTGCGGGCGCGGTTCGCGGCCTCGGCGGCGACCGAGGCGGCGGAGGCCGCGGCCTCGATCCCGGCCCGGTCCGCGTCGGGCGCCACCAGCAGCAGGCGCTCGATCGCCTTCGGGGCGGGGTCCTCCGGATCGCGCGAGCGGAAGCGGTCGAAGCGGTAGCCGGCGAGCACCGTGCCCTCGACCAGCGCGGCCGCGTTCTCGCCGGCGTCGCCGGCGTCGGGCACGACCCAGGCGAGCGAGGTCGCGTCGACGGTCGCGGCGCGCTTCGCGGCCTGCGCGGCGGCGACCCGGAGCGCCTCCGGGTCGAGCTCGGCGAGCTTGCCGACCCCGACCGCCAGTGCCCTCGGCGGCCGCTCGGGGTGGATCAGGGCGAGCTTTCGCCGGGTTCCCTTGGCGTCGCCGGCCCCGCGGGCGTCGGCGAGCTCCGCCGGCAGCTCGCCGTCCTCGGCGAGCGCCACCGCGACGACGTCCACGTCGAGCTCGGCGAGCGGCTCTGATGTGACCTCGACCTGCAAGCGCGGGCGAGTCTATAGCGGCGCGCGCGTGCGCCCTCCCGACCGCCTTGACTAGCATTGGACGAGGTTCCTCCGCGGCTCCCGCCGCCCCAGACAGAAAGGCTTCGATGTCCCAGACAGTCATCCTCGGCACCGCGCGCACACCGTTCGGGAAGATGGGCGGAGCGCTGGCCTCGAAGGGCGCCCCGGAGCTCGGCGGAGAGGCGATCGGAGCCGCGCTCGAGCGCTCCGGGGTCGCCGCAGATCAGGTCCAGCAGGTGATCTTCGGCCAGGTGCTGCAGGCCGGCCAGGGGCAGATCCCGTCGCGCCAGGCCCAGATCGAGGCCGAGATCCCGAAGGAGGTCCCCTCGGAGACGATCAACAAGGTCTGCGCCTCGGGGATGCGGGCGATCGGGCTCGCCGACCAGGCGATCCGCGCCGGCGACCTCGAGCTCGGGGTGACCGGCGGGATGGAGTCGATGTCGAACGCGCCCTACCTGCTGCCCGGCGCGCGGTTCGGCTTTCGCATGGGCGACGTGAAAGCAATCGACG
>DASPGZ010000017.1:0-31669 GCA_035620355.1 Solirubrobacterales bacterium | reverse complement strand
CGCCCGCTCGCGCAGGGTGAACCAGGCGACCACCGCGACCGGGCCGATGAACAGCCCGAGCAGCTCGATCGGCTCCACCGTCCAGGCGCCGAGACAGAGCCCCGCCAGGAGCAGGAAGAACGCCTTCTCGGCCCGCCCCGGTCGCAGGTCGAGCAGGTTGAAGAGGTTGGTGGCCAGCAGCAGCAGCGCGAGGTCGGCGACGTAGTCGATCCCCTGGCGGCCGAGGCCCGAGGTCGCATAGGCCGCCAGCGCCAGCGCCCCGACCGCCTTGATCGCGCCGGTCGAGAAGCGCCCGGCGGCGAGCGCGCGAGCGTGGCCGCGCCAACCCCGGTCCGTGTCGGCGGCGGCGCCGCGGCCGAGCGCGTCGTCGAGCAGCCCGAGCAGGGCGACGCCGAGCACGTAGACCATCCACCGCTGCAGGCCCGGGTCGAGCAGGTCGAGGTCGGCGCGGTCGTCGAGCACGGCGAGCGGCGCCAGGGCGATCAGCGAGCAGGCGATCAGCGGCGCCCCGGCCGGGAACGCGAGCCGATGGCCGGCGTAGTTCTCGCGCACGAGGCCGGCGCGGACCATGTCGGCGAGCCACGGGCCGAGCGCGACCGCCGCGACCAGCGCCGAGACGATCAGCCCCGTGAGCACCCGCTAGCCCCGCCCGCCGCCGGCGCCCGGGGCGATCTGCTCGTCGGGCGTCAGCAGATCGGGCAGCAGGCTGTCGGCCGTGTCCTTGACCCCGAAGTTGCCGCTGGCGGCGCCGGTGAGCGCGTAGACCAGCGCCACCCGCCCCGAGAGCAGGTCGACCGAGTCGACCGTCGGGATGCCGCGGTCGTCGAAGAACGGAATCGAGGACGGGTCGTCGCCGGTGGTCTCGGCGCCGACGGTGATCGAGGCGTCCGCGAGTCCGTCGACCAGGCCCTGCTGGAGCGCGTCGGAGGCCTGCTGCTCGTCGGGGTCGAGGTCCTCGGGCGGGTCGCGGACGACGACCACGCCGTCGATCCCGTCCGGGCTGCCGCTGTAGCGGCTGAGCACCGAGCCGCGCAGGGAGTCGAATCGCGGGCCCCCCTCGACCAGCGCGCGGCCGGCGCGCTCGGCGGCGAACTGGACCGCCTCGGGGTCGCCGCGCTCGACCTCGCGGGCACGACGCTCGCCGACCGTCTGCGCGAGCGCCTCGAGATCGGGCGGGTTGCGGACGACCGCGACCTCGGTCACCTCGGCGCCGGCCGGCCCGATCGCAGCGTCGACGTCGCCGGCGATCCCCTGGTCGAGCCCGCCGATCCCGATCAAGGCGATCTCGCGGCTGCGCAGCTGGTCCTCGACCACCGCCGGGTAGATCGCCGCCTCGAAGGTGCGCTCGGCCTCGAGCTCGCCCTGGAGGTCGTCGACCTGAGCGCGGGCGTCCTCGAGGTCGTTCTCGAGCCCTTGCTGCAGGTCGTCGGCGGTGCCGGTGACGATGTCGGAGCCGAACCCGACCCCGATCAGGATCCCGACGGCGAGCGCCAGGAACACCGCCGCCAGCGAGGCGGCGTGGTAACGGCCCGAGTAGCCCATCAGTCCAGCCGCCTCACAGGTCCAGCGCCACCTTGATCTTCAGCCACAGGAGGTCGAAGAACTCGCCCAGCGCCGGCGAGCTGATCACGACGATCGCGATCAGCGCCAGCGAGACGAGCAGGAAGGCCCACATGTGCCAACCCTTGACCCCGGGGTTGTAGAGGCGGCTGACGCCCTTCGCGTCGATCAGCGTCTCGCCGATCCGTAGCCGGGTGAGGAACGTCGACGACATCCCGGCGCGGTTCTTGTCGAGGAACTCGGTGAGGTTGAAGTGGGCGCCGACGGAGACGATCAGCTCGGCGCCGTTCTCGTGCGCGAGCAGCATCGCGACGTCCTGGCTGGTGCCGATCGCGGGCGCCACCACCGGGTCGAGGCCGAGTGCCTCGAGCCGCTCGCGTCCGGGAGCGCTGCCGTCGGCGTACGCGTGGACGACGATCTCGGCGCCGCAGGTGAGCACCGCGTCGGTGGCCGAGTCCATATCGCCCAGCACCATGTCGGGGACGAACCCCTCCTCGAGGATCGCGTCGGCCCCGCCGTCGACACCGACCAGCACCGGGTGGGTGTCCTCGATGTAGGCCCGCAGGGTCCGCAGGTCGCGTCGGTAGGTGGTCCCGCGAACGACGATCAGCGCGTGGCGGTCGCGGAACTCGGTCCGCACGTGGGGAAAGTCGATCCGGCCGACGAGCAGCGCGCCCTCGCGCTCGACGTGCTCGATCGTGTTCGAGGCGAAGTCCGAGAGCGCGACGTTGATCCGCTCGCGCTGGCGCTCGAGCTGCTCGGTCGCGGTCGCCAGGTCGACGACCCGCCCGGTCGCCAGCACGCCCCCGTTGGCCCGCAGCTCGGGACCCTGGATCGCGACGTGGTCGCCGTCGGAGAGCTCCTCGAACAGCGGCGCCGCCGGCACGTCGAGCAGGACGACTCCGGCCCGGGCCAGGACCAGGGGGCCGGGGTTCGGGTAGCGGTCGGTCGAGGACTTGGCGACGTTGACCACCGCCTCCACCCCGCTCGCGACCAGGTCCTCGGCCGCGATCCGGTCGAGGTCCGCGTGGTCGATCACGGCGATGTCGCCGGGCCCAAGCCGCTTGACCAGCGCCTTGGTCTTGCGCCCGAGCCGCGCGCGACCGAGGATCGGGGGGGTCTCGGCGGGCCGTAGCTCGATCTCGGGGCCGCGCAGCAGCGCGCGCGCCCTGCTTCGAAGGGCCATCGGCCGATTATGGGGAAATCGGCCGCAAGCGGGCCCCCGCCCGGCTCAGGCAGCCTTGAGCAGCTCGCGCGCGTGGCGGCTGGCGGCCGAGTCGCCGCGGTCGGCGCCGAGCATGCGGACGATCTCGGCGACCAGCTCGTCGCCCGCGACCCGCTCGACCGTCGCCGTGGTCTCGCCGCCGGCGGCGTGCTTCTCGATCCGGAAGTGGGTGGGCGCGAGCGCCGCCACCGGGGGCAGGTGGGTAATGCAGAGCACCTGGCGGCCCTCGGCGAGGTCGCGCAGCCGCTCGCCGACCGCGCGCGCCGTGTTGCCGCCGATCCCGGCGTCGACCTCGTCGAAGACCAGTGTCCGCTCGGCCTCGCCCGCCGCCAGCCCGCTGAGCGCGAGCATGATCCGGGAGAGCTCGCCACCCGAGGCCGCGTCCTTGAGCGGCGAGGTCGGCATGCCGCTGTTGGTGGCCACCTGCAGCTCGACCGTCTCGGCGCCGTTGGGCCCGAAGCCGTCGGGGTGCGGCTCCAGGCTCACCTCGAGCCTCGCGCCCTCCATCGCCAGCTCGGCGAGCTCGCCCGCGACCCGATCGCCGAGCGCCGCGGCCGCCTTTGCGCGCCGCGCGCTGAGCTCCGCGGCGAGCTCGGCGCGGCGGGCCTGCGCCGCGGCGATCCTCGACTCGAGCTCGGCGGCGATCTCCTCCGCGTTCTCGAGCCGCCCGATCTCGGTCCGGCAACGCTCGGCGTGCTCGAGCACCGCCTCGATCGAGCCGCCGTGCTTGCGGGTCAGGTGATCGAAGGCGTCGAGGCGCTCCTCGACCGACTCGAGCCGGCCCGGCTCGCCGTCGATCTCCTCGAGGTAGCCGCGCAGGTCGCTGGCCACGTCGTCGAGCTCGACCGCCGCCGCGCGCAGCCGCTCGGCCAGCTGGTCGAGCTCGGGGTCGGCGCCGGCGGCCCCCGCCAGCCCGGAGTCCGCCTCGGCGAGCGCCGCGCCGGCGCCGCCGCCGTCGGCCTCGTCGCCGCCGATCGCCGCCAGCGCTCGCGCCGCGGCGGTCCGGCGGCCCTCGGCGTTTCGCAAAAGCCCGCGCTCGGACTCGAGTTCCGCCCCCTCCTCGACGCTCGGCGCCGCCGCCTCGATCTCCGAGAGCTCGAACCGCATCAGATCGAGGTCGCGCTCGCGGGCGCCCTCGCGCTCGCGCAGCTCGGCGAGCTCGCGGGCGAGCCCGGCCGCCTCCGCGTGCGCCGCGCGGTAGCGGTCGCGGAACTCGAGCAGCTCGACGCCGGCGAAGCCGTCGAGGATCTCGAGCTGGGCCGAGGCGAGCATCAGCTTGCGGTGCTCGTGCTGCCCGTAGAAGGCGAGCAGCCGCGAGCCGAGCTCCCGCAGCTCCGCGGCCGAGGCCGAGCGCCCGCCGATGAAGGCGCTGGTCCGCCCCGAGGAGCCGATCCGCCTGCCGAGCACGACCTCGTCGGCGTCGTCGGGAAGACGCTCGGCGATCGCCGCCAGCTCGGGGTCGTCGAGGGTTCCGGGCGGGAGCGCGAAGACGCCCTCGACCCAGGCCTCCTCGGCGCCCGGGCGGACGATCTGGGGACGCGCGCGGCCGCCCATCAACAGGTCGAGCGAGTGGGCGAGCACGGTCTTTCCCGCCCCGGTCTCGCCGGTGATCGCGTTCAGGCCCGGCTCGAGGCGCAGCTCGGCGCGCTCGATCAGCAGCAGGTTCTCGATCCGCAGCTCGTGCAGCACGCCGTCCCTTTTAGCGACGAGGGACGACGGATTCGCCCCGGCGGCCTCAGGACACCGGCTGGGGCTCGGGCTCGCCCGGCGCCGGCGCCTCCGCCACGGGCGGCGCGACCAGGTCGCGGCGGCGGACCAGCAGCCAGCTGGCGATCCCGCCCGCGAAGGCGATCGCAGCGCCGACCAGGAGGATCTCGTTGAGCCCGGAGACGAACGCCTGGTTGGCGGCCTCCGCCGCCCGCTCGCGAAGCGGCGGCGGCACCGAGGCGATCGCGGTCTGGGTCGCGCCCGAGGCGACGGCCTCGGAGAACGTGTCCGGCGCGGCCGGCAGCAGCTCGCTGAGCTTGGCGTCGATCCGCGACTGGAAGATCGCGCCGAGCGCCGCGGTGCCGGTCGCGATCCCGACCTGGCGGAAGGTGCTGTTGATCCCCGAGGCCATCCCGGCGCGGGCGGCGTTGACGACCCCGATCGCGACCGAGGCGATCCCGGGATTGGTCATCCCGATGCCGATCCCGGCGACGATCGAGCCCGCGAGCAGCGTCGTCCAGCTGTCGGAGACCTCGATCCCGTGCATCAGCGTCAGGCCGAGCCCGACCAGGATCATGCCGACCCCCATGATCGCCCTCGCCGGCACCCGGTGGAGCAGCTGCCCCGAGATCGGCGCGACCACGAACGAGAGCACGGTCAGGGGGAGGAAGCGCAGGCCCGCGTCGAGCGGCGAGTAGGAGAGCGTCCCCTGCAGATAGAGGGTCAGGTAGAGGAACATCGCGAACATCCCGGCTGAGAGCGCGAAGGCGACGATCGAGACGCCGGTGAACGATGGCTTTCGGAACAGCGACAGGTCGAGCATCGCGTTCTCGCGGCGCAACTCGATCACGATAAAGGCGGCCATCAGCGCGACGGCCGCCCCCAGGGAGAGGACGATCGGGGCGCTGCCCCAGCCCTCCGCGTTCCCGCGGATGAGCCCGAAGATGAGCAGGAAGAGCGCGGCCGAGAAGGTCGTCACCCCGGCCCAGTCGATCGGCTGCGGATCGGTCGCCTTGACGTTGATCAGCTTGCGCTCGGTGAGCACGATCGCGGCGATCCCGACCGGCACGTTGACGAAGAAGATCCATTCCCAGCCGAGGTGCTCGGTGATCACCCCGCCGATCAGCGGCCCGATCGCGACCGAGCCGCCGACCGTCGCGCCCCAGATCCCGATCGCGTTGGCACGCTCGCGGCCCTCGAACTCCTGCGCGATCAGCGCCAGCGCGGTCGCGAACATCGCCGCGGCGCCGGCGCCCTGGAAGCCGCGGGCCACGTTGAGCACGGTGGCGTCGCCGGAGAGTCCGCAGGCGAACGAGGCGACCGTGAACAGGGCGAAGCCGAAGCTGAACACCCGTCGGCGCCCGATCCGGTCGCCGACCGAGCCGGCGACGAGCAGGAACGACGCCAGGGTGAGCGCGTAGGCGTCGATCACCCACTGGAGGCTCGAGAAGCTTGCGTCGAGGTCGCGCTGGATGTCCGGCAACGCGACGTTGACGATCGTGACGTCGATCAGGAGCATGAAAGTCGCCACGCAGACGGCCAGCAGGGTCCACCACTTGCGTTCCATCCGACCGTCTCCTAACGTTCAGCTTCCAGGATCGTCAGCATTGCTGACTGTCAGTGTTTTAGCATACAATTCTCGACGATGACGGAGAGCACCCTTCCCCCGGCGCTGGCCGAGATGGCCGGCTTCCTGATCGCCAAGGCCCACGCCGTTTTCCACGATCGGGCCAGCGAGGTGATCGGCCCGGGGCAGCTGGGGATCAAGCACTTCGGCTGCCTGACCGTGATCGCCGACGAGGGTCCGCTCTCGCAGCAGCACCTCTCGGCCCGGATCCGGGTCGATCGGACGACGATCGTCGCCGTCGTCGACGAGCTCGAGGCGGCCGGCCTCGTCGAGCGCCAGCGAAACCCCGACGATCGCCGCGCCTACGCGCTCGAGGCGACCGCCGCGGGGCGCGCCTGGATCGCGGAGAAGCGCGACGCGCTGCTCGCCGCTCAGGACGAGCTGCTGTCGGTGCTCGGCGCCGCCGAGCGGCGCAACCTGGTCTTGTCGCTGCAGCGGCTGCTAATGAGCCAGCCGGCCGAACTTGTCGCGAATCCGCCGGTAGAAGTTCGCGCCCGGTAGCTGCGCCAGCCGGCTGACGTCGTCGCGGAAGCGGACCTCCATCTGCTCGCCGCTGCCGAGCTCGTCCACGGGCTCACCGTCGAGGACGATCTCGACCGGCTCGCGCCCGGCGGCGTTGGTGACCTGGAGCACGTCGTCGGGCGCCACCACCAGGGCCCGGGCGGTGAGCGTGTGCGGAGCGATGAAGCTGACCACGTAGCCCTTCACGCCCCAGGCCAGGATCGGACCCTGGTTGGCGAGGTTGTACCCGGTCGATCCGGCCGGGGTGGCCGCGACCAGGCCGTCGCAGCGGACGTGCCCGACCTCCTTGCCGCCGAGCTGGTACGCGAGCTCGGCGACGCGGCCGTTCTGGCGCCGGATCAGCGAGACGTCGTTGAGCGCCAGCGGCGGGTCGGCGTCGACGCTCGCCTCGAGCCCGGGCATCTGCATCACCTCGAACGCGCCGCCGAACGCCGCCTCGAGCCCGGATGCGAGCGCCTCGCGCTCGCAGGCGGCGAGAAAGCCGACGGTGCCGAAGTTGACCCCGAACACCGGCACCTCGGTGTGCGCGTACTCGCGCAGCGCCTTGAGGATCGTCCCGTCGCCGCCGAGCACCAGGCAGAGGTCGGGCGATCCGTCGAGGTCCGCGAGCGGCTCCAGCCCCTCCCCCACCTCCCCGTGCTTGCGACGTTCCTCGTCGGGCGCGAACAGGCGGCAGCCGCCCGCGCGCGCGGCCTCGACCGCGTCACCGACCGCTGCCGAGGTCTGCTCGGGCTGGGTGTGGGTGTAGACGACCGCGGTCCGCACCTCGGGCGCCACCTCGACGATCGGCTCGCTCATGGTTCGACCGCCCGGATCGCGGCCTCCAGGTCGGGGTGATGCTGAACGCCGGCGAGGGCGTGGACGAAGGTCTCCCGGTTGCCCTTTGGCCCGGGCAGGCCGGACGATGCGAACGCCCGGATCCCGAGCCCGGCATCCTCGATCGCGGTCGCCGCCGCGAGCAGCGCTTCGCGGCGATCGGCCGGGTCGCGGACCACGCCCGCGCGCGCCCGGCCCTTGCCGAGCTCGAACTGCGGCTTGACCATCGCCAGCAGCGCGCCGCCGGGCGCCAGGCAGCCGGCGATCGCGGGCACCACCTTGGCCAGGGAGATGAACGAGACGTCGACCGTCGCCAGCCCCGGCCGGTAGGGAAGCTCGTCGGCGGTCAGCTCGCGCGCATTGCTGCGCTCGATCACGGTCACCCGGGGATCGTTTCGCAGGCCCCAGTCGAGTTGGCCGTGGGCGACGTCGAGTGCGATCACTCTTGCGGCGCCGCGGGCGAGCAGGCAGTCGGTGAAGCCGCCGGTCGAGGCGCCGACGTCGAGGCAGTCGAGCCCGGCCACGTCGATCGCCAGCGCCTCGAGCGCGTTCTCGAGCTTGATCCCGCCGCGCGAGACAAACCGCTGCTCGTCGCTCAGGAGCAGCTCGGCGTCGTCGGAGACGAGCTGGCTCGGCTTCTGCGCCAGCGGTCCGTCGCGCCCGATCCGCACCCGTCCCGCGCGCACCGACTCGGCGGCGCTGGTCCGCGACGGCGCCAGGCCGCGCTCGGCGAGCAACGCGTCGATCCGCTGCCGGCTCATCCGCGCAAGGTAGCGGCGAAGGGGGTTGGGATCGGCCGCGCCGCCCCGCGGAGCCGGGTTCGGCTCAGGTGTGGCGCTTGCCCCTCAGCCCGAGAGTCCGGACCGTGGTCTTGTCGCCGAACTCGCCCTGCTCGACGGAGATGCTGCGGGCGCTGAGCTCGCCGCTGCGCGAGAGCTTGCGCCGGTCGGCCCGCGAAAGTCGCGCGACGACCGTGGCGTCGGCGCCCGGATCGAGGCTGTAGGCGGTCGGCGGACCCTGCTTGTCCTCGGAGCGGCCGACCCGGAGCGTGCCCGCGCAGGCCGTCGCAAGCGAGTCGGGGCAGGTGAGGCGAACCGGCACCTTGCCGTTGTCCTTGATCTTCGGGGTCCGGCGGGAGATGACGACGTTCGGGCCTTCCCTGACCGCACCGACGGTGACCGTCTCGCAGTCCGCCGTGGCGGCGAAACCGAAGGCGGCGAAGTCGACCAGATCCATCGAGAGCAGGTCGGTCCCTCCGCCGCAGCCGGTGGGGGGCGCGAGGTTGTCGACCTCGGCGTCGCGGGTCAGGAGCTGGTCGTTGCCGGCGCCGCCATTGAGGGCGTCCATCACACCGGGCCCGCCGAGCAGGATGTCGTTGCCAGCCTCCCCGACAACGGTGTCGCTCCCGGCGTCACCGTTGATCGTGTCGTCGCCGCCTCGACCGAAGAGCGTGTCGTTCCCGGCGCCGCCGCTCATCGCATCGGCTTCCGCGGTGCCGCAGAGGGAGTCGTCGAGCGGTCCTCCCGTGTTCATCAGCAGACAATCGGAACCGCCGTAGAGGCCGGCCCGCGCCGAGGGCACGGGGATCAGCGCGAGCGTGAGGACGGCGGCGATGGCTGCGATCGTGAGCAACGCCAGTCGGGACCATCGCTGAGCATGGGTCGTGGGATCGCAGCCGATACACGCCAGCGTATCGCCGATCCGAGGCCGGACAAGTCTGGCCCTGCCCCGCGCGGCTAAGGCACCGGCGGCTCGCGCAGTTGGTGCGCCGGGGTGAAGAAGTTGCGGTAGGCGAGCGAGGTGGAGATCAGCGCCGAGAGCGCGACGCTGCCGAGCAGGACCCAGAGCAGGATCAGCTGCAGCCGAACCGCGTCGGTGGGCTCGGCGCCGGCGAGCAGCATCCCCACCATCGTCCCCGGGAAGAAGATCAGCCCGGTGGTCTTGGTCGAGTCGATCAGCGCGATCGTGCCCGAGCGCAGGCTGCGGCGCAGGGTCGGGGCGGCGGCCACGGTCGCCGTGGCGCCGAGCGCCAGGGTCGCCTCGATCTCGCGAGCGCGGTCGGTCATCTCGTCCCCGAGCCGGTTCAGCGCCACCGCCGCGGAGGTCATCGAGTTGCCGATCACCATCCCGCCGACCGGGACCAGGTAGCGCGGCGTCGGCTCGAAGATCCCGAGCGCGACCACCAGGCCGAGGGTGGCCGAGCCGGCGACCGCGAGCCCGATCAGCAGCGGCCAGAAGGCGCCCGGGACCGCCCGCGCCCGGCGCCGGGCCGTGAACGCCCCGAAGACGACCATCACCGCGATCAACGGGAAGACGAGCGCCAGCGTGTCCTCGTCGAAGATCGCTTGGATCACGTAGCCGATTGCGGTCAGCTGGATCGCCGAGCGGATCACGGCGATCGCGATCTCGTGCTCGAGGCCGGCGCGGCGCCACGCCGAGACGGCGATCGCGATCGCGACCAGCACGAGGCTGGCGGCGACCTCGCCGAGGCTCACCTGGATGCCGACGTTGCTCACGCCCGCCCCGCCCCGAGCAGCTCCTCCGTCCGACCGCCGGCGACCGCCCGCCCGGCCTCGATCCGGACCAGCCAGTGCGAGACGCGCTCGGCCTGACCGAGGTCGTGGGTGACCCAGACGAGATCGAGACCGAGCCGCTCGCGCAGGCCGATCAGCGTCGACTCGATCGCGCGGGTGGTATCCGGGTCGAGCGCCGAGGTCGGCTCGTCGAGCAGCAGCACCTCGGGCTCGAGCGCCAAGGCCCTGGCGAGCATCGCCCGCTGCTGTTCGCCGACCGAGATCCTCGAGCCGTCGCGGTCGGCGAACCCGCGGTCGAGCCCGGCGAGCTCGAGCAGGCGGCCGACGTCGGGTTCGCGCCCGGCGAGTCCGGCAGCGAAGCGGATGTTCTCCTCCACGGTGCCGGCCAGGAGCGCCGGCAACTGCGGCACCAGCACCACCGCCCGCCGCAGCGCGAGCGGGTCGCGATCTCGCACGTCGGCGCCGCGATAGCGAACCACGCCCGACTCGGCGTCCGAGAGGCGGTCGAGCAGCCGCAACAGCGTCGACTTGCCCGAGCCCGATGGTCCGGCGATGCAGGTGGCCCCAGCGGGGATCCGCGCGCTGAGGTCGCGCAGCACCGGCTCGCCGGCGCGCGAGAGGCTCACGCGCTCGAGTTCGAAGGCGATCTCCTCGGAGCCCACCAGGCGATTATCCGGGCTCCCGGGCGCCCACCCGGTTACGCGACTGCTACCCGGCGCCGTGCAGGTACGCGTCGCGGATCACCCCGGTCCGCATCCGCTGCGGATGGTCGCCGACCTTGATCCGGGCGATCTCCCGCCCGGTCTTGAACGAGATCACCCCGACCCGGTCGTTACCCGCGACCGAGACGAAGCAGTACCTGCCGTCCTCGCTCGACGCCGACCAGTACGGGCCCTCGCCGACGTGGGTCGCGCGCTGCAGCCTGAACGGCTTCGTGGTCACGACCGCCGCGTAGCCCGACATCGTCCCGGCGACGCAGAGCTTCTTACCGTCGGGGTCGATCGCCAGGCCGTGGTGGGCCGAGTCGAGCAGGAACTCCGTCCGCGGCAGGCCCTCCGCATCTCCCAGCGGCAGGTCGAGGACGCCGGCGACCCGGTCCCGCTTCAGGTCGTACTTGACGATCCCGAAGAAGAACGAGACCTGGAAGTAGACGTAGCGCTCGCTCGGACTGATCGCCATCGGGCGCACCGCCGAGCTCATGCCCGGACGGCCGGCCTCGGCGAGCTTCTGACCCATGTCGATCGTCCTCAGGACCTCGAGCGTGCGGGCGTCGATCACCTCGAATACGCGAGTTCCCTTGGTCGCATCCTCCGAGGGGTCGTCGGTGCCGGTGTAGACGAAGCCGATGCTCGCGTGGTAGATCAGCTTGCCGTCCTCGGAGAAGTTGTTCTCGTGCGGCGAGTCGCCCGACGGGATGCGGGCGGTGATCGCGCCGGTGCGGGTATCGATCACGTCGATCACGTTGGCCGTCGAGGCCGAGACCAGCAGTCGTCGCCCGTTCTCCGAGATCGCCATGTGGTCGGCGCGATAACCGTCGACCGGCGTCCGCCAGACGACCCTCTCGCTCTTCAGGCTGATCGCCACCACGTCGGCGAAGCTCGGGCGCGAGAAGTAGACGAGCTTGCCGTCCGGGGAGGTGAAGCCGTCGTCGACGTACTGGTTGTGGCCCTCGCCGACCAGGTTGCGGATGTTGTCGAAGTAAAAGGTCGCCATCGGGTCGGCGGCGATCTCGGCCAGCCGCTCCTGGGCGTCGGGGATCACGTTGACGCGCTCGAGGCGCTTGAAGCTGTGCGGGTCGACCAGATCGGCGGTGCCGGCCCAGTTGTTGCTGACCACGAGCACGTCGCGGGTCTCAGCCTTGTCCGCGGCGAACGCGGACGCCGCCGGCGCCAGCAGCGCGAGCGCGCTGATCACCAGCAAACTGATTAGACCGATGGCGCTTCTCACCCGAGGGCGAGTATCCCACCTCGCTCCCCGGGTCGGATTGGGTACTTGACTAAGCCCGAAAGCGAAACGCCCGGCACTTCGCCGGGCGTCTCGGGTACAGGGAGGAGAGATATGTGTTTTTTGTCTATGGGAGGAAGGTCGGCGTAAGTCAGGCTCCGCGGGGCACGATGAACCGCGTTGAAGCGGTCAGCGCGACCATTGCGAGGCCCATACCGACCAGAAAGATTCCTGCGTCCCACTCGCCCGACGACAGTCCGACGACCAGGCCGGCGATGATCGCGGCGGTCGCGAGGAGGTAGTCGAAGCCGGCGTGGGCGTTGATCGGGACGCTGCGCCGCGGCGCCTCGACCTGCAGGGCGAGCCCGAGGAGCAGCGCGCCGAGCGCGACCGTGATCACCGTCGCGGCCTCGCCGAAGCCAAGCGCGAACGGGGCCATCATGATCGCCGGCGCGGCGATCACCTCGAGTGCACCGTGGGTCGAGAGCGGGATCGTCTTCGAACTCATCGTGATCCCAGAGTACGAACGTATGTGCGATTCGAGTGTGACCCGGGTCACACTGATCGCTAGTGGCGAAGGGCGCTAGCCGCCGACTCGCTGCGGCGCGCCGAGCGCCGCCGTAACCCGCTCGGCGACCGCCGGGCCGGTCAACCCGACCTCCTCGCGCAGCAGCGCGGGCTTGCCGTGGGTGACGTAGCGATCGGGCAGGCCGACGCGCATCACCCGGGCGCGATCGCCCGGGGCCTGGGCGAAGGCGTCCTCGAGGTGCTCGAGCACCGCCGAGCCGAACCCGCCGGCGAGCACGTTCTCCTCGATCGTCACCACCAGCTCGTGCTCGGCGGCGAGCCGCTCGATCAGCTCCTCGTCGAGGGGCTTGGCGAAGCGCGCGTCGGCGACGGTCACGCTCAGGTCGTGTTCGGCGAGCAGCGCCGCGGCGTCGAGCGCCACCCGCACCCCGTAGCCGTATCCGACCAGGGCCACCCGCTCGCCCTGCTTCAGCACCTCGCCGGTGCCGATCGGGATCTCGCGGGCGCGATCGGGCAGCGGCACGCCCTCGGCGGTACCGCGCGGGTAGCGGAAGGCGATCGGCCCGTCGTCGTAGGCGAGCGCCGTGCGCAGCATGTGGCAGAGCATCGCCTCGTCGCGCGGCGCCATCACGACCACGTTCGGCAGCGCCCGGAAGTAGGAGATGTCGAAGGCCCCGTGGTGGGTCGGGCCGTCGTCGCCGACGAGCCCGGCGCGGTCCATCGCGAAGACCACGTTGAGCTTCTGCAGGCAGACGTCGTGGACGATCTGGTCGTAGGCGCGCTGGAGGAAGGTCGAGTAGATCGCGCAAACCGGCTTCGCCCCCTGGATCGCGAGCCCGGCAGCGAACAGGACCGCGTCCTGCTCGGCGATCCCGACGTCGTAGTACCGCCCCGGCAGCTCGCGCTCGAGCGCGGTCAACCCCGTCCCCCCCGCCATCGCCGCGGTGATCCCGATCACCCGCTCGTCGCGCTTCGCCTCGACCACGAGCGACTCGCCGAACACCGCCGTGTACTGCGGCGGCGGCTTCTCGGCCTCCTCCGGGCGGGCGCCCTCCGACATCTCGGCGCGGGTCAGCGGTGGCTTTGGCGGCGCCTTCTTCGGCGCCGGCTTGCCCTCGACGATCGAGCCCGGCTTCGCCGCGTGCCATTTCTCCATCCCCTCGAGCCCGCCCGCCTCGGCCGGCTCGAAGCCCTTGCCCTTGACGGTGTGGATGTGGACGACCACCGGCCGGTCGGCGACCAGCGCCGCCTCCAGGTGCTCGCGCAGGGCGACCACGTCGTGGCCGTCGAACGGCCCCATGTACGCAAGGTCGAGCTCCTCGAAGAAGAGTCCCGGCGCAGCGTAGGCCTTGATCGCCGCCTTGATCTCGGGCCCGAGCTTCTCGATCTGCCGGCCGAGGCCGAGCGGCAGCCGCGTCAGCCGCGACTCGACCTCCTCGCGGGCATGGTAG
Source organism: Solirubrobacterales bacterium (assembly GCA_035620355.1). Lineage (GTDB taxonomy): Bacteria > Actinomycetota > Thermoleophilia > Solirubrobacterales > 70-9 > WHSW01. Next base: position 17,755 of record DASPGZ010000017.1, on the reverse strand, counting down.
AGGCGCGGGTTGGCGCGCAGGCGCTGGAACGAGCGCGCGATCGCGCCGACGTTCGGCGAGATCGACATCCCGTTGTCGTTGAGCACGATCACGATCGGCGTCTGCAGGCCGCCGGCGTTGTGAAGCGCCTCGAACGCGACCCCGCCGGTGAGCGCGCCGTCGCCGATCACCGCGACCACCTTGCCGTCCTCGCCGATTCCCTTGCGCATCGCCTCCTTGAGCCCGACCGCGTAGCCGATCGAGGTCGAGGCGTGGCCGGCGCCCATGATGTCGTGCTCGGACTCGAACACCGAGCAGAACGGCGCCAAGCCCTCGTACTGGCGGATCGTCTCGAGCCGGTCGGCGCGGCCGGTGAGCACCTTGTGCGGGTAGGCCTGATGGCCGACGTCCCAGAGGATCTTGTCGCGGGGCGAGTCGAGCAGCGCGTGCAGGACCGTGGTCAGCTCGCAGGTGCCGAGGTTGGCGCCGAAGTGGCCGCCGATCTCGCCGATCGTGTCGATGATCAGCTCGCGGACCTCCTGGGCGACCTGGGCGAGCTGCTCGTCGGAGAGCGCCCTCAGATCGGCGGGTCCGGAGATCGAGTCGAGCAGGGGTGTGCGGTCGTTCTCGGGGTCCATGGACGAGATGCTGGATTCTCGCAGCCCCGGATCAATTTCCGGAGGTCAGGCCTGGCGGGTGTGGATGAAGCCCGCGATCAGCTCGAGGTCGGAGGTCTCGCCCTCGGCCTCGGCCAGCGCCGCGATGGCCTTCCCGTGCGACTCGGCGGCGAGCTCGCGTGCGCGCTCGAGCCCGAACAGGCTCACGTAGGTGAGCTTGCCGTGGCGCTCGTCCGAGCCCTGCGGCTTGCCCAGCTGCTCGTCGGAGCCGGTGACGTCGAGGATGTCGTCGACGATCTGAAACAGGACGCCGAGCTCGCCGGCGAAGCGCCGGTAGGGCTCGAGCCGCTGCTCGGGCATCCCGGTCAGCAACAGCGGCACGAGCACGCTGGCGCCGATCAGCCGCCCCGTCTTCAGCCCGTGCAGCTCGCGCAGGCCGTCGGCGTCGGCGTCCTCGGCCGTCACGTCGACATACTGGCCGCCGACCATCCCGTCGACCCCGGTCGCGTGGGTGAGCTCGCCGAGCGCCGCCAGCACCCGCTCCGGCTCGCCGCGCTGGCGCTCGCAGAAGAGCCGGATCGCCTCCGCGAACAGCCCGTCGCCGGCGAGGATCGCGACGTCCTCGCCGTGGACGACGTGCGAGGTCGGGCGCCCGCGGCGCAGCTCGTCGTCGTCCATCGCCGGCAGGTCGTCGTGGATCAGCGAGTAGGTGTGGATGAGCTCGATCGCCGCCGCGGCGGGCAGCACCTCGGCCGGGTCGGTTCCGGCCGAACGGGCGGCGGCCAGGCAGAGCACCGGCCGGATCCGCTTGCCGCCGGCGAGCAGCGAGTAGCGCATCGCATCGTCGAGACCCGCGGTCGCGGGGCGCTCGGAGAACGAGATCCGGCCGAGATAGTCCTCGACCAGCTCGCGCAGGTCGTCCGGGTACTCCCCCACCGGCAGCGTTCAGCTCCCGGCGGGTTCCTGGTCCGCGAGCGCCCGCTCGACCTCGTTGCCGGCCTGGCTCACGAGCTCGGCCGCCTCGCGGGCGAGCTCCGCCGCCTCGCTGTCGCCGACCTCCGGGTCGCGCAGCCGCTCGGAGAGCTCGCCGAGCCTGGCCGCCAGCTCGCGCACGCGGCCGACCGCCTCGGAGCTCACGAGCGCGCCTCCTGGAGCTCGCGCGCGGCCGATCCGAGGATCCCGTTGACGAAGCCCGGGGCGTCCGTGCCGCAGTACTCCTTCGCCAGCGTCACCGCCTCGTCGATCGCGACCTCGACCGGGACCCCGTGGCGCATCTCGTGCAGCGCCACCCGCATGATCGAGCGCTCGAGGGCCGCGATCCGGTCCAGCGACCAGCCGCGCGAAAGCCGCGCGATCTCCTCGTCGAGCGAGTCGAGCTCGGCGTCGGTGCCCTCGGCGAGCTCGCGCGTGAACGCCTTCGCCTGCGCCAGTTGCTCGTCGAGCGAGCGCCCGGTGACGTCGCGCTGGTACAGCGCGAACACGGCGTCGCGGCGCTGGTCGGATCGGCGCATGGGCCCATGAGGCTACCCGCGCGGATCGACCGATCGCGACCTGCGCGTTCGTCAGCGCGGGGCTGACGTACTCAACGTTCGGTTGGGCGTAATGGGACGCCGGCGGCGGTGAGGCGGCGGATCAGGGCCGTCGGATCGCCGACGGCCTGGCGCCAGGTGACTCGGACGACGGATTGTCCATGCGACTCGAGCAACTCCTGGCGCTCGCGATCGGCGCGGCGGGCAACCGGGTGGTCGTGCCAGGCGCGACCATCGGCTTCCAGGATCACACCGGCAGACACCCAGTGGAAATCCGGCAGGAATCGCCGTCCCGCGACCACGATCGGCCGGTTGCGTTCAGGCTCCACGAACGCTCCCGCGCGGATCACCGCCGCGACCGCGTCCTCGAGCTCACTGCGGCTGTCGATGCCGTCGGCGACGATCCGGCGCAGCGCTCGAATCCCGCGCCTGCCGCTCGCCATCGCCATCGCCTCGGTCAGCTCGGAGACCGTGAGCAGGCGGTGGCCGAACCCGCCGCGGACAGCCGCCCGAAGTCCGCGGGGACCGACGACGCCGGCGAGGTCGATCAGTGTGGGCGCGGGCGCGGTGACCGCGATCCCCTCGACCGAGCGGACCGCCGATGAACCGAGACCCGCGCGTTCGCGCACCCTGACGCCACGGTGCCGCGGGTGTCGACCGGGCCCGACAACAACCTCCACGAACGGCGGCCGTCGGTCGAGCATCCCCCAGAGCTTCGCCGCCGAGCGGTGGCTGAGTGCGGCACCCTCGCCGCACGCCGCCACCGCGGCGAAGAACCGACCATGTTCGGAGAGCGCCCGATGGCCGACCGCGAACACTCCGCGGTGGACGCGATGCAGACGCCCGCTCCGCGTCCTCACCTGCACCGCCTGGCGATTCAGCCCCCGCGCGGCGAGCTCGGCGGTCGTGACCACGCCGTGGCGCCGCGCCGCGAGCTCCGCGACACCCCGATCGCGCTCGGCTACCGGTTGGTCAGCCCAGGACGGCGGTTGATGCGGGTCGGTGTATGTGGCGGGCACGGCGGCCGAGGCTCGCCGGGATCACCGCACCGTTCAACGCGCGCGGGTTGCGAAAGCGCTACGGGCTAGGCGCGGGAGACGTACTCGCCCGAGCGGGTGTCGACGCGCACGCGGTCGCCCTCGTTGACGAACAGGGGGACCTGGACGACGACCCCGGACTCGAGCGTCGCCGGCTTCGTCCCGCCACCCGACGCGGTGTCGCCCTTGAGGCCCGGATCGGTCTGGGCGACGGCCATGTCGACCGCGCTTGCGACCTGGACCCCGGAGGGACGCTCGTCGACCAGCAGCAGCTCGATCGTGTCGTTGGGCAGCACCCAGCGCATCTCTTCGGCGATCGAGTCCTTCGGCAGCTCGAGCTGCTCGTAGGACTCAGTGTCCATGAACACCGCCGCGTCGCCCGAGTCGTAGAGGTACTGCATCCGCTTGCTCTCGGTGCGAACCGGGCGAAACTTCTCCCCCGCGCGGAAGGTCTTGTCGACGACGTTGCCGTCCTCGACCCGCTTCAGCTTCGTGCGTACGAAGGCGCCGCCCTTGCCCGGCTTCACGTGCTGGAACTCCATGATCCGCCAGATCGTGCCCTCGACCTCGATGTGGGCCCCGTTCTTGAACTGATTCGTGCTGATCATCGGCTCGGGGAGGGTAGCGACCGTCGGCCCCGCGCCGGCAACGTTCGGACCGAAGTAACGGGTTCGCTCGGGCGCCCGGCTGGGCGGCGGCAAAGGGGGGTCTGTGACCCCCCCTTGCTGACGTCTACCTACTTCGGGGGCGGCGGAACCGGGCAGGTCGCCGACGCTCCTCCATCCACGGGGACGACCACGAGGTCGCCGGTTCCGGTGATGTGGAAGTCGATCGCGCCCGCTTGGCCGTTGTCGCTACCGATCTTCTTCACGCTGGGCTCGGCGGCGTTGGCCTCCGTGTACTTCACCTTGGTTGGGGCACGCTGCTGTTGCCCGAGTTACCGAGCAGGCCGATGGCCTCGCCGGTCCCGATCTTCTCGCCAGCGAACACCGAGTGAAGCTGCGGTTATCCCGCAACGCGGTCCCCGTTAGGGTGTCGCGGCAATGGCGGACGTTCCAGAGCTTCTCGACAGGCTCCTGCGCACCCCTTCGCCCTCGGGATACGAGGCGCCGGCGGCGCAGGTGTGGCGCGACGCCGCCTCGTTCGCGGAGCTCGAGACCGACCGGATCGGCTCCTCGATCGCCCGCGTGCCCGGCGCCGGCGACGGGCCGCTGGTCGCGATCGTCGGCCACATCGACGAGATCGGGCTGACGATCACCCACGTCGACGAGAAGGGCTACGCGTGGTTCCTGCCGATCGGCGGCTGGGACGCGCAGATCCTGGTCGGCCAGCGGGTCGAGGTGCAGGCCCGCGACGGCCTCGTCGCCGGGGTGATCGGCCGCAAGCCGGTCCACCTGCTCAAGGACGAGCAGAAGAAGATGGCGGTCGAGCTCACCGGCCTGCACATCGACATCGGCGCCGCCGACCGCGACGAGGCGCTCGAGCTGCTGCGGATCGGCGATCCGGTCGTTGTCCGCGCCGAGCCGATGCGCCTCGCCGGAGGCCGGCTGGTCTCGCGCTCGCTCGACAACCGCCTCGGCTCCTACGTCGCGCTCGAGGTCGCGCGCCGCTGCCACGAGCGCGGCGGGCTGACGGCCGACGTCGCCGGGGTCGCCGCGGTCCAGGAGGAGATCGGGCTGCACGGCGGCGGCACCTCGGCCTACCTGCTCCAGCCCGACCTCGCGATCGCCGTCGACGTCACCCACGCGACCGATGTCCCGGGAGTCGAGGAGAAGGAGTCGGGCTCGCATCCGCTGGGTTCGGGCCCGGTGATCGGGCGCGGCTCGACCCTGGCGCCGAAGGCCTACGAACTGCTCGCGGAGGCGGCCGAGTCGGCCGGGATCGAGTACACGGTCGAGGCCTCCGGGCGCTGGACCGGGACCGACGCCGACGCGTACCAGATCTCCCGCGCGGGGATCCCGACCGGGCTCGTCTCGATCCCGCTGCGCTACATGCACTCGCCGGTCGAGACCGTCGACCTCGGCGACGTCGAGGCGGCGGTCGAGCTCCTGGTCGCGCTGGCGAGCTCGCTCGACGGCGAGCTCGATCTCTCCCGCTGAACCGCCGCTAGAGCAGCTCCTCGTAGAGGGTGTAGGTGGCGACCAGCTCGCCCTGGTCGAGCACGTGGCCCTCGATCGCCGCCCGCACGTCGTCGAGCTTGAACTCGCCCTCGAGCTCGAGGCTGGGGACATCGAGCGCGTGGACGACGAAGTGGTAGTGGTGGAGGCGCTCGTCGTTGAAGGGTGGGAAGGGCCCGTCGTAGTGCCCGTAGGTGCCGCTCATGTCGGGATCGCCGGCGAGGAAGTCGGTGTAGCTGTTGACGCCGCCGACGCCGTGGTCGGAGGGCCCCGGGTCCTTGCCGCCGACGACGATCTCGGTCGACCCCGCGCCCTCGGGGAGCTCGGTCACGTCGGCCGGGATGTCGACCAGCAGCCAGTGGGCGAAGTCCGCCCGCGGGGCGTCCTCGGGCAAGGTCTTGCCCTCCTGGTTGACGTCGGTGGCGTCCGCGGGGACGTCGGGGTCGAAGACGATCAGCGCGAACGACTGGGTGCCCTCGGGGTGGCCCGACCAGCTCAGGTGCGGGCTGCGGTTGCCGCCCTCGGCGGCCGCGCCGCCGCTGCCGTCGGGGACGCCGAAAGCGTGCTCCTCGGACACCCGCTCACCGTGGTTGAGGCTCTCGGACTCGACCTTGATCGCCATCTGCATTCCCTTCTTTCGTCTCTGACCGGCGCGGGGCCTACTCGACCACGCGCAGCTCCTTCGGCAGCGAGCTCAGGTTCCGGTACCCGTCCTCGGTCACCGAAACCAGGTCCTCGATCCGGATCCCGAACTCGCCCGGCACATAGACGCCGGGCTCGACCGTGACCACGTCACCGGGCTCGAGCACGTCCTCGGAGAGCTTCCCGAGCCGCGGCGCCTCGTGGACCTCGAGCCCGACCCCGTGGCCGAGGCCGTGGCCGAAGTTGTCGCCCCGGCCGCCGTCGCGGATCACGGCCCGGGCGGCCTCGTCGGCCTGCTCGCCGCCGACCCCGGCGCGGACGGCGTCGAGCCCGGCCCGCTGGGCGACGCGGACGAGCTCGTAGGCCTCGCGGGCCGGCTCGCCGATCTCGCCGACGGCGAAGGTCCGGGTGCAGTCGGAGCAGTAGCCGTCGATCCGCGCGCCCATGTCCCAGACCACCAGATCTCCGGAGGCGATCTCGCGGTCGGAGGGGGTGGCGTGCGGGAGCGCACCGTTGGGTCCGGCGGCGACGATCGCCGGGAACGAGGGCTCCGCGCCCAGCTCCCGGATGCGCGCGTGCACGGCGGTCGCGACCTCGCGCTCCGTGCGCCCCGCGAGCCCGCCCGCGAGCACCGACTCGTAGGCGTCATCGGCGATCCGGGCGGCCTCGGCGATCGAGGCGAGCTCGGTCTCGTCCTTGCGGCGGCGCAGGCGCTCGACCAGGCCGCCGGCGGGGACCAGCTCGACCCCCTCGCCGAGCTCCGCCTCGACCTTGGCCAGGTTGGCGACGCTGGTCGCGGTGTCGTCGAAGCCGACCCTGCCCGAGAGGCGCGAGGCGAGCTCGGGCAGCAGCCGGCCGGCGGCGGTGACCCGCTCGAAGTCGTCGCCGACCTCCTCCTCGGCGCGCTCGGTGTAGCGAAAGTCGGTGATGAAGACGCGAGCGTCCGGGCCGACGACGCTGATCGCGCTGGTGCCGCCGAAGCCGGTGAGCCAGCGGGTGTTGGCGGTCGCGTCGCCGCTCGAGTCGCCGGGACGGACCAGGTCGCCGACGATCAGCTGGTCGAGGCCCTCCTCGGCCACCAGGGCCGCGAGCCGGTCGACCCGGGCGGCGCTCACCTGCCGAGCCTCTCGGCCAGCGCCTCGAGCCCCTCGCGGTAGCCGTCGGCTCCCTTGCCCGAGATCGCGGCGATCACCAGACCGTCGAGCACCGAGTGGCGGCGCCACTCCTCGCGCTGCTCGACGTCCGAGAGGTGGACCTCGACCGCCGGCAGCCCGGTGAGCTCGAGCGCGTCGCGGATCGCCCACGAGTAGTGGGTCCAGGCGCCCGGGTTGAGCAGCGCGCCGTCGGCGACCTCGGGCAGGCGATGGAGTCGCTCGACGAAGTCGCCCTCGTGGTTGGTCTGAAAGAACGAGACCTCGAGGTCGAGCTCGCGCCCGAACCGCTTGATCCGGGTCTGCAGCTCGTTCAAGGTCAGCGCCCCGTAGACCTCGGGATCGCGGCGCCCGAGCGCGTCGAGGTTGACCCCGTGGAGCACCTCGACCCGGTTGTGAGCGCTTGTCATCCGGCGTCCCTCTGCACTGCGGCGCTGACCCTAGCGGGGCGGGGGCGCCCACGGACTGCGCGGGCTAGCGCAGCCGCTCGATCGCGGCCCGCAGCGCGCTCGGCTCGACCCGCTGGTCGGTGCGCACCTCGCCGGGACGGGGGCAGAGGACGAAACCGAGCCCCTCGGAGGTCCGCTTCTTGTCGCGGCCGGTGGCCTCGACGATCTCGTCGACCCCCGCCTCCGAGCTGAGCCGGGTCGGCAGCCCGTGGCGCTCGAGCGAGGCCTCGACCTCGTCGCGCAGCTCGGCCGCGCCGGAGAGCTCGAGCGCGGCCAGCAGGCCGAGGCCGATCGCCTCGCCGTGGCGGTAGACCTCGTAGCCGGTTGCCGCCTCGATCGCGTGTCCGACCGTGTGTCCGAGGTTGAGCGCCCCCCGGCGGCCCGAGTCGCGCTCGTCGGCTGCGACCACCCCGAGCTTGGTCCGCGCGCAGGCGAAGACGATCTCGTCGAGCGCGTCCGGGTCGAGCGACTCGAGCGAGCGCACCCGCTCCCAGAGCTCGCCGCCCGCGATCAGGCCGGTCTTCAGCACCTCGGCGAAGCCCGCCGCCAGCTCGCCCGGGGGCAGCGTCCGCAGGGTCCCGGGATCGGTGATCACCGCGGCCGGCAGGTGGTAGGCGCCGACGTAGTTCTTCGCCTCCGGGAGGTCGACCCCGGTCTTGCCGCCATAGGCGGAGTCGACCTGGGCGACGAGCGAGGTCGGCACCTGGACCACGTCGATCCCGCGCTGGTAGACGGCGGCGCAGAATCCGGCCAGGTCGCCGACGACGCCGCCGCCGAGCGCCGCCACGTGGTCGGAACGGGTTGCCCCGAGCGTGGTCAGCTCTCGCAGCACTCGCTCGGCCTCTGCCAGCGTCTTCGTCTGCTCGCCGGGCGCGACCTCGATCGCGCCCGCGAGCGGCCCGACCGTCTCACCGTAGAGGCCGCCGACGGCGGTGTCGGTGATCAGAAAGCGGCGGCCCTCGAGCGGCCAGAAGCCGGATTCGAGCAGGCCGCGGCCGACGTACACGGGGTACTCGCCGGAGGCGCTTCGCGCCCAGAGCATCCGGGTCGCGCGCGGCAGCTCGCGCAGGGCGAGCAGCGCCGGGAGCGCCCGGGCCGGGGCGTCGTCGTCGCCGGGCACGATCGCGTCGGCGAGCGCCTCGTAGACGTCGAGGCGCTCGGCGTGCAGGGTCTCGAACGGCTCGCGCGCCCGGGCCAGCGGGCGCCTGCCCTCGACCCTCCCCCACGCTGTCTCGGCGTCGACGTCGAGCCACACGACCACGTGGCTGTCGAGCGCCGCGCGGATCTCGTCCGAGAGTACGCTGCCGCCGCCGAGGGCGACCACCTTGCCGCCGGCGCCGGCGAGTAGCTCGGTGCCGAAGGCGGCCTCGCGGCGGCGGAACTCGTCCTCGCCGTGGGCGGCGAAGAAATCGGGGATCGGCATCCCGAGCTCGGCCTCGAGCAGGCTGTCGGCATCGAGCACCTCGAGCCCCTCGGCGCTCGCGGCCCGGGCGGCGCGGGACTTGCCCGCGCCCATGAAGCCGATGAAGACGAGCGCGCGGGCGCCGGCGTCTAGCGCCGCCACTCGATCCGCTCCCGATAGGCCCGGACGGCGGCGAGAACGTCGTCCATGTGATCGCCGCCGAACTTCTCGCGGTAGCAGCGCGCGAGCACCAGCGCCACCATCGCCTCGGCGACCACGCCGGCCGCCGGGACCACGGTCGAGTCGGTGCGCTCGCGCATCGCCTGGGCCGGCTCCTTGGTCTCCGTGTCGACCGAGCGCAGCGGCTTGGTCAGGGTCGAGATCGGCTTCAGCGCGCCGCGGACGACGAGCGCTTCGCCGTTCGACATCCCGCCCTCGACCCCGCCGGCGCGGTTGGTCTCGCGGTAGTAGCCGCGCTCGGTCGACCAGAAGATCTCGTCGTGGGACTCCGATCCCGGCGAGGCGGCGACCTCCCAGGCCTCGCCGACCGAGACCCCCTTGACCGCCTGGATCGAGACCACGGCCTGGGCCAGTCGCCCGTCGAGCCGCGCCTCCCAGGAGACGTGCGAGCCGAGCCCGGGTACGAGCCCGAAGGCGCGCACCTCGAACACCCCGCCGAGGCTCTCGTTCGCCTTGCGCAGGCGGTTGATCTCCTCGACCATCAGCTTCTCCGCCTCGGGGTCGAGACAACGCACCGGCGACTCGTCGACGGCGTCGAAGTCATCCGGCCCGAGCTCAGGCCGCTCGGCGGCGGCGACCGACGCAATCCGGAGCACGTGGCTGTAGACGCCGACGCCGAGCGCGTGCAGGAACTCCTTCGCGATCGCGCCGGCGGCGACCCGGGCCGCTGTCTCGCGCGCGGAGGCGCGCTCGAGCACGTTGCGGACGTCGCGATGGCCGTACTTCTGCGAGCCGACAAGGTCGGCGTGGCCGGGCCGCGGCAGGTGCGACTCCTCGACCTCGGCCTCGACCGGCCACGGGTTCATGCGCTCCTCCCAGTTGGCGTAGTCGCGATTCGCGACCAGGAGCGCGATCGGGCTGCCGAGGGTGTGCCCGTGGCGGATTCCGGAGCGGACCTCGACCGAGTCGGACTCGATCTTCATCCGCCCGCCGCGGCCGTGGCCGAGCTGGCGCCGGGCCATCTCGCGGTCGATCCGCTCGCGCTCGAGCTCGAGCCCGGCGGGCAGGCCCTCGACGATCGCGACGAGCCCTGGCCCGTGCGATTCGCCGGCGGTGGTGAAGCTGAAGGCGGTCATCGGGCCGCCTAATCTAGTCGGCGCCTCAGGTGCCGGACGGAGCCACGTTCTGGAACGTCGACGGGAATCCGGCGGCTGCGAGCTCGGCGGTCGTGACCACCTCGCGGTTGCCGACCGCATCGACCAGCTCGACCTCGATCCGCCAGGTGCCGGTGGCCGAGCCCTGCGGGATCGTGATCGCGGCGCCGTAGCCGTTGCCGCCGGTGGGGTTCAGCGGGCTCTCGCCGCGCGGCTGGTTGACCGGGTCGTAGACGAGTACCCGCGAGGCCGCCGGGTCGACCCCCGAGAGGTTGTCGGTGGCCGCGAGCGTGAAGTTGACGTTCTGGTCGAACTCGGCGGTGTTGATCTGCGCCGGGGAACGGCCGAAGGCGGTCAGCAGCGGCGCCGCCGTGTCGCCGGCGCCGGTCTGGGTGAAGCCGCCGATATAGCCGTTCCCGTTCAGTGTCGGCGTGTCGAGGAAGCTCTCGTTCGCCGCCGTGTCGACGAGCAACAGCTCGATCGTCCAGTTGCCCGGAGCCGAGTAGCGCGGGATCGTCACGGTGGCCGTGTAGTTGTCGCCGCCGGCGTGCTGAAGCGGCACCTCGAAGGTCGGCTGGCCGCCCGGGCCGTGGACGATCAGACGCGAGGCCGCGGGATCGACCCCGGCGGGATCGTCGGTGATCGTGAAATCGAAGCTGACGTCAACCGGCGCCGCGTTGGTGTCGATGCTCGTCGGGTTGCGGGACAGAGCGGTCAGCACCGGCCCGGAGTCGTCGCCGGCGCCGGTCTGGTGGAAGCTGTTCGGCCTTCCGGCGGTGGCGAGCTGGGCGGTCGTGATCGTCACCGAGTTGCCCGACTGGTCCGCGAGCTGCACCTCGACCGTCCACATTCCCTGAGCCGAGAACCGCGGCAGCTGGATCGCCGCCGTGTAATCGCCGCTCAGGTCGTTGCCGGAGACGAGCTCGACCCCTCCGGAGAAGGTCGGGTCGCCCGAGGGCCCGTGGACGATCACCCGCGATGCCGCCGGGTCGACCCCGGCCGCGTCGTCGGTGAGCGTGAGCGTGAAGCCGACGGTCCGCGACTGAGCCGCGGTGTCGATCGAGGTCGGCGAGATCGCGAACGCCGTCAGCGCCGGCGCGGTGCCATCGCAGTTTCCGGCGAACGTGTTGACACCGGTGCCGCCGTCGCACTCGTTCGCGCCTCCGCCGCCGTCGAGCAGGTCGTCGCCGGCGCCGCCGAAGATCGAGTCGTCCTCCTCGGCGCCGAACAGGCGGTCGTTGCCGTTCTCGCCCGAGATCTGATCGTCGCCGGCCTCGCCCGCGATCGTGTCGTTCCCCGGTCCGCCGGCGATCGCGTTGTCGCCGACCGTCCCGGCGATCGAGTCGTCGTGGGACGAGCCGATCGCGTTCTCGACCGAGAGCAGGGTGTCTGCGCCGTCGCCGGTGACCACGCCGGTGCCGAGGCCGGCGTCGACCAGCGCCGGCGAGGCGGCGAAGCTGACCGTGTCCGTGCCGCCGGCGCCGTCGAGCCGGTTCGAGTTCGCGTCGCCGGCGAGCGTGTCGCCGTGCGGGGAGCCGATGATGCCCTCGACCGAGCCGAGCGCGTCGTTGCCCTCGCCGGTCACCGACGAGGCGCGCAGGTCGGCGTTGATCGGGCCGGGCGCCGAGCCGTAGGCCGCGTTGTCGGACCCACCCCCGCCCTGCAGCGCGTCGTTGCCTCCGAGGCCGCTGAGCGTGTCGTTGCCCTCGCCGCCGGCGAGTGCGTTGGCGGCGCCGTCGCCGATCAGCTTGTCGCCGTGGGCCGAGCCGCTGAGATGCTCGAAGCCCAGCAGCGTGTCCTGGCCGTCGCCGCTGGCGCTCTGGAACCCGAGGTCTGCCTCGACCCCGGCCGGGGCGCCGGCGAAGGAGGCCGTGTCGGAGCCGGGGCCGCCGTCGAGGACGTTGGCGGCGTCGTCGCCGATGATCGTGTCGGCGTGCGGCGATCCGGTCAGGTTCTCGATCCCCGAGATCGCATCGCTGCCCTCGCCGGTGACCGTACCGGCGCGCAGGTCGGCGGCCACCGGCCCGCCGGCGGCCGCGTAGCTGGTCGAGTCGGTCCCTCCCTGGCCCTCGAGCACGTCATCGCCGCCGGCGCCCTGGACGGTGTCGTCGCCGTCGCCGGCGCTGAGCTCGTTCGCGGCCGCGTCGCCGATCAGCGTGTCCGCGACCGGCGAGCCGATCACGTTCTCGACCGCGGCCACCGTGTCCTGGCCGTCGCCCGACGCCGTCCCCGCGCCGAGGTCGACCGTGACCGCGGACTTCGAGTCCGCCAGAGCGGCGACGTCGATCCCGGGGCCCCCGTTGAAGCTGTCGTTACCGGCGCCCGCCGCCAGCGTGTCGTCGCCGGCGCCGCCGGCGAGCTTGTCGTTGCCCGACTTTCCGGTGAGCGTGTCGGCCCCTGCGGCGCCCTTGAGCACATCGTTGCCGCCCTTGCCGATCAGGACGTCGTCGCCGCCCTTACCGCAGAGGACGTCCTTCTTCTTCGTCCCCTTGAGCACGTCGACGCCCTTGCCACCCTTCTTCGTGCACTTGGCGGCGTCGGCGCCGGCCGCCGGTACGAGCAGGGCCGCGCAGACGAACGCCACGCCGGCGAGCCGGGCGTGGCGGACGCGATGCCTGATCCGTGTCCCGTTCGGCGTCACGATTGGGTCCCTGGACCCTTACTCGGGCTTCAGCTCGACATCCCGTATCTGGAGCAGACGCAGGTCATACGTCTGTCCGTCCGGGCCGAAGTCCAGCTTTGCCGTCTCGCCCTTCTCGAGCGTGATGTAGAGGCAGTTCTCGGGCGCCGGCACGCAGGCGGCGGTGCCGCCGGCGAGCGTCGCGTCCTTGGCGACCACGAACGCCGCGCGCTTGCCCGCCTCGTCGGTGCCCAGGAAGGCGACCACCGGGGTGGTCTCGTCGGGCAGGATCGTCATCGGCTTCACGTTCTCGCGGATCTTCGGGTTGCCCTCGAGGCCGATCATCACGTCGACGCGGCGCGTGAACAGCTCGCTGACCACCTCGACGTCATCGCCGGAGGGTTCGTTGCCGCCTCCGCCGCCGCCACCGTTGCCGCCCTCATCGACGACCTCGGTGCCGGTCTCGTCGACCGTGATGTCCTCGGTGCCGTCGTTGATCGCGAGGTCGTCGGGGGTTCCGGTCTCGGTCGGATAGGCGCCGCCGGAGGCGCTCCCGGTGGCGGCGACCGCGCCGCCGCCGCCCGAGGTCCCTCCGGTCCCGGGCACCGTCTCGTCGCCGCCGTCGGAACCGGTATCGGGCACGAACTGCGGCTTGAACGGGTTCTTCGACTTCAGCGACTCGAGGCGCTTGCGGTAGTTGCGGACGCTGATCGTGTCGTCGGCGAGCACCGCCGCGGTGAGCGCGTTGTCGGGCTCGCTGACCACCGGGGCCGGCGCCGGAGGCGTCGACGCCTCGGAGCTCTTCAGCATCATCGGCACCGCGACCAGGGCGACCAGCAGCCCCACCGCGGGCAGCAGCAGACGGCGATCGCGCAGATCGCGATAGACGTCCGAGATCAGCTTGGGGGGCTTGATCTCCTTCAATTCGCCACCACCGCGGACGAGACGGGCGGGGTCGTCGAGCCGTCGGCCGGCGGCGTCGCCGCGGGCGTCGCGACGTCGGGCGCCGGGCCGGCCGGCGTCGCGCCGGCGGTCAGGCCCTGGTCGATCGGGGTCAGGTAGCTGGTCGCCGTGACCGTCGCGGTCAGCTCCGGAAGGCCGTCCGGGCCGGGGACGAAGTTGAAGCCGTCGATGGTCAGCAGACGACCGTCCGCGATCGTCTTCTCGCCGACCGACTCGACCATCCCGTCAACCTCGCCGAAGAAGTCGGCGATCTCGAAGAAGCCGCCGTCGAAGGTGAGCTCGTAGGGCATCGTCGGCAGGCCGGCGGTGCCGACGGTGGCCCCGATCGGGAGCGCGGCCGCGGACGACTCCGCGGCGGCAACCGGATCGGTGGGAGCGGCGGCCGGGGCCGCGCCGCTGGCTGCCGCGCCGCCGCCGCTGAGCGTGATCGAGCGGAAGTTCACCCCGGCATCGACCGAGAGCTCCTGGAGCTGAGTCAGCAGGCTCGGCGTGTCGGCGTCCACCGGGACCGCCTTGCCGAGCGAGATCAGTTGGCGGTAGTTGTGCGAGAAGTCCTTCTTCGCGACCTCACCCGTGGCCGCGGCCTGCTCGGCCGTGACCACCTGGGACTCGAGCTCGGTCACCTGCGTCTGCAGCTCCGCCGCCTCCTCGCGCTTCGGGGAGAGGATCAGGAACCAGAAGGCCGCGGCGAGCCCGAGGATCGCGACGCCGAGGACGATCATGCGGTCGCTCGACTTCATCAGTTGCCCACCCCCACTGCGTCGGCGACGCCGTTGGCCTGCGACGACTGATCGGCCGCCGAGTCCTCCACGCCCTGCTGCTCGGTCTGGGTCGCGGCGACGCCGCCGTCGTCGGTGGCCGGCGCCGGCGTGGTCGCCGGCGTGGTCGGAGCCGGCGGGGTGGTGCCGGGGGGCGTCGCGGTCTCGGGCACCGGAACCGCGTCGAAGGCGACCGTCGCCTGGAAGCGCGCGATCTCGGGACCGGTCTGGCAGTCGCCGGTGGCCCCGCCGGTGTCGTCGCTGGTCGGAGCCGCGGCGGCCCCGGTGACGTCGCCGGTCGGCAGCTCCGAGCTCTGCATCCCAACCCGGGTGACGCCGTCGATGTCGCGCAGCGACGCGAGCAGCCGGGCGACGCCCTTCTGGCCGTGCGCGCAGCCGGCGAGCTGCAGCGACGGGCCGGCGATCGAGGGATCGGCGGTGACGCCGGAGGCCCCGCCCTCGCTGCTCACGGAAACGCTTGAGCCCACGGTCCCGGTGAGCGTCTCGAGCGTCACCCGCTCGGGCAGCACCAGGGCGAGCTCGTTCAGGACCCGCTCCCAGTCGAAGCGGCTCTGAGCGAGGCTGCTCACGGTGTCGGCGCGAGCCTGCTCGAGCGAGGCAAACTCGCCGTACGGGGCGAGCTCCGCCGCGCGCGCGTCGGCCTGCACCTGGCGCGCCTCGAGCGCCGCGATCTCCGCCTTGCTCTCGCTGATGTCGTTGCCCGCGAGCACCACCAGCACGGCGCCGATCAGGGCCACGGCCAGCACCGCGATCACCGCGTAAGAGGCGACCCCGGCGCGCAGCGGCGCGTGGTCGCCGCGGCGATCCTCGGGCGGGATCAGGTTGACCGGCCGCACCTACTCCTCCAGTCCGAGTCCGTAAGAGAGGGTCAGGCGACCGGCCGCGGGGCCCGCGACGGTCGACAGCGGCTGCGGGACGGCGGCGCTCGACGGCACCGGCAGCTCACGCTGCAGGCGGTCGACGAGGCCCGGAATCATCGTCCCGGGACCGGCGACGACAACGTCGTCGACGCGCACCGCATCCTCGAGTGCCGCGTAGTACTCGAGCGAGCGGCGCAGCTCGTCGACCAGGGTCGTGACCCCGGAGGAGAGCGCGTCGCGGGTGAAGGCGACGGTCTGCGGGTCGCCTTCGACCTCCTCGACCGGCATGTCGAGCCCTACGTGGACGAGCCACTGGCGCGCGTGCTCGAGGTTGAGCCCGCTGCTCGCCGAGAGCGACTGGGCGATGCCCTCGACCCCGAAGCCGAGCACGCGGCTGAAGACGCAGTAGGTCTCGCGGGCGACGGCGAGGTTCGTGATGTCGCCCAGGTGGCAGTAGAGGCGGCCGGCGGCGGCCGGCGGGGCGTCGCCCTCGGCGGTCGGCTCGGTGATCGCGGTCGTCGCCGGTGCGGCTTCCGACCCGCGCAGGGCCCTGATCAGGGCGAAGGAGGAGTGGTCGATGCCGACCAGCCGCAGGCCGGCGCTCTCGACGGCCTCGATCAGGCCGGCGAGCATCTCGCGCCGGGCGGCCACGGCGACCACCTCGACGCCCTGATCCTCGTCGCCGGGGACCGAGGGGATCACCTGCCAGTCGAGGACCGCGCTGTCGAGTGGCATCGGGATGTGGTCCTGGGCGGCGAAGCGGATCGCGGTCTCGAGCTCGGCTCGGTCGTCGATCCGCGGCAGCCGGATCGTGCGCACGGCGACCCGCTGATTGGCGATCCCGACCCGGACGTCCTTGGGAAACTTCTGGCTCGCGAACAGCTCCTTGATCGAGTCGCTGAGCAGGGCCGGATCGTGGACCTCGCCGTCGCGAACCGCGCCGGCGGCGAGCGGAGCGACGCCAAACCGGGAGACGCTGACCGAGCCGTTCACGGCCACCTCGGTGGCCGCGATGCTGCCCGCCTCGACATCGAGGCCGACGACGTTGCGCGAGCGACCGATCGGCTGCGTGAACGGATTCTTCTTCTTGTTGATCGAGATCATGTCTGGTGGCGGGAAATGCGCTGCGGAGAGGGCGCGCCGAGGACGCTTTGACCCTCCGGATGCTCAATCGGCGCGAGCGCACGCAAACTTGAGTCCCGAGGGGCCCGCAAGCGCTCTCCCGCGCGCGGCTAGGCGAAGGTGTCCAGGTACCAGTCGACGATCTCGTCGCCGAACCACAGGCCGACCACCCCGCCGAGCGCCAGGAAGGGCCCGAAGGGGATCGCCTGCTTGCGGGCCTCAGCGCCCTTGCGGGCGATCATCACGGCCCCAACGACCGAGCCGACCAGCAGACCGACGAGCACCGCCGGGGCGATCGAGCGCCCGAGGTAGATCGCCATCATCGCGACCAGCTTCGCGTCGCCCATGCCCATGCCCCGCGGGTAGATGAAGGCGATCAACAGGAATGCGCCGCCGGCCGCGGCGACCGCGATCGCGCGCTGGTCGAGCTCACCGAGGTCGAAGCCGAGCACGATCGCCACCCCGGCGATTGCGCCCGCGAGCACGAAGGCGTTCGGGATGATCCGCAGCTCGACGTCGGTGAGCGTGATCGCAACGAGGATCGCGCAGAGGACGAGCCCGAGCACGAGCTCGCCGGCGTCGTCGGTCCCCAGCGCCAGCACCGTCCCCGCCCACAGGACCCCGAGCCCGGCTTCGGTCAGCGGGTAGCGCGGCGAGATCGGCTCGCCGCAGTTGCGGCAGCGGCCCCGGAGCACGAGCCAGGAAACGATCGGGACGTTGTCGTAGGCGGCGATCGACTCGCCACAGCCCGGGCACCGCGAGCGCCCGGTGACGAAGCCCTCGCCGCGCGGCACGCGGTGGGCGATCACCGTGATCAGGCTGCCGATGAAGGCACCGGCGACGAACGCGATCAGAGCCTCCAGGGCCATCGCGGCAGAACCCTATTCGCGGCGCGGGCGGATCTAGCAGCGGACCGCCGCGTCGGCCGCGCCCTCGGTACAGCCGGTCTCCCGGACCACCCTCCAGCTCGCCGACGCGAGCTCGAACAGGTACGGAGGCTGCTGGACCTTGAGCCGGTCGTCGTAGGTGTAGTTCTTCAGGTATCCGGTCACCGAGCTGCCGCCGGAGGTCGTACCGACGGTGCCGCGGAAGAGCTGGGCGATGACGCCGTTGACGATCAGGCCCGCGGTCGGCGGGGTGCCGCCGATCGGCGC
>DASPGZ010000016.1:0-2953 GCA_035620355.1 Solirubrobacterales bacterium | reverse complement strand
GATCCGAGTAGTCGGTCTCGCTCGTCTCGCAGAGCGCCGCCTGCACCTCGTTCAGGACGACTTCGTCGGGCACCTCTCGCTCCTTCGATCGGGGAATCCGGTTGGGAGGGAGTCGCCCGCGTCGCGGTTTCGTTACGGCTTGGTCCAGGTGAGCACGCTGGCGCGGCCCGGGGTCCGCGGGGCGTCGCCCGCGGCGAGGTCGCGCTTCAGGCGCTCGAGTCCGGCCGCGTGGCCCTCGGGATCGTCGCGCTCGAGCCGCTCGAAGTAGCTGGTCTGGCGCCGCCGGCGCGGCTCGAGGATCAGCTCCGGCCACGCCGCCAGGGCGGCCAGCGAGCCGTCCTCGACCTCGGTGAAGACAATCTGGCGGCGGTCGGCGCCAGGCAGCCACCGCTCGAGCTCGGCGACCGGCGGGTGGGTCTCCTCCATCCACGGGCGGCTCGAGGGGAAGTAGTCGAGCAGCCACAGGTCGGCGATGTCCTCGCGGTAGTAGCCCTTCAGCGCCAGCCGTCCACCCTCGGCCAGCACCCGCTTCGCCTCGGCGATCGCCGCCGCCGGCTCGTCGACGTGATGGAGCATCGAGAGCATCGTCACGGCGTCGAAGCTGCGCTCGCCGAACGGCAGCTCCCGGGCGTCGCCCTCGATCGTCTCCAGGCCCTTGGCGGCGGCTCGCTCGAGCATCGCCGGCGAGCGGTCGAGCACCAGCGGCTCAAACCCGAGCCCGGCGAGCGCGACGGCGAAGTTCCCGGTCCCGCCGCCGACGTCGAGCAGCCGGGGGCCGGGGCTGCCGGCGAGCGCCTCGGCGAGCAGCGAGAGCACCGTCGGGCTCGCCGAGCGGGTCTCGTCGTAGGTCCGCGCCTGGTTCGTGTAGTCGTCGAGCAGGCCGATCGCCCGACGCTAGCGCCAGGCCGGGGATATCCCGCGAGCGATGAACGACGAGCAGCTGCTCGAGCGCGTGAGCCGCGAGCGCGGCCGCCGGAACGCTTTCGCTCAACAGCCCTGGCAGCCGAGCTGCAGGACCCAGACGCCGGCGTTGTCGGTGCCCTCGAAGCCACCGCGCTTGAGCCCGACCCCGAGGTGCTCGAACGAGCCGCGCAGCATCGTGTCGCGGTGCGGCGGCGAGTTCAGCCAGGCCTGGAGGATGTTGCGCGCCGAGCCCCGGTCGCCCTTGCCGAAGGCGAGGTTCTCGCCCCATTGGAAGCTGCCGTTGGTGTAGCCGAACTTGCGCGGGTAGACGTCGGCGGGCTTGCCGCAGGCGGTGTGGCTGAAGCCGCAGTGCATCACGTCGCCGACCTTGCGCCCGGCCGCGCGCTCGAGGTCCTTGTTCGCGTTGACCCCACCCGCGCCGGAGTGCTGGCGCGCGTAGTTGACCAGGCAGCGCATCGCGTCCTCCTGCTGCGGCTCCGGCGCCTTGACGTTGGCCTGTCCGTCGCACTTGGATCGCGGCGCGACGAGGCTCGCCTCGGCCTCGGTAGATGCGACGATCAAGAGGAGCGAGATCGTCGCAAACGCGATCGCTCCGAACAACTTGCTGGCTCTCGGCCCGTATGCGGACATTGCGTCCCCTTTCGACTCTCTCGTTGCCGATGGAGTTAGCTGTCGGGCTCGCGCGGAAAGAGTCGCGCTACGGCCTCTGGTCGGCCGATTCGCCCCCGGGCTCGAGAAAAGCCCCCTCCTGGGTCCTCCACTCCCCGCGACTGGGACGGGGATTAGGCGGCGCGGACTCTAAACAAGTTCTTGGGCTTGTGTCAACTTCCTGCAAGGGAAGTATTAAGAATGCCTGCTAGAGCGGACGTTCCGGATTAGCGCAGGTTCTAGCCGCGCGCCAGGGCCGCGGCGGCAAGCGCGGCGAAGGCCTCGATCGCGACCGCGAGGTCTTCCTCGGCCGTGTCCTCCTCCGGCGCGTGGCTGATCCCCGCCCTCGAGGGGGCGAAGACCATCACCGCGGGCAGCACCCGGGCGACCTCGGCGGCGTCGTGGAGGGCGCCGCTGGTCAGGCTCGCCGCCGCGCCGGCGACCGACTCGCAGGCGCGCCGCGCCGCGAACACGAGCCCGGTGTCGAACCCGATCGGCTCGATCCGCCACAGCGGCGTCTCGGCGAGCTCGCAGCCGCGGCGCTCGGCCGCCGCCGCGCCGGCGGCGCGCGCCGCCTCGAGCATCCGCGCGAGCGCCTCGGCCTCGGGGTTGCGCAGATCGACGGCGAGGGTCGCCGCCCCGGCGACCGCGGTCGGGATCCCGGGCTCGAGCCGTAGCTCGCCGGTGGTCGCGACGCCGCTCTCGGCCGCCGGGATCCGCTCGATCTCGAGCGCCGTCTCGGCCGCCGCGAGCCCGGCGTCGCGGCGCATCTCCATCGGGGTCGTCCCGGCGTGCGAGGCCTGTCCCTCGAACCGCAGCCGCAGCCGCTCGATCCCGACGCAGCCGCTGACCGCGGCGGCGCGCAGGCCCTCGCGTTCCATCCGCGGGCCCTGCTCGATGTGCAGCTCCAGGTAAGAGCCGAGGCCGTCGCGGCGCGACGCGCAGTCGCCCGCGCGCTCGAGCTCGACCCCGTTCTCGGCCAGTACCTCGCCGATCGGCCGTCCCTCGGCGTCGGTCAACCCGGCCTCGGCGGCGGGGTCGAGGGTGCCGGCGAAGGCGGAGCTCCCGAACAGGCTGCGACCGAACCGCGCACCCTCCTCGTCGGCCCAGTCGACCAGCACCAGCGGCCGCGGCGGCGGCTCGCCGCGCCCGGCCCAGGCCCGGACCACGCCCAACCCCCCGAGCACGCCGAGCGAGCCGTCGAGCCAGCCGCCGTCGGGGACCGAGTCGATGTGGGAGCCGACGACGATCGCCTCGGCGGCGGGGTCGGCGCCCTCGACCCGCGCCCACAGGTTGCCGGCCTCGTCGACCGCGGGCTCGATCCCGAGCTCGGCGACCAGCTCGCCCAGGTACTCGCGCGCCTGGCGCCCGACCGGGCCCC
>DASPGZ010000015.1:0-2518 GCA_035620355.1 Solirubrobacterales bacterium | reverse complement strand
GACCCGCCGCTCGTCGCCGTCGGGGACGCCGAGCGCCCGGATTGCCCGCAGCTCGGCCTCGAGCGCCGGTACCGCGACCCCGATCACGGCCCGGCGAACCTCGGCCGGCGGCGGCTGGTCGCCGGTCGAGACCAGCCCGTCGGCCGCCGCCTCGACCCGGGCGTTGGTCGAGCCGCAGATCCGCTCGGCCTCGGCCAGGAACTCGACCTTGGCGATCGGCTGCGCGACGCCCTCGGGGAAGGTCCGCTCCTCGTCCCCGCCGCAGCCGGCGACGAGGACGAGGACGAGGACTAGACGCGCTGGATCAGCGTGCCGGTGCCGAGCCCGCCGCCGCAGCACATCGTCACCAGGCCGGTCTCCTTGTCGGAGCGCTCGAGCTCGTGCAGGAGGGTGGTCATCAGGCGGGCGCCGGTCGAGCCGAGCGGATGGCCGATCGCGATCGCGCCGCCGTTGACGTTGACCCGGTCCATGTCGGGATCGAGCTCGCGGCGCCAGGCGGCGACCACCGAGGCGAACGCCTCGTTGATCTCGATCAGGTCGATGTCGGAGATCTCCATCCCGTTGCGCTCGAGCAGCTTCCGGGTCGCGGGGATCGGCCCGGTGAGCATGATCACCGGGTCGACGCCGACCGTGGTCTGGTCGACGATCCGCGCCCGCGGCTTCAGCCCCAGCGCGTCGGCCTTCTCGCGGGTCATCAGCAGCACCGCGGCGGCCCCGTCGGAGACCTGCGAGGAGTTGCCGGCGGTGACCTTGCCATCCTCCTTGAACGCCGGCTTCAGCTGCGAGAGCTTCTCGAGGCTGGTGTCGGGCCGGATCCCCTGGTCGGCGGTGTAGGTGTCGCCGTTGACCTGGATCGGGACCATCTCGCGGTCGAAGCGGCCCTCCTCGGTCGCCTTCGCGGCGAGCTGGTGCGAGCGCAGGCCGATCTCGTCGAGCTCCGAGCGCGGGATCTCCCACTGGTCGGCGATCATCTCGGCCGAGATCCCCTGCGGGACCAGGTTGTAGCGGGCCATCAGCTCGGGCGAGAAGGCGAGCCCGTGCTCCTGCTGGACCGCGATCGAGTCGGCGAACGAGATGTGGCCCATGTGCTCGACCCCGCCGCCGATGACGACGTCGTGGACGCCGGAGGCGATCAGCGCCGCGGCGAAGTTGATCGCCTGCTGGGCCGAGCCGCACTGGCGGTCGACGGTGGTCGCAGGGGTCTCGATCGGGAGCCCCGCCTCGAGCCATGCGTTGCGGCCGATATTGATCGCCTGCTCGCCGAACTGCTGCACGCAGCCGGCGACGACGTCCTCGACCTCCGCGGCATCGATCCCGGCGCGGTCGATCACCTCGGTGTACGCCTTCGCGAGCAGGGTCGAGGGATGGGTGTCCTTGTAGTAACCCTTCTCCTCGTGCCCGCGGCCGACCGGGGTCCGCACCGCCTCGACGATCACTACCTCGCGTCCTGAGAACTTCCCGTTGGCGGCCATTGCTTCCTCCAGGTGGGTGGGCTAAGTCAGTTTCGTGATGGAACTCAAGTCTACCGGCCGCTTCAACCCCGCGTGGCCTCGGTCTCCGCGACCCCGGGCGGCCTCCAGCCGGGCCCGCGGAAGACGACCCCGAGCTTGTCGCGGATCCGCGGCGCCCGCCCGATGTCGTGCCACATCGCGATGTACTCGTGGAAGGCGACCTGGATCGGACGATAGCTGCGCAGCTGCGTGGTCAGGCCGTAGCGGACGCGCTCTCCCTCGGGCTCGTAGGTGCCGAAGAGGCGGTCCCAGATGATCATGATGCCGCCGTAGTTGCGGTCCAGGTACTGGTCGTTGACGCCGTGATGGACCCGGTGGTGCGAGGGGGTGTTGAAGATGGCCTCGAACCAGATCGGCAGACTGCGGATCCTCTCGGTGTGGATCCAGAACTGGTAGATCAGCGACCAGGCCTGCGCCAGCAGCACCATCCAGGGCTCGAACCCGACCGCCGGCATCCAGAGCCAGAACGGGAAGTAGGTCATCGGGACCCAGGTCTGGCGGAGCGCGGTCGAGAGGTTGTAGTGCTGGCTCGAGTGGTGGACGACGTGGCTGGCCCAGAACCCGCGGCTCTCGTGCGAGATCCGGTGGAACCAGTAGTAGGAGAAATCGTCGGCGAAGAACAGCAGCACCCAGACCCACCAGTCGCCGGGGTCGAGCCGCAGCGGCGTGAGCTCGTAGATCGCGACGTAGGCGGCGAGCACCGCGAACTTCCAGACGAAGTTGATCGCGACGTTGCCGAGCCCCATGGTCAGGCTGGTGCGGGTGTCGCGCGGGTCGTAGCCGATCAGCCCCTCGTTCTCGGCGCGGAGCTGCCGGAACGAGAGGTACTCGAGCACCAGCAGGAGGATGAAGAAGGGGATCGCGTAGTAGAGGACCTCTGCCATCGGCGGGGGATTGTTGCGCAGCTCAGCGCTTGACTCGGATCGCCGCGGAGCGGTCCGCGGCGCAGAGCTCGACCGGGCCGTCTGGCTCGAACGGGGTCGGCGTCGCGGTGGCGATCCGGGCGT
>DASPGZ010000014.1:0-24409 GCA_035620355.1 Solirubrobacterales bacterium | reverse complement strand
CGAGGCCGGGCGCAAGCGTTACAAGATCTACGGCTTCGAGCCTTCGTTCGAGGACGAGCCGGGGACCGACCTCGCGGCGGTCGCCCGCGGGCGGGTGGCGATCACGCCGATCCACTTCGACCTCACCGATCACGGCGAGCTCGAGCGGCTCGGCGAATGGGACTTCGAGACGCTCGGCGCCGAGCTCGGGATGGCCCCTTCCCGGTGACTCCGGCGGACGCGAAGGCGCGGGCGGAGGAGGTCCGGCGGCTGATCGCCGAGGCGGACCATCGCTACTACGAGCTCGACGACCCGACCCTGGGCGACGACGAGTACGACGACCTGATGCGAGAGCTGCGGGCGCTCGAGCAGGAGCACCCGGAGCTGATCACGCCCGACTCGCCGACCCAGCGGGTCAGCGGGCGCGCCACCGACCGCTTCCCGCAGGTTCGCCACGTCGAGCAGATGCTGTCGCTGGGCAACGCGCGCGGGGCCGACGAGTTCCGCGCCTGGGAGACGCGCCTGCACAACCGGCTGCGGCGGCTCGACATCTCGCCGAGCGAGCTGCGCTTCGTCGCCGAGCCGAAGATCGACGGGATCGCGATCTCGCTCCTGTACGAGAACGGCGAGTTCGTTCGCGGCGCGACTCGCGGCGACGGCGTGATCGGCGAGGACGTTACCCCGAACCTGAAGACGATCAAGGCGATCCCGCACACGATCGACGACGCCCCGGAGCTGATCGAGGTCCGCGGCGAGATCTACTTCCCGCGCTCGGGCTTCGCCGAGCTCAACGAGCAGCGCGCCTCCGAGGGCCTGTCGACGTTCGCCAACCCGCGCAACGCGACCGCCGGCACGGTTCGCAATCTCGACGTCGAGGTGACCGCGTCGCGGCCCCTGTCGATGTGGAGCTACGGGGTCGGCGGACGTCGCGGGATCGAGTTCGGGAGCCACTCGGAGGAGCTCCAGTGGATGGACGAGCGCGGCTTCCCCGTCAACGGCGACATCTCCACCCATCAGGAGGTCGACGAGGTGGTCGAGCGCTGCCTGTGGTGGGAGGAGCGACGCGAGTCGCTCGACTTCGAGATCGACGGGGTGGTGGTCAAGGTCGACCAGATCCCCCTCTGGCGCGAGCTCGGGGTGACCGGGCGCGAACCGCGCTGGGCGGTGGCCTGGAAGTTCCCGCCGATCACCGCGACGACGACGCTCAACCGGATCGTCTGGAACGTCGGCCGCACCGGGCGCCTGCTGCCGTTCGCGATGCTCGAGCCGGTGCACGTGGGCGGGGTCACGGTCTCGACCGCGACCCTCCACAACGAGGAGGACCTGGCGAAGAAGGACGTCCGCGAGCGCGACGAGGTCGTCGTCACGCGGGCCGGCGACGTGATCCCCCAGGTGATCGCCCCCCTGATCCAGCGCCGCGAGGGCAAGCGCCTGCGCAAGGCGCGGCCGCCGAAGAAGTGCCCGATGTGCGGCACGCCGACGGTCAAGCCCGAGGACTCGGTCTGGACGATCTGCCCCAACCGGCGCGGCTGCCCGGGGCAGAACTTCCAGCTGGTCAAGCACTTCCGCGGCGCGATGGACATCGAGGGCCTGGGCGAGAAGAACCTCTTCCGCTTCCTCGACGAGGCCCTGATCACCGATCCGGCCTCGATCTACGACCTGAAGGCGGAGACGATCGCCGAGCTCGATGGCTTCGGCGAGACCTCGGCGAAGGCGCTCATCGGCGAGATCGAGCGCTCGAAGCAGAGCCCGTTCGGGCGCGTTCTCTACGCGCTAGGCCTGCCCGGCATCGGCTGGGTCAACGCGAGCGCGATCGCCGAGCACTTCGGCTCGATCGACGCCCTGCTCGCGGCCGACGCGGAGGCGATCACCGAGGTCGAGGGGATCGGACCGGTGCTGGCGGAGTCGCTGACCGAGGAGCTCGCCGACGACGCGGTGCTCGAGCTGATCGCGCGCCTGCGCGAACGCGGGCTGCGGTTCGAGCTGTCGGCGGCCGAGCGCCGGGCGGAGAGCGGGCCGCTCGAGGGCAGGACCTTCGTGCTCACCGGCACCCTGCCCGAGCTGAGCCGCGACGAGGCGACGAAGCGGATCCGCTCGGCCGGCGGCAAGGTCACCGGCTCGGTCTCGAAGAAGACCGATTACCTGGTCGCCGGCGACAGCCCGGGAACGAAGCTGGCCAAGGCCGAGGAGGTCGGGACCGAGATCCTCGACGAGGAAGGGCTGCTGAAGCTGCTCCCCTGAGCGAGGCGATCCGGCGTGACGGATCCGCGCCGGCGCCGCCGGCCTCGAGCTCACCTCGCGCTCACCTCCTTCTCCGGCGCCTGAGCAGCGCCTCGTCGCGCTCGCGGTCGGTCCGCAGACGCGCCGCCGCCCGGTCGCCCATCCCGAGCAGCGTCCCCCGGGTGATCGCGCCGACGCCGAAGCGGTCGCGGAGCTCGTCGACCGCCCGGTCGAGGCCGTCCCGCGCGCGCTCCTCGAACGGCAGCTCGAGCTGCTCGCCCGGGCGCCCGCGCTCGAGGTTGGTGATCGTGAGGCCGATCAGGGTCAGGCCGCGACGCCGGATCACCGGCATCGCCGCGGCGACGATCGCGCGGGCGGTGGTCAGCACGGCGCTGGTTGCCGCGGTCGCCGTCGGCATCGTCCGCGCACGGCTGGCCCGGGTGTAGTCGCCGAAGCGCAGCCGCACTGTGACCGTGCGGCCGACGCTCGCCGCGGCCCGCATCCGCCTGGTGATCCGGTCGGCGAGCGAGACGACGACCGCGTCGAGCGCCCGGGCCGAGCCCGACCAGCGCCCGAGCGCCGACTGCGAGCCGAACGAGCGCCGGCGGCGGCCCGAGCGCACCCTCCGCGGGTCGCGGTTGCGTGCGACCGCGTGCAGGTGGCGGCCGGCGGCGCGGCCGACGACCGTCGCCAGCGCCGGCTCGCTCAGCTCGGCGAGCTGGCCGACCGTCTCGATTCCCGCGCCCCTGAGCTTGCGGGCGGTCGAATCGCCGACCCCCCAGAGCGCCTCGACCGGCAGCGGGTGCAGGAACTCGCGCTCGCGCGCGGGCGCGACCAGCAGCAGCCCGTCGGGTTTCGCCGCCCGGCTCGCCATCTTCGCCAGCGTCTTCGTCCGCGCGATCCCCACGGTCACCGGGAGGCCGATCCGCTCGCGCGCCCGGCGCCGCAGGGTGGCGGCGATCTCCGAGGGTGTGCCCGAGATCCGCTCGAGTCCACGGACGTCGAGGAAGGCCTCCTCGAGCGACAGTCCCTCGACCACGGGCGAGGTCTCGGCGAAGAGCTCGAACAGCTGCTCGCTGGCGCGCACGTAGGCCGAGAACCGGGGCGGGACGACGACCGCGTCGGGGCAGAGGCGGCGGGCGCGGGCGCCGTTCATCGCCCCGCGGACCCCGCGGCGCCGAGCCTCGTAGCTGGCGGCCATCACGACCCCGCCGCCGACGATCACCGGGCGGCCGCGGAGGCTCGGATCGTCGCGTTGCTCGACCGAGGCGAAGAAGGCGTCGGCGTCCGCGTGCAGGATCGACGGCTCGTTCGCACTCACGAACATACGTTCGCACGACCGAGCCCTCGGTGCAACCCCCCGGCCCCACCTTCTAGGCTCGCCGCATGTCCACCGTGCGCGAGACGGGGCGCCGGGTTCGAGCCGGCATCGGCGGCGCGCTGCCCGAGCGCGCCCGCTACCTGATCTGGGAGCGCGCGGTGCCGCGGCTCGGGCTCGCGCGCGCCCTCGGCCACCGGCTACCGGAGCCGATCGAGCTCGCGCGCCTCGACCGGATCGACGCCTGGGCCGAGCCGGCGTTGACCGATGCCGAGCAGCTCGAGCCGCGCCTGTGGGAGCTCGGGGTGAACGAGGAGATCGCCCACGTGCTGCCCGCCGAACGGCGCGCGGAGACCGGAGAGGGCCTGCGTTTCACCCAGTTTCCGAACCAGTTCGCGCCCTATCTGGTCGCGATCGGCGGGCTCGGGATCCGCTCCTACATGGAGATCGGCGTCGACCACGGGGGCACGTTCCTGATCACGACCGCCTACCTGAGCCGCCGCGGAGCGCTCGAGCGGGCGACCGCGGTCGACCGGTTCGACATCCCGAGCCTGCACTCGCACCCCGGTCCGGCCCGGACGACCACGGTGATCCGGGCCGAGAGCAGCTCGCCCAAGGTCGCCCGCCACCTCGCCGAGCACGGACCGTTCGACCTGGTGCTGATCGACGGCGATCACTCCGAGGAGGGGGTACGCCGCGACCTCGAGCTCGTCCGCCCGCACGCGCGCGCGATCGCCGTGCACGACATCGTCGGCGAGAACACGCCGGGGGTCAGGGCGGTCTGGGAGTCGCTGCGCCGCGACCACGCCGGCGAGTACGAGCTGCACGAATTCACCGCCCAGTACCCGGAGACGGCGGCGGCGATCGACGGCACCGCGCTCGGGATCGGGCTGGCGGTCCGGCGGGAACGCTGACGCGTTCATCCGCTTGTCACGTCGGCGTCATCGCACGTTCATCCCGCATCCATAGACCCCACCGGAGAAGTCAAACGGCGGGGTGTCCTGCCCGCCACGACAGTGAGGGGAACGCGATGTTCAAGCCAATCGTCCTCGGTCT
The DNA here is from genome assembly GCA_035620355.1 of Solirubrobacterales bacterium. GTDB lineage: Bacteria > Actinomycetota > Thermoleophilia > Solirubrobacterales > 70-9 > WHSW01. Next base: position 19,836 of record DASPGZ010000014.1, on the reverse strand, counting down.
ACTGGTTCTGGTGCTCGGGGTCGCGGCGAGCCCGGCGACCGCGGCGACGCCGCTGCCGCAGGGGAGCGAGCCGGTCCAGCTCGACCCGGCGAAGTTCAGCACCCGGGTCGACAACCCGTACTTCCCGCTGATCCCGGGAGACCGCTACGTCTATCGCGAGGCCGACGGGGAGGACAAGCAGCGGGTGGTCGTCAGCGTCAGCGAGCGGACCAGGTTGATCGCCAACGGGATCACCGCCCGCGTCGTCCACGATCGGGTCACCGAGCACGGCAAGGTGGTCGAGGACACCTTCGACTGGTACGCCCAGGACTCGGAGGGGAACGTCTGGTACCTCGGCGAGGACACGGTCGAGTGCCGCAATGGCCGGATCAAGAATCACTCGGGCTCGTTCGAGGCCGGCGCCGACGGCGCCCAGCCGGGCGTGATCATGGCCGCCAATCCCGTGCCCGGGCTGGAGTACCGACAGGAGTACTACGCGGGGGAGGCCGAGGACCGGGCGCAGGTGCTCAGCCTCAACGAGCAGGCGGAGGCGCCGTTCGGCTTCTTCACCGGCGTCCTGCTGACCAAGGACCTGGTCCCGCTCGAGCCGAGGGTCTCGGAGTACAAGCTCTATGCGCCCGGGATCGGCCTCGTGGTCGCGGTGCAGACCTCGGGCGGGGAGGAGCGAGAGACGCTGCTGCGGATCAACCACGGCCAGCGGATCGAGCTGCCGTCGCAGCGCCAGCGCTGTCAGGCGTAGCGGGGCGGAGCGGCACTCAGCCGGGCACGCCCCCGGTGAGCTCCAGGGCCCGGCGGACGCGGGGAACCCACCAGTCGAGCTCGGTGCGTGCCCACGCCCGTTCACCGGGATCGGGATGGATCCGCAGGGAGTGGCCGAAGATCCAGCCGTACTGGACCAGACCGCTGAGCATCCCGAGCTCGAGCTCGCGTCCGGAGAGCGCCTCGCCCTCGGCGGCGCGGTAATCCGCCTCGATCTCGTCGTGGCTCGCGTCGATGCGCCAGGCGTCGTGGCAGAGGTACCAGGCGAACTCCACGGTCGGGGTGCCGGCGGTCGCGAGATCCCAGTCGAGCAGGACCACGGTCGCGTCGGCGAGGCCGAGGTTGTCGTCGCGCAGGTCGCCGTGCAGGAGCGTCAGGGGACCGGCGGCCTCGAGCGCTCCGGCGAGCGCGGAGACCTCGCCGATCGCGCTCAGGACCGCGTCGCCGACGTCGTCCGGCACGGAATCGGCGAACGCGTCCCAGGCCGCCTCCAGCTGCTTCGGCAGCAGGTCGGACCCGGCGCGCTCGGCCTCGGCGACCCGCGGGGCGGACATCCCGAGGCGATCGCCGAGGGCCGCCGCTCCCTCGGGAACCCGGCCGCCGAAATCGGCGTGAAGCGCCGCCGCCGCCTCGAGTACCAGCCGGCTCTCGGCCCGCGACAGCCGCCGGTCGTCGCCCAGGAAGGTGGCCGAGAGATCGCGCATCAGCACCCACCACCCGTCGCCGTCGGGGACGACCGTCTCGATCCCGTGATCGATCGATCGGGGCATGCGGCCGAAGGCGCCCGCCCGCCACAGCAACGCGGTCCGCCCGCGGTCCCGCGTCACCCGACCGAGCCAATCGGCGGCCGGCCCGACCCGCTTCGCGATCAGCTCGGTCCCGTCGGCGAGGATCACCCGTTCGAGCGCTGCTCCGGAGTTGCCGGAATGCTCGAGAGCGGCGCGGCGCGCCCCAGGGCCTACGCGCTCGAGCACCGCGACCGAGAGCTCGTCGCCAGGCTCCTCGCGCGAGCGGGCGGCGTAGCTCCAGAAGCCCTCGATCCGCCCGCCGTCCGTCCGCAGGTACCAGCGGCGGCGATCGACGCCCCGGGGCCCGCGCCACTCAAAGGTCGCGGCGACCCCCGACGGCCACTCGTCCGAATCCCAGAGCAGGACATCCCCGGGGCCCGGCCGCTGCAGGTGAGCGACGATCGCCCCGCGCCCTTGGATCGCGCGCCGGCCGGTCTCGCTGCTGGTGTCGAGCACGGCGTCGGGTGCGAGCAGCTCGCCGAGCGCCTCGAACCGGCCGCTGGCGACGGCCTCCCGCAGAACCGAGCTCAGCGATCCTTCGACCCCGGCAGCCATACCGCTAGGGGTTGTAACGGGCGATCGCGGCGGCGATCCGGTCCTGGGCGACCCGGGCGGCGCCGACGTCGACCGAGTTGTTGAGCACCGAGAAGGCGATCGTGTGACCGCCGGCGTTGCAGTACCCGGAGAGCGCCGAGACACCGTCGAGGGTGCCGGTCTTGGTCGCGCAATTGCCCTCGGCCGCCGTCCCGCGCATCCGGTCGGCGACGGTGCCCTCCTTGCCGGCGACCGGAAGCGAGTTGCGGAACGCCCTCGCGTTGTCCTTGTCGCGCGCCATCGCGGTCAGCAGCTTGACCACCTCCTGGGGGGCGACGGAGTTGCGCCGCGAGAGCCCAGAGCCGTCGACGGCCTGGACGTCGGCGCCGACCGATTTCGCGAACCGCTCGACCGCGTCGGAGCCGGTGCGCCGCGAGCCGCGCTTGGCGTCGGCGGCGCCGACCCGCTTCAGCAGCATCTCGGCGAAGAAGTTGTTCGAGGGCACGTTGGTCTCCTCGATCAGGGCGGCGACCCGGGGCGAGGCGACGTCGGCGAGCGGCTCGTCGTCGAGCTCGGCGTCGGGGAGGTCGGCGCGGCCGACGCGGCCTTCGACCTCGACGCCCTGCTTTCGCAGCGCCTCTTTGATCGCCGCCGCCGCGACCAGCTCCGGGTCGGAGGCGTAGTCGCCGCCGTCGTAGCCGTTGTTGAACGAGAGGCCCGAGAGCGGGCTCACGTAGGGGCCGTCGTAGCGCTTGCGGTCGAAGATCGTGTCGTCGGCGAGCACCCTGCCGGTGATCCGCTCGACCCCGGCGCGGGCGACCGCGCGGGCGAGGCTCGAGGCCCGGGTGACGGGCTGGTCGTGCGCGCGGGCGAAGCGCGCCGTGCCGAAGGCCGGGTCGCCGTCGCCGACGATCACCAGGTCCCCGTCAAGGGTCGAGTCGCCCGCCCCGATGAGCTTCCCGTCGGCGTACGCCCGAGTCTGCAGGTGCGCCCGCGCGCCGAGCTCGCCGAGGAAGGCGGCGGTCGTGAACAGCTTCTGGTTCGAGGCCGGGACGCGGCGCTCGTTCGCGTCGTTTCCGTACAGGGTCCCGTCGCCGCGGGCGTCGGTGTCGAACGCGTAGGCGCCGCTGGCGCCGCCGACGTCGCGCATCGCCTCGCCGAGCGCGTCGCGGAGCTCCGAAAGCGACAGGGCACGCTTTGCGGCCAGCGGCGAGCCGGGCCTGGCGACCGGCGTGACACCGCCCTCGACCGCCCCCGAGGCGGCCGGTGCGGCGGCTGCGGCGAGCGCCAACGCGAGGACGAGAATGTGACGAATCCGGCTCACGAGCAGCCCAGATTAGGCGCGGGTGCGGCGAAACCCCCGCCGCGCTTGGAATAATGCCGATGGTTATGGGGAAGGTCGTCGATTTCGAGGCCACCGCCGAGCCCAAGGGGTCGCGGCGCGCGCGTGCACGGCGACGCCCCTCGAAGACCGCGCTGGTGCTCGGCGGCGGCGGCTTCACCGGTGGCGTCTACGAGATCGGGGCGCTGCGGGCGCTCGACCTGCTGGCGACCAACTCGACCGTGAACGAGTTCGACGTCTACGTCGGCACCAGCGCCGGCTCGTTCGTCTCCAGCCTGGTCGCCAACGGCGTCACCCCGGAGGAGATGATGCGGGTCCTGAACCGCGACCTGCCGTCGCCGATCCGCGACATCGACCTCGGAACGCTGCTGCAGCCCAACATCGGCGGCTTCGTCAAGGGCTCGCTGACGCTTCCGTTCAAGCTCGTCTCGGTCATCCGCGAGACCGCCAGCCAGCTCGGGGAGGTGTCGGCGGTCGACTTCGTCACCGCCCTCTCGGCGGTGCTCCCGAACGGCGTCTACACCGGCCGCGGGATCGAGCGCTACGTCGAGGAGGTGCTCTCGGACCCCGACCGCACCAACGACTTCCGGCTGCTCGAGCGGGAGCTCTACCTGACCGCCACCGACCTCGACACGACCGAGCGGGTGATCCTCGGCGAGGGCGAGTGGGCCGAGGTGCCGATCTCGCGCGCGGTCGCCGCCTCGGGGGCGCTGCCGGGGATCTACGAGCCGGTCGAGATCGCCGGCCGCGAGTTCATCGACGGCGGCATCCTCTCGACCACCAACGTCGACGTCGCGGTCGAGCGCGGGGCCAAGTTCGTCGTCGTGATCAACCCGCTGGTCCCCTACGTCAACGACTTCCAGAAGAACATCCCGACGATCACCGGCTCGCGCGCCCGGCGGGTTTCCGACATGGGCCTCGCCGCGATCCTCAACCAGACCTTCCGGCTGCTCTCCCACGACCGCCTCCACCGCGCGGTAGAGATCTGGGAGCAGCGCTACCCCGGCGTCGACATCATCCTGATCGAGCCCGAGCTCGACGACGAGCTGATGTTCGGCACCTCGATCCTCGACTACCGCGCCAGGCTCCAGATCGCCAAGCACGGGTTCGAGTCGGTGACCCTGAAGCTGGCCCGCGACTACGACCGCTACAAGGCGATCGCCGAGCGCCACGGGATCGAGATCTCGGCCCGCCGTGTGCGCCACGTGCTCGACCAGGTGGAGCGCGAGCGGGAGAAGCTCTCGGCCTGGCGACGGGTGCTCGAGCTCACCAACACCGCGCTCCTCCGCGGCTCCTCGAAGCAGGACCCCGAGGTCGACGACGCGGTGACCGACGACGTCGGCTAGCGGCAGATCCTCACCCGCTTCTGGAGGCTGAGCCGGCGTCCGTCGAGCAGCTCGGCGACGACCCGCACCTCGGGCTTGCGCTTGGCGCGCAGCAGCCGCGGCTTGAGCCGCTTCTTGAACGGCGCGGCCCTGTCGGTCACCGCCTCGGCCGACCCGACCGCGAACCCGGCGCCGACGACCTGGCCGGCGACCGACCCACGGACCCGGACGAGGAAGTCGCGCGCCTCGCGGCACGAGCGTCCGTTCTGGCGCTTCGAGCGCGGCAGCTTCAGCTTCAGGTCGGGCCTCGCCCGGCAGCCGTCGCCGGCGCAGCTGCGCAGCGAGGCGAGCCGCGCGGCGAGCGCCGCCTCGACCCCGTCGTAGGCGGGATCGGCGGCCAGGTTCTGGAGCTGGAACGGATCCGCGTCGAGGTCGTAGAGCTCGAGCTCGCCGGTCAGGTTCTCGACGTAGACGTAGCGGGCGGTGCGCACGGCGGCGAAGGTGCCGCTCTGGGGGGCGCCGTCGTCGTCGTCGTCGACCACGTCGCCCTTCTCGAACAGCAGCTCGCGCCCGCGCAGGCGATCGGGATGCTCGGCCGACGGCAGCAGCGAGCGACCGTCGACCGTCAGGCCCGGGGTCGCGGCGGCGGCGTCGGCCACGGTCGGGGCGAGGTCGGCGTTGACGGCGAGGTCGTCGACCGTGACCCCCTCGGGGACCCCGGGCCCGCGGATCACCAGCGGCACCCTGACGGCCTCCTCGTAGACGCGGTTCTTACCCGACTGGACCCGGTGCTCGCCGTGGAAGAAGCCGTTGTCGGAGGTGAACACGATCACGGTGCGCTCGAGCTCGCCGGCGGCCTGCAGCGCCTCGACCATCCGGCGGACGCCGTCGTCGACCGAGAGCAGCGACTCGATCCGGCACCGGTAGCGGCGCTGGATGTTGGCGACCTCGGGATCGGTGATCGGCGCCATCGACTGGATCGCCGCCGGCTTGTCGGCGACGTCGGCCTCGTTGAAGTTCGGCGGCAGCGGCAGCGGCTCCGAGTCGAACGAGTTCGCGTGCCGCGGCGCCGGCTTGGCCGAGTTCTGGCAGTTGGTCGGCGGGTTCGGGTTCGGGTTCGGGCCGCCGCCGTGGGGCGCCGTGTACATGACCCCCATGAAGAACGGCCCGCCCGGCGCGTTGCGGTTGATCGCGTCGACCGCCATGTCGGTGAACACGTCCTGCTTGAAATCGGTGACCGCGGCGCCGAAGTTGACCAGCGTGCCGTTGCGGTTGATGACGTAGTCGTAGACCGACTGGGTGGTGCCGGCGGTGGCCGCGTTCCACTCGTTCCAGCCCGGCGGCACGTAGGCGGAGGCGTTGGCACCCTCGCCGTAGCCGTTCAGGTACTTGCCGATGTGGATCGTCCGGTAGCCGGCTCCCTGGAGCCAGACCGGCAGCGTGTTGGCGTCGGCGAGACGGGCGAAGCCCCCGTCGGGCGGCGCGTTGCCGAGCACGCCGTGGTTGTGCGCGTACTGCCCGGTGTAGAAGGTCGCGCGCGAGGGGCAGCAGAGCGGCCAGTTGGTGAAGCTGTTGGCGAAGGTGGCGCCGTGCGCGACGAGCTCCGACTGCACCGAGGGCATCAGCGCCAGCGACGCCTGCGTCTGATCGTCGGTCATCACCACGATCACGTTCGGCGGCGGGGCATCGCCGCCGCCACCCTGAGCGCTCGCGGGGGAACCGGTGCCGGCTACGGCGCCCAGGCAGGCGACCGCCGCAGCTACCACCCCCGCGTGGCGCAACGCTCTCATCGACCGCAACAACCCGCGCCCACGGTGAAAGTCGCGCCGGCCCGGGCGCACGGGCTCAGCTCGCGTATAGGGCCTCGATCCGGTCCTCGTACTTGTCGGCGACCACGCTGCGCTTGATCTTCATCGTCGGGGTCAGCTCGCCGCCCTCCTGAGAGAGGTCCCGGGGCAGGATCTCGATCTTCTTCACCTGTTCGACCCGGGCGAACTTCCGGTTGATCTTCTCCACGTGTGCCTCGATCGACTCGCGGACGTCGGCGTTCGCGGCCACCGACTCGAGCTCCTGGGGCAGGCCACGGTCGCGGGCGTAGGCGACCGCCTCCTCGGGATCGAGGGTGACCAGCGCGACGAGGTAGGGGCGCCGGTCGCCGATCACCACGCACTGGCTGACCAGTGGGTGCTGCTTGATCTCGCCCTCGAGGTTGGCCGGGGTGATGTTCTTGCCCCCCGCGGTGATGATGATGTCCTTCTTGCGCCCGGTGATCTTCAGGTAGCCGTCGGCGTCGTACTCGCCGATGTCGCCCGTGTGCAGCCATCCGTCGACCAGCGTCTCCGCGGTCGCCTCCGGGTTCTTGTAGTAGCCCTGGAACACGTTCGGGCCCTTGACCAGGATCTCGCCGTCCTCGGCGATCTTCACCTCGGTCCCCGGGAACGGCTTGCCGATCGTCCCGAACTTGAAGTCCTCCGGGGTGGCGATGGTCGCCGCGGTCGAGGTCTCCGTCATCCCCCAGCCCTCGAGGATGAGGACGCCGGAGGCGTCGAAGAACTCGAGGATCTCCGGGTTGATCGGCGCCGCGCCGGTGACCGCGAGCTTCAGGTTGCCGCCGAACAGGCCCCGGATCTTCGACAGCACCTGCTTGTCGGCGATCCGGTGTTGTAGGGCGAGCAGCGGTCCCGGGCTGCGGCCCTCGCGCTCGAGCCGCCGGACCTTCTTGCCGACCCCGATCGCCCAGTCGAAGACCGACTTCTTCAGCCCGCCCTCCTTCTCGACCGCGGCGGTCGCAGCGGTGTAGATCTTCTCGAAGATCCGCGGCACCGAGGGGAAGTAGGTGGGCTTGACCTCGGAGAGGTTGGGGAGGATCTTCAGCGGATCGCGCTCCCAGTAGGCGAGCGTCGCCCCGAGGTCGAAGGTGCCGAACTGGATCAGCAGCGCGAACGAGTGTGCCAGCGGCAGGAACAGGTAGGTGATCTCGTCGTCCCCGAGGACGTTGACCGAGTGCACCATCTCGAGCATCGCGCGGTAGTTGCCGTGCGAGATCACGCAGCCCTTCGGCGGCCCGGTGGTCCCGGACGTGTAGATGAAGGTGCAGATGTCGTCGCCGCTGACCGAGCTGTAGCGCTGCTCCCAGTCGGTCTCGCTGCCCGTGGCTCCGCGCTCGGAGAGCTCCTCGAACGAGATCGTGTCGCCCGAGCTGCCGGTCATCCGGATCACGTGCCGGAGCTGCGGGCAGCGATCGCGGACCTGGCGGATCTTCTCCATCTGCTCGTCGTCCTCGACCACGACAGCGACCGCGTCGGAGTTCTCGAGCACGTACTGGCACTCCTCCGCCGAGTTGGTCTGGTAGATCGGGACGACCGTGGCGCCGGCGGAGAGCGCGGCGAAGTCGAAGTAGGTCCACTCGGGCCGGGTGTTGGAGAGGATCGCGACCTTGTCGCCCTTCTCGATCCCGAGGTCCATCAGCCCGAGCGACAGCTTGCGGACGATCTCGCCCACCTCGGTGTAGGTCTTCGAGACCCAGTTGCCCGCGTCGTCCTTGAACACGACCGCGCGCTTGGAGCCGTGCTTACGGGCCGCCGCCGGAAACAGGTCGGCGAGCGTCTTCGCGCCGGTCGCCGCTTCGGTCGCCGATCTCTCGACCGTGGCCGATTCCATTCAGTTCCTCTCCCTCGCAGATAGCCGGAATTCCGGGCGGGCTCTTGTCCCGCCCGGGGTGAAAACTACCTGAGGGAACGCGGGCTAGGAGGCCGCCTGAGGGCTTCCCGGCTTACCGAACCTACGCAGGTTGGAGACGAAGAGGGTCTTGTCGATCCGGCCCTTGAAGATCGGCACGTTCATCTCCATGCACTTGGAAATCACGTCGCGCCGCTTCATGTTCATCTCGTCGGCGAGCTCGGTCGGGGTCAGGTGGTTGGCCACGTGGTCTGCTCCTCTCTCGCGTTGATTGCAGCAAGGCGAAGTCTTATCGCTGGACGCGGACGTAGTCAAACGAAATCCACGCAAATTGGGGGCCGCCACGGCCGCGACTCTAGGATGTCGGCGGATGGCGGAAGGGACGACGACCAGCGGGCGGAGCGAGTTCATCGACTCGCTCATGGATACCGAGCTCTACTCGATCGGTGCCTTCTTCTGCGACGAGCACCCGGAGCTCGTCGACGAGGTGATCGCGCGCAGCGAGGAGATCGAGCGGCGCGGGCTCGAGGCGTTCGCGGCCGCCGGCGGCGATCAGCTCGAGCAGACCTTCGAGACCCTGCTCACCGGGCTCGCGGTGCGGTACTACAAGGCGGTCGCGGGCTGAGCGCCTGGGTTCCGCGTGTGCTCGGCGGGCTGGCGCTCGTCGGGATCGCCTTCGCGATCTATTCGATCTCCACCGGGACCGGTGGGCCGCAGTCGGCGACGATCGGCGGCGTCAACGACGTGCAGCGGATCTTCGGCGGCATCCCGCAGGACTCCGACCGGCTCGGCTCCGACGACGCCGAGATCACGATCACCGTCTTCAACGACATCCAGTGCGCGCCCTGCGCCGAGTTCGAGATCGAGACGATCGACCCGCTGGTTGAGCGCTACGCACGCACCGACCAGGCCCAGATCGAGTTCCGCCACTTCTCGCTCGCCCCCAACGACGCCACGGTCGCCGCGATCGCCGCCGAGGCGGCGGGCGTTCAGGAGCGCCAGTGGCAGTACCTCGACACCTTCGTCCGCAACCTCGACGTCGCCCGCGAGCGGGGCGAGATCGACGAGGAGTTCCTGCGCGAGGTGGCCGAGTCGGTCCCCGAGCTCGACCCGGTGCAGTGGGAGGCCGACTACGCCGACCCGGCTTCGGCGGAGAAGGTGCGCACGGACGCGATGCTCGCCGCGGAGCTGAAGCTGCCCGCCCAGCCGGCGGTGATCGTCAACGGCCCCGAGGGCGAGCGCACTCTGATCGAGACGCCGACGGCGGCCGAGATCGAGGACGCGATCGCTCAGCTCTCCGGCCCGGCGTGAGGCGCCTCCGGCTCGGCCTTGGCGGCGGTTGACTCGCGCCAGCGCCGGTGGAAGATCCGGGTCACCACCAGCAGCCCCAAGAGCACGGCGGCGCCGATCCAGAGCATCGGATCGGTCGGCGAGAGCTCCTCGAGGCGGCTGCCGAGGTAGACGAAGACCGCGGTCAGCGGCAGGTAGCCGATCGCCGTGGTCCAGATGAAGGTCGGCAGCGGCGCCCGGGCCGCGCCGGCGACGATCGAGAAGAGGCTGAACGGGATCACCGGGATCAGGCGCATGCCGAGCAGCAGGGTGACCCCGCCGGTCTCGACCATCCGCTCGAGCCGCTCGAATCTGGGCCTGCCGACGAACCGGTAGAGCACCGGCCGCGCGGCGTGGCGGCCGATCCAGTAGGCGAGCACCGCGTTGACGATCCAGCCGACCATGATCAGCGCCAGCCCGCCCCAGAAGCCGTAGACGTAGCCGACCGCGAGGTCGAGGATCTCGGCCGGGTACCAGATCACCGTGTGCGCGAGGGCGAGGATCAAGGCGATCACGACGCCGCCGAAGCCGAGCCCGCGCAGGTCCTCTCGCAGGTGGGCGGTGTCGCCGCTGATCGCGTCGCCGATCCCCGCTCTCAGCGGTTCAATCGCGAGCACGAGGATCGCCAGCAGGACGATCCCGCCGAGCACGGTGACGATCGCGGCCAGCGGTCTGACCTCGTAGTCGGGCTCCGCCGCGTCCGCTTCGGTAGTCGACGACGGCCCCTGCACCCGGCGCAGTTTCGCAATACTGGGTGGCCTCGGGGCGTGGCGCAGCCTGGTAGCGCGCACCGTTCGGGTCGGTGAGGTCCCCGGTTCAAATCCGGGCGCCCCGATTAGTCGAAGCCCGCTCGCCCGGCGGGCTTCGGCGTTTCGCCGCCCGCTCGCGGCCGACGGCGGACTGTCGATCCGCATGACTTTGTGCAGTGGGCCTGGAGTCTCGCGGGCTGTCCGAACGCTGCGAGATGATCGCCAGGTGCCCTGCGTCAGGGGACACACCGACACAGTGGGAAGGAAACCTCGTGAGCGATCGGGCTTCTGACTACACCCCGGGCGAAGGCTGGCTGCTGTTCGCCGGAGTGATGTTGTTTCTCGCCGGCGTTCTCAACGTGATCTTCGGAATCGGTGCGATTGACGACTCCTCGTTCTTCACCGATGAGGGTCGCTACATCCTGTTCGACGATCTCAACGCCTGGGGATGGTTCTTCCTCATCATCGGAATCCTTCAGGTTGTCGCGGCGATCTCGATCTGGAACGGCGGCGCCTTCGGAGCGGTGTTCGGCATCTTCGCCGCGGGCATGAACATTTTGATCCTCCTGTTCACTGTCAACGCCTACCCATTCGCCGCGTTCATGCTGTTCCTGATCGACGTGCTGGTGATCTACGGGCTCCTCGTCTACGGGGGTCGGGGACGAACCGGGCAGACGCGGTCTAGCCGCGAGTGAAAGGAGTTCGAGAGCGGGAGCTGAAGCCCGGATAGACCCGGTCGAGCGGACCGCGGCCCGCTTGATCTGGCCCGGTTTGGAGATAGATTGGGCGGGTGGCCCCCGGTGACCCAAGAGAAAAGGGCGAGGGCGGCTCTGGGGGGGTCGCGGAGGAGGAGCGCCGCACCCATGGGTACGCGGTTGCGGGGCTGAACGCCCTCTCGGCGATGGGCGAGGGGATCCGGTCCGAGTGGGGCCTGAGTCCGCGCGACGACGCGATCGAGACTCTCACCGAAGCGATCAGGGAGGACAGGCTCGGCGTCCCTCGCGTGCTCGTACTCGACGCGCTCGTCAAGCTCGCCCACCGGCGCCCGAAGGAGATCGCGTCAGGGGGCCCCAGGCTCGACGCGCTGCTCCTCGCGCTGGTCGAGGACGCCGGCGTGCCGGCGGAGCATCAGGCTCGCGCCGTCGACACGGTGAAGCGGGCACTCGACTCGGTCGCCCGGCGGAGCGTCCTCGCTCCTGCACGCCACCCCTGGAAGAGGTTCGCAAACGATGTCAAGAGCGCTCTGGGCCTCACCCAGGCCGAGGTCGAGAAGCCGCTCTGCAACGACCGGCAGGTCGTGAAAAAGGCAGGCGTCGACGCCATCGGGGTGACGGTCGACTTCGACACCGATGCCGCGCCGGCGCAGATGACGGTCTGCGATCCGACTCGGTGGCACGAGTGCACCGCCGCCTTCCACGAGATGCAGCCGTGGGGGGGCGCGGGAGCCGTGGACCAGCAGCGTCCGAACGGCTGGCGCCGCGACCTGATCGAGAAGGTCGACTTCCTTCCGGGGCGGCCGCCGCTCGAAACGCCGCTGCGGTTCACCTACTCGATCGACGACCCTCCCGACCCCGCCTGGATCCACCTCGACTACGTACTGATCGAGGAGACCAAAGAGATCGCCGTCGACGAGGGTTCGATCGATGTCCGGCGGGCGCAGTCGGGACGCACGCGGGTGAGCACGAAGAAGCTGATCGGCTTCAAGGACGAGATGCTGGCGAGTTGGCCGACGGTGGCCTGCGACACGTTCTGGAGCGACCTGGTCGTCAACGCCGCCGTCGGCTGTCTCGGCGGCGGCGCCCAAGAGCCCGATCTGAAAGAAGACGGAGGTACCGCGTTCATGGCCGACCCGAGACAGAAGCAGCTCAGCGAGGTAATCGAGGAGGCCGCCGAGGCGGCGCGCGAGTCGATCGGCGTCTACACCGAGCTCGCCAAGCAGGCGGCCTCCCAGCTCAGCGGTGCCGGCGCAGCCGACAACGCCGCCTGGGTGCAGCTGACGACGAAGGCCTCCAGCCGGGCGCTCGCCGACGCTGCGAAGAGCTGGACGATCTACAGCGAGATGCTCGCCGCCCTCGCCGAGTCTCCGACGCCGGCCTCGGGATCAACGGAATCGAGCCCGACACCCGAGCCGCCCTCCGACACCCCCGACGGCTCTCCGCATGGCTGATCCGCTGAGCGACCTCGTCGCCACCGCGGTACGAGCTTGGGCGGGCGTCGCCCGCGCCTGGATCGAGAGCGCGAACGCGATCCTGGTCGGTCTCATGGAGCTGTCCGACACGGAGAGCGGTCAGTTCGGCTTCAACGAGGAGACCGTCCTGGTTCCCGCGCAGCCCGCGGCCTGCGCCGTCAGCGCCGGGCGCTTCGCCGATATCGACGACACCCCGCTCCCGGTGGAGGTGATCTCCGTGACGCCGACCGCTCTCGGCGCCGGCGTCGAGACCAGGGTCTGTGTGCGGGTCACCCCGCCGCCGGGGACCGCGAGCGGCACGTACACGGGCACGCTCACGGAGACGTCGGGCGGCCGATGCCTGGCCGAGGAGGTTGGCGTCTACGTCGTCGGAGACCGCGCGCCCTGAGCGCGAGGCGCGCTGGATCGGGCGGCTAAGTGAATGAGCAGTTCGAACGGCGCGTGGCGGAGCTCCTCGACGACGCTCGCCACGCGGCCGCGCGGCACGACCGGCCGGCGGTCCGAGCCCTCGCCGAGTCGGTGCTGGCGCTCGACCCGGAGAACGAGGACGCGCGGATCCTGCTCGACGAGAGCAGGCTCGCGGGCGTCGAGGAGGGGGAGTGGCGACAGTTGACGGTGATGTTCTCCGACGTCGTCGGCTCGACCCGCCTCGCTGCCGAGCACGACCCGGAGGTCTATCGCGAGGCGCTGCGCGCCTATCAGGAGATCGTCAACACCGCCGTGCGCCGCTACGACGGTCACGTCGCGCAGTTCCTCGGCGACGGCGTGCTCGCCTACTTCGGCTACCCGACCCCGCACGAGGACGACCCGCGGCGGGCGGTCAAGGCCGGCCTCGACGTGCGCGGGCCGCTGGGCGCGCTCGGCGCGTCGATGAAGGAACGCCACGGGGTCGGTCTCGCGGTCCGGGTCGCGATCCACACCGGGATGGTGATTCGCGCCGAGATGGGTGCCCCGACCAGCCCCGAGCACGACGCCGTCGTCGGTGAGACGCCGAACGTTGCCGCCCGCCTCCAGGACCACGCGCCTCCGGGGGGCCTGGTGATCAGCGAGGACACGCATCGGCTCGTGCGCGGGTACTTCGAGGTCGAACCGCTCGGAAGCCTCGAACTCCGCGGCGTGCCGCGCCCCGTCGACGCGTATGAGGTTCTCGCTGAGACACCGGGGACGAGCCGAATCGAGGCTCAGGCCGAGCTCAGCCCGTTCGTCGACCGCGACGACGAGCGCGCGCGGCTCCGCGGCCTCTGGCGGGAGGTGCTCGCCGGCGGCTCGCAGGTCGCGATCCTCCGCGGCGAGCCCGGGATCGGAAAATCGCGACTGCTGCAAGCGGTGATCGCCAGGGTGCGGATCGATCAGGGCTCGACGTTTCCCTTCCGCTGCTCGACCTTTCACGCGACCACCCACCTGTATCCAGCCCGTCGCATGGTCGCCGACGTCTGCGGCATCGACCCCGCCTCCGGGCTCGACGAGGCGCCGAGCCGCTTGCGGGAAGCCCTCGGCCGCTGCGGGCTGGAGCACCACCTGTCGCTCTTCGGAGCCCTGGTCGGTGTCCCGCCCGGACCGGATTTCCCCGGGCCGGAGCTCGACGGCCAGATGCTGCGTGAGGCGACGCTCGCGGCACTGCTCGAATGGATCGAGGCCGAGGCGGCCAGATCGGCCGGGGCGCTGATCGTCGACGACGTCCAGTGGGCGGATCCGTCGACGATCGAGCTGCTCAACAGGGTCATCAGCCGCAGGGCCACGCGCGTCCTCGTCCTGCTCGCGAGCCGGGACGAGTTCGAGGCCCCCTGGAGCTCGATCGAGGCGATCGAGCTCGGGCCGCTGGCGCCTCTTGACCTCGAGGGGATCGCCGCCGCGTCGCCCGCGGCGAGCAGGATGGCGGCGGCGGACCTGGAGCGGCTCGCGCGCCGAAGTGACGGGGTTCCCCTCTACTTCGAGGAGCTCCTGCGCCTCGAGCAGCAGCCGAGCGGCGGGCCCGCGCCGCGACTCGCGAGCAGCGAGACCGCGATCCCGCCGGCGCTGCTCGACCCGCTGCTCGCCCGGATCGCCGCCCCGGGGATCGAGCTCGGCCTGATCCAGACGCTCGCCTGCATCGGACAGGAAGTCCGCCACGATCTGCTCGCCGCCGTAGTCGATCTCCCCGATCAGGAGCTTCGCCTCAACCTCGCGGCGCTGGCCGATGCGGGCCTGCTCAAGCGGACGGCGAGCGAGCCGCCGATCTACCATTTTCATCACCACTTGTTCCGCGAGCTCGCCTATGAGACGCAGCTGACGCCTGCGCGGGCGCAGCGCCACTCGCGGATTGCGGATGCCCTGCGCGATCGGGCGCCCGGCGCCGGGTCCACCGACGCCGGGCTGCTGGCGCAGCACCTCGAGCAGGCCGGCCGCCTGGCCGAGGCGATCGAGGCCTCCGTCGCGGCGGCGCGCGACGCACAGGCCGAGGGTGCGTTCGCCGAGGCGACGGAGGTGCTCGACCACGCGCTCGAGCTGGTCGAGGAGATCGGCGATCCTGATGCGCAGCGCCGGCTCGAGCTCACGGTCCGCCGCGCGCGCGGCTTCTCGGCCGTCGCGACCCTCGGCTACGCGGCGCCGGACGCGGCGCGCGAGCACGAGCGCTGCCTCGAGCTCTGCCGGATGCTGGAGCCGGGCACCGAGCACCTACCCGACCTGATCGCGGTCTGGTCCTACTACGTCCTCAAGGGCGACCTCGATCGCGCGGACGACGTGATCGCGGCCGATCGGGGGCGCGTCGGCGCGCCCGACGAGCCGCCGAACGAGCTCTTCACCGGCTTCAACCGCTTCTTCCGCGGCGACTTCGATGCAGCTCACGCCGACCACGAGGCCTACCTCGCGTCCGACTACGGGCGGCGGCCCGGTACGCACCCGGCCTGGCCCCTCCCGAGCGATCCCACCGCGACCTCGTGGGCCTTGCTCGCGCTCACGATCGAGCTCCGGGGCGAGCCGGACCGGGCCGCTGAGGCGATGGCGGCGGCGAAAGCGCGGGCGATGGCACTGCCGTTTCCGTGGGGGCCGTTCTCGCAGGCGTTCGTGGGGGCCTACGCGTGTCTGCTCGCGATCCTCGTCCGCGATTATCCAGCCGCCGATGCCGAGGTCACGGGGCTACTCGAGGTCTCGGAGCGCCACGGCTTCGTCTTCTTCACCCTCTACGGACAGCTCCAGCGGGCGATCGCGACCCTCAGGCCCGGCGGGAGCGCCGACCTCGACACGGTCGACCAGGCGCTGGCGCTGTGGCGGATGGTGGGCGCCGACCTCTGGCTGCCGGGGTTCCTGACCGAGATCGCCGAGCATCGTCTGCGGCGCGGAGATCTGGACGGGGCGCGCGAGTTCATCCGCGACGCTGAGGCGATCACCGAGCAGAGCGGCGCCCGTTACTGGGCGGCGGAGACGACGCGCGTGCGCGGCGAGTGCCGCCTCGCGGCCGGCGACGCGGGCGGTGCGGATGACCTTCGCGCGGCCGGCGATCTCGCCGCCCGTCAGGGCGCCGTCCTGTTCGAGCGACGGGCGCAGACGGCGCTCTCAGAGAGGCGGGCCGTCTGATGGACCGGCGGAGGATCGCGATCGTCGGCGGCGGCATGGCCGGCCTTTCGGCGGCATGGCAGCTGAGCGGGCGCGGCGGCGACGGACCCGAGGTCACCGTCTACCAGCGTGGATCGCGGCTCGGGGGAAAGGGTGCGTCGTCGCGTGGGCGGGACGGGCGGATCGAGGAGCACGGTCTCCACGTCTGGCTCGGCTTCTACGACAACGCCTTTCGCCTCCTGCGTGCGTGCTACGAGGAGCTCGATCGCCCAGCCACCGATCCGGGCTGCCCGATCCAGACCTGGCGTGACGCGTTCGTGCCGGCGAGTGTGGTCGGCCTCGGGCGCACGGGCGGGGAGGATTCGCCGCTTTGGTTCGCACGGTTCCCCGAGAACGACCGCCTGCCGGGGGGACCGCCCGGCGCCGCCGAGCTCACCCCGGCGAGCTTCCTCGAGCGCGGGCTCGCGCTGCTGGGCCGCTTCGGCGCCTCCCTCGACGAGGCGGTCGGGCCGACGCCGCGGGTTGCGCTCAGCTCCTCGCCCGCTCACCCGGCCGTGAGGGCGCGCGGCGCGACCGCGGGCGTCGAGCTGCTCGAAGGGGCGCGGGCGGGCCTTCGGGCGATCAACGGGAGCACGGCTGCGGCGCGGCGAACCGGCGAGCTGATCGAGCTCCTGCAGACGATGGTGCGCGGAATCGCCGCTGACGGGCTCACCGCCCACGGCTATCACTCCGTCGACGACCTCGACCTGCGCGAGTGGCTCGCCGGCCATGGTGCCTCGCACGCCGCTATCGACTCGCCGCTCGTCCGCGGCTTCTACGACCTCTCGTTCGCGTACGAGGATGGCGACCCGGAGCGGCCGCGATTTCCGGCCGGGCTCGCGCTCCATCTCGCCCTGCGCATGTTCCTCGATTACAAGGGGGCGCTGTTCTGGAAGATGCGGGCCGGTATGGGCGATGTCGTCTTCGCGCCCCTGTATCAGGCGCTCCGTCGCCGCGGGGTGCGCTTTCGCTTCTTCCATCGGCTCGACAGGCTGCAGCTTTCCGATGACCGCCGCACGGTGGAAGCGGCAATCTTCGGACGCGAGGAAGTGGCCGGCGACGAGTACGCGCCGCTGGTCCGGATCCGCGGGCTACCCGTCTTCCCCGCCCGCTCGGACCCGCTTCGGCCTGACGCCGCCAGCGTGCGGCTGGAGGCGGGCCGCGACTACGACGCCCTCGTGCTCGCGGTCTCGCTCGGCATGCTTCCGCACACCTGCGCCGAGCTGATCGAGTCCGACGAGCGCTGGCGGTCGATGGTCGACCGGGTCGGCACCGTCGCCACCCAGGCGTTCCAGGTCTGGATGAGCGCCGACGAGCGGGCGCTGGGCTGGGACCAGCCCGCCGCGACGGTGACGGGTTGCGGGGAGCCGTTCGAGACCTTCGCCTCGATGAGCCACACGCTCCCGCTCGAGGACTGGCCCGAGGACGAGCGACCGCTGACCGCCGCGTACTTCTGCGGGGCGCTCGCCGAGAGCGAGCTCGCGGGCGGGCCGGCGGCGTCGGAGCGGGTGCAGGCGGCGGCGCTCGCGTTCCTCGAGCGCCGCGGCCCCGCCCTGTGGCCGGCGGCGGCCGACGCGAACGGCGACTTTCGCTCCGAGCTCGTGCACTCCCGGTACTCGCGCGCGAACGTCGATCCCTCGGATCGCTACGTGCAGTCGCTCCCGGGCACGAGCCGCTACCGGTTGCCGGCCGACGGGAGCGGGTTCGAGAACCTCTTCCTCGCCGGGGACTGGATCGACAGCGGGCTCAACGCGGGGTGCATCGAGGCGGCGGTGCTCGGCGGCCTGCAGGCGGCGAACGCGGTCGAGGGCCGTCCGCTCGCCGACGGCACATCCGGCGGGTACCTCCCGCGGCAGGCGGTGCACAGTGGCTGACCGCGATCCGGCGCCCGATCCGCTCGCGGGCCTGCGGGCGATGGCCGAGGTGCAGCGCGCCGGGCTCGAGGCCGCCGCGACGGTGGTCGAGCGGATGCTCGAGCTCGGGCGGCTGGGGACGCGCGGCCCGTTCCCGTTTCCGCTCCCGGCCGATCCCACCGCCGGATCGAACGGCGAGCGGCGGTCCGAGGATGATCCCGGGCGCGACATGCGCCGCTTGCGCGGCGACGCCGAGCGGATGCTCGAGCTCTGGGGGGAGTGGATGCGCCTGCTCCTGGACGCCGCGGCGGACTCGGCGGAGGTTGCGCTCGGGCCACCGAGTCGCGGCGGCGCCGACCGCCTCTCGCTCGGCCCTGCGAAGCCCGGCGGCTCGGTCAGCGGCCGGACCTGGCTGCATGTTCTCGACGGCCCCCCGACCGCCCCCGCCCGGCTCACCGCCACCGTGCTCACGGCCGCCGACGGGTCGACGATCGACCCGGGGGCGATCGCCTTCGAGCCCGCGGTCCTCGGCACCTTCGACCTGCGCTCGAGCCAGGAGATCGTGGTCACCGTCGACCTGCCGGAGGGCATCGCGCCGGGCCCCTACCACGGGCACATCCTCGCCACCGGCCTTCCCGAGCTCAGCCTCCCGGTACGGATCGAGGTCTCCGCGTGACGCCGCTCGAGGTCGCTCCCGTGGAGGCGGAGCTCGAGCGCTACGGCGCCCTCACCCGCGAAGCCCTGCGCGCCTACGTCCCGGAGGGCGAGCCGCGCCGCTACCTCTGGGACCTCGTCGCCGACTATCCCGCTCGCGGGGGCAAGGCGCTCCGGCCGGCACTCTGCCTCGCCTCTACGGTCGCGTTTGGCGGTGAGACCTGTGAGGGACTGCCGTCGGCCGTCGCGCTGGAGCTACTCCACAACGCCTTCCTCGTCCACGACGACATCGAGGATGCGAGCCTGCTGCGCCGGGGACACCCGACCCTCCACCTCGAGCACGGCGTCCCGCTCGCGATCAATGCCGGCGACGCGCTCGTCGTCCTGGCGGGGGCCGCGCTGCGCGACAACCGCAGGCTCCTCGGCAGCCGGCTCGCGACCGGGGTGGCAGACGAGTTCGAGCTGATGGCGCGGCGAACGATCGAGGGGCAGGCACGCGAGCTCGGCTGGCGCCGCGACGGCGTCCGCGACCTGACCGCCGATGACTACCTCGACCTGATCATGCACAAGACCTGCTGGTATACGACCATCCACCCGCTCCGGGTCGGAGCGCTGATCGGGTCGCTCGGCCGGGCCGACCTCGATGCGCTCGTGCGCTTCGGCTTCTACCTCGGCGCGGCGTTCCAGATCCAGGACGACGTCCTCAACCTGGTCGGCGACCAGTCGAAGTACGGCAAGGAGTCGTGCGGTGACCTGTACGAGGGCAAGCGGACGCTGATGGTCATCCACCTGCTCTCGGAGACACGCGGCGACGATCGGCGCACGGTCGAGCGCTTCATCGCGTTGGAGAGACCCGAGCGCACCGCCGAGCAGATCGCGGCGATGATCGCGCTGATGCGCGAGTACGGCAGCCTCGAATTCGCGCGCGAGTTCGGCCTCGGAATCGCGGCGGCGGCCGAGGACGCGTTCGAGCTCGCGTTCGCCGACGTGCCCGACTCACCGGAGCGGCGGCTGCTCCACGCGCTGATCGGCTGGATGCTCGAACGGGACTCCTGAGCCCGGCG
>DASPGZ010000013.1:0-12616 GCA_035620355.1 Solirubrobacterales bacterium | reverse complement strand
GCACGGCTTCTTCATCCCGCACGACAGCCGGGCGCTGCGAGCGGCCAAGCGCGACATCGATGCCGCCGGGCCGTCCGGCGAGGTGCAGTTCGGCGAGGACTTCCAGCGCGAGACCGGGCTCAGCGCCCGGATGGGCCCGGTGGCCGGGCTGATCGTGATCGTGACCATCTACGTGATGGTCGCGAAGCCGTTCCTCTAGGCCCGGGTTAGGCGCGCGCGGCGACCAGCACCGCGGCGACCGCGAGCGCGCCGGCGGCGATCAGCCCCGCTCGCGGGCTCTCCTCGCCCATCACGGAGCCCCGCCGGGCGGCGGACATCACCGAGGAGCGCGAGGCGGCCGAGAGCGCCGAGCCGAGCGAGGCGGCCGAGCCGACCGAGAAGGCGGAGGCGGCCGACCCGACCGAGCCGATCGAGAGCGCCGAGCCGACCGAGCCGATCGAGAGCAGCGAGTTCTTCGACCCGATCGAGAGCAGCGAGTTCTCCGACCACAGCGAAAGCCGCGATCCATCGTCCGCGCGCGCCATTCACCCAGTCTCGCAAGCGGCCAGAATCCAGGTCGTGTCCGCCGATGGCCCCGACCCCTCGCTGCCGATCGCGGTCTTCGACTCCGGCGTCGGGGGGCTGACCGTGCTGCACGAGTGCCTCGTCTCGCTCCCCGAGGAGGACTACGTCTACCTCGGCGACGACCTGCGCTTCCCCTACGGGGCGAAGAGCGACGCCGAGCTGCGCGATTGCTCCGAGCGCAACACCGCCTACCTGCTCGACCGGGGGGCGAAGCTGATCGTTATCGCGTGCAACTCGGCCGCCTCGGCGGGGCTCGAGGCGTCGCGGGCGCTCGCGGCCGATCGCGGGGTCGAGGTGGTCGCCGTGATCGAGCCGGAGGCCGAGATCGCGGCCGCGATCACCGATTCGGGGAGGGTCGGGGTGCTGGCGACGCCGGCGACGGTCGCCGGTGGCGCCTACCTGCGGGCGCTCGCCGCCCATCACCGCGAGCTCACCGTGACCCAGGTCGCGGCCCCGGACCTGGCGGCGATCATCCAGCGCGGCTTCCCGTTCTCGGAGGAGGTGGTCGAGAAGGTGCGCTCCTACTGCGCGCCGCTGAAGCGCGCCCGGGTCGACACGGTGATCCTCGGCTGCACCCACTATCCGCTCGTGCGGCCGATGCTGCAGCGCTTCCTCGGCCGGGAGGTGCGGCTGGTGACCGCCGGCCACGCGCTCGCCGCCAGCGCCCAGCGGATCCTCGCGGCGCGCGAGCTCGACGCCGCCGGGGACGCCGAGGGCACCTACCGGTTCGTCTGCACCGACGACCCGGCCCGCTTCCGCGAGCTGGGGACCCGCTTCCTGCAGCTTCCGCTCGGGGATGTCGAGCGCGCGGTGCTGTGAGGCGGAGTCCGAAGGACGAAGCCGAGCCCCGCCGATGTTGAGGCGGCTGACCTGAGGCGGCGTCCGAAGGACGAAGCCGAGCCGCGCCGAAGTTGAGGCGCCTGACCTGAGGCGGCGTCCGAAGGACGAAGCCGAGCCCCGCCGATGTTGAGGCGGCTGCTCTGAGAGCCGTGCCCCGCGGGTACCCTTGTCGCGGATGGGCGAGTCGATTCTCGAACAGGTTCAGGCGGACACCCGCGAGGCGCTGAAGGCCGGCGAGCGCGACCGGGTCGGAGCCCTGCGGCTGGTCGCCGATGCGCTGCAGAAGGACCGCAAGGATGGTGGCGACGACGAGGTCGCGGTCCTGCGCCGGGAGCGCAAGCGCCGGCTCGAGGCGGCCGATGCCTACCGCGACGGCGGCAGCGACGATCGCGCCGTCGCCGAGGAGGCCGAGGCGCGCGAGATCGAGCGGTACCTGCCAGCCGAGATGTCGGACGACGACCTCGCCCGCCTGGTCGACGAGGCGATCGCCGAGTCCGGCGCCGAGGCGCCCGGCGACATGGGCAAGGTGATGGGCGCCCTGATGCCCAAGGTCGGCGGCCGCGCCGACGGCAAGCGGGTGAGCGCCGCCGTCCGAGACAGGCTGGCCGCCTGAGTGGCACGCCGCCAGCTCACGCTCGACAACACGATCGCCGCCGAGCTTGCGGGCTCCGAGGACACCGTTCTGCGCGAGCTCGAGGAGCGGCTCGGCTGCGAGCTGTTCCTGCGCGGCAACGTACTCACCCTCGACGGCGACGACGCCGACGTGCGCCGGGCGGCGACCATGGTCGACGAGCTGGTCGGCCTGGCCGAGCGCGGCCACCAGCTCGCGCCGGCGACGATCGACACGGTCACCGGGGCGATCGCGGCCGAGGAGAAGCCCGCCGAGATCCTCGAGGACGTGATCTGGAGCCACCGGGCGACCAAGGTGGCGCCGAAGACGGTCAACCAGAAGCGCTACACCGACTCGATCCGCCGCCACACGGTCACCTTCGGGATCGGCCCGGCGGGCACCGGCAAGACCTTCCTCGCGGTCGCCAGCGCGGTCGCGGCGCTCGAGTCGCGCAAGGTGAGCCGGATCATCCTCACCCGCCCGGCGGTCGAGGCCGGCGAGCGGCTCGGCTTCCTGCCCGGCGACATCCAGGCGAAGGTCGACCCCTACCTGCGGCCGCTGTTCGACGCCCTCTACGACATGCTCGATCCGGAGAAGGTGCTGACCTACTTCGACCGCGGCGTGATCGAGGTGGCGCCGCTCGCGTTCATGCGCGGGCGCACCCTCAACGACTCCTTCGTGATCCTCGACGAGGCCCAGAACACGAGCCCCGAGCAGATGAAGATGTTCCTGACCCGGCTCGGGTTCGGCTCGAAGATGGTGGTCACCGGCGACATCACCCAGATCGACCTGCCGCGAGACCAGCGCTCGGGCCTGGTCGTCGTCACCGAGATCCTCGCCGCGGTCGAGGACATCGCCTTCGTCCGCTTCGGCGGCGAGGACGTCGTCCGCCACCAGCTCGTCCAGCGGATCGTCGCCGCCTATGGCGACTTCGCCGAGCGCGACGGGTCGCAGTGAGGCGGAGCGAAGCGAAGCCGAGCCGCGCCGCTGTTGAGGCGCCTTCAGTGAGGCCTTCGGGGTGACGGTCGACCTCGGGGACGTGCCCGGGGACCTGCGCGCCGCGGCCGCGGCGGCCCTCGAGGCCGCGGGCGTCGCCGACGGCCACCTCTCGGTCGAGCTCGTCGACGCGGAGCGGATCCGCGAGCTCAACCGCGCCCACCGCGACCGCGACCGGCCCACCGACGTGCTCTCGTTCCCGATCGACGGTGCCGGCGAGGCGGCCGGCCCGCGCGAGCTCGGCGACGTGGTGATCTGCGCCGAGTACGCCGACGACGTGACCGAGGCGGCCGTCCACGGCGTCCTCCACCTCTGCGGCTACGACCACGAGACCGACGACGGCGAGATGCTCGTGCTCCAGGAATCAGTGATGCGCGCGATCTCCTCCGCTTCGCGTCCGGGGATGTCGCGGTCGGCGCAAGGACGTGCGTGACCAAGGCCGGGTTCATCGGGCTCGCCGGGCGGCCGAACGTGGGCAAGTCGACCCTGGTCAACGCGATCGTCGGGGCGAAGGTCGCGATCGTCTCGGACCGCCCGCAGACCACCAGGCGGGCCAGCCGCGGGGTCGCGACCGACGTCGCCGAGGGCTGGCAGCTGGTCCTGGTCGACCTGCCCGGGGTGCAGCGCCCGCGCGACGTGCTCACCGAGCGGATGCAGCGCCGGGTCGAGCACGAGCTCGAGGAAGCCGACGGGGTGCTGCTGGTGGTCAACGCCGAGCAGGGGATCGGCCCCGGCGACCGGTTCATCGCCTCGCACCTGCTCCGGGCCCGCCCCGGCGTCAAGGTGATCTGCGCCGTGAACAAGATCGACCGGCTGGGCCCCGCTGAGACGACCGCCGTGCTCGCGGATGCCGCCGAGCTCGAGGTCGTCGACGAGGTCTTCCCGGTCTCCGCCAGGCGCGGTACCGGGGTCGGCCCGCTCACCGACCGGCTCGCCGAGCTGATGCCCGAGGGCCCGCTGCTCTACCCGCCGGAGGACCGCACGGACCAGCCCAGCGAGGTGCACCTGGCGGAGCTGATCCGCGAGCAGGTGTTGCGGCGCACGCGCGAGGAGCTCCCGCATGCGGTCGAGGTCGCGGTCGAGGAGCTGGTCGAGCGCGAGGACGGCCTGGTCGAGGTGCGGGCGCAGGTCTGGGCCGAGACCGACTCGCAGAAGGCGATCCTGATCGGCAAGGGCGGGCGGATGATCCGCGACATCGGCACCGCCGCCCGCAAGGAGCTCGAGCGAGAGCTCGACGCCCGGGTCTTCCTCGACCTGAACGTGCGCGTGCGCGAGCGCTGGCGCCGCGACGAGGGGCTGCTCGACCGGCTCGGGATCGACTGAGCCTCGCGGCGCCCCCGTACGATGCGCCGATGAGCGAAGCGGTCCGGTTCGACGAGAATGGCCTGGTCCCGTGCGTGCTCCAGGACTGGAGCACGGGCGAGGTGCTGACGCTCGCCTACATGAACGAGGAGGCGCTGCGCCGGACCCGCGAGACCCGCGAAGTCCACTTCTTCAGCCGTTCGCGCCAGAAGCTGTGGCGCAAGGGCGAGACCTCCGGGAACGTCCAGCGCCTGCGCCAGCTGCGCTACGACTGCGACGGCGACGCGGTCGTCGCCCTGGTCGAGCCCGCCGGTCCCGCCTGCCACACGGGCGAGCGCAGCTGCTTCTACCGCGACCTCGAGGGCTCCGCCGACGGCGAGAAGGACGGCCCGCCGGTGCCCGGCGAGCCCGAGCCGGCGGTCCACGAGGCGCTACCGGCACTCGAGCGCACGCTCGAGGCCCGGCGCGCCGAGCGCCCCGAGAGCTCGTACACGGTCGAGCTGCTCGCCGATCCGCAGCGGATCGGCGAGAAGGTACGCGAGGAGGCCGACGAGGTCGCCCGCGCGGCGGCCGGCGAGTCCGACGAGCGGGTCGCCGAGGAGGCCGCCGACGTCCTCTACCACCTCGAGGTGCTGATGCTCTCGCGAGGCCTGCCGCTGGCCGCGGCCCTGGAGGTGCTCAATGAGCGCCGTCGGGACTGAGCTCGGCCCGGCGATCGAGCCGGGGATCGAGCGCGCGCGCGAGCTCGCCCGGGAGGCGAACGTGATCCCGCTCTCGTATCGGTTCGTCGACGACTGCGAGACCCCGGTCTCGGCGTTCCTGAAGCTCCGCGACGCGTTCGAGGGCCCCGCGTTCCTGCTCGAGTCGGCCGAGCAGGGCCGGCTCGGCCGCTACTCGTTCCTCGGTTTCCGCCCGAGGCTCGAGCTGCGCTGGGCCGACGGAACGCTGACCGAGGTCCGCGACGGCGAGCTGGTCAAGAGCGACGTCGCCGACCCCTACGGGGCCGTCGCCGGGATCCTCGCCGGGTTCACCGTCGCCGAGCCCGAGCGACTGCCGCCGTTCCCTGGCGGCGCCGTCGGCTTCTTCGGCTACGACCTGGTCCGGACGGTCGAGCCGCTCGCCGCGCCCAACCCCGACCCGCTCGGGCTCCCCGACCTGGCGCTGATGGTCTGCGAGCTGATGCTCGCCTTCGATCACCTCAGGCACGAGGTGACGGTGCTCGGCTACGCGTTCTGCGAGCCGGACTCGGTCGACACCGCCTACGACCACGCGGTCGGGGTGATCGACGCCGCCCGCGACGCCCTGCGCGGCCCGGTGCCCGATCCGCGGCCGCGACCGCAGCCGCCCGCCGGCGGGCCGCCGGCCCCGGGCACGTTCGAGCCCGAGGGGGTCGAGGGCCCGTGGGTCTCGAACCTGAGCCGCGAGCACTTCGAATCGAACGTCACCCGGATCGTCGAGTACACGCATGCCGGCGACGCCTTCCAGGTCGTGCCCTCGCAGCGGTTCACGGCGCCGGCGACGGTCGAGGCGTTCTCGATCTACCGCGGCCTGCGGACCGTGAACCCGTCGCCGTACATGTACTTCCTCCAGTTCGAGGAGTTCGAGATCGCCGGCGCCTCGCCCGAACCGCTGGTCAAGGTCAGCGGCCGGCGCGCCGAGACCCGCCCGATCGCCGGCACCTACCCGCGCGGGGCGAACGAGGAGGAGGACCGGGCGCAGGCCGCTGCCCTGCTCGACGACCCGAAGGAGCGGGCCGAGCACGTGATGCTCGTCGACCTCGGTCGCAACGACCTCGGCCGCGTCTGCGAGTACGGCACCGTCAACGTCGACGAGTACATGGTGGTCGAGACCTACTCGCACGTCTTCCACATCGTCAGCCAGGTCTCGGGGAACCTGCGAGAGGGGATCACGGCGATGGACGTGCTGCGGGCGACGCTGCCGGCCGGGACCCTCTCCGGGGCGCCGAAGGTGCGGGCGATGCAGATCATCGACGAGCTCGAGCCGCACAAGCGCTGCTCCTACGGCGGCGCGATCGGCTACCTCGGGTTCACCGGCGACCTCGACACCGCGATCCACATCCGCACCGCGGTGATCAAGGACGGCCTCGTCCACGTGCAGGCGGGCGGCGGCACGGTCGCCGACGCGAAGCCCGACTACGAATACCGCGAGTCGGTGAACAAGGCGAAGGCGATGTTCCAGGCGGTGGCGCTGGCCGAGGCCCAGTCGGAGTGGGGATGAAGGCGCTCGTGATCGACAACTACGACTCGTTCACCTACAACCTGGTCCAGTACCTGGGTGAGCTCGGGGCTGAGGTCGAGGTCGTCCGCAACGACAAGGCCACGGTCGCCGAGCTGCTCGAGCGCCGCGCCGACCGGCTGGTGATCTCGCCCGGGCCGTGCACGCCGGCCGAGGCGGGGATCTCGATCGAGGCCTCCCGCGCCTTCCCCGAGGCCGGGATCCCGACGCTGGGCGTCTGCCTCGGGCACCAGGCGATGGTCGAGGCGTTCGGCGGCCGGACGATCCGCGGCGCACCGATCCACGGCAAGGCGGCGAAGATCCTCCACGACGGCCGCGGGATCTTCGGCGATCTCCCGAACCCGATGAGCGGCGGCCGGTACCACTCGCTGGTCGCCGATCCCGAGCTGCCGGAGGCGCTCGAGCCGACCGCGAGGTACGAGGACGTGGTGATGGCGGTGCGTCACCGCCGGCTGCCGGCGGTCGGGGTCCAGTTCCATCCCGAGTCGGTGCTGACGCCGGATGGCAAGCTGCTGCTCGCGAACTTCCTCGAATCGACCTGAGATGCCGAACGAGATCCTCACCCGCGCGATCGACGAGGTCGCATCCGGCAGCCACCTGACCGCCGACCACGCCTCGGCCGTGCTCGACGAGGTGATGGAGGGGCGCGCCGGCGAGGTGCAGACGGGGGCCTTCCTGATCGCGCTGCGGGCGAAGGGCGAGACCGTCGCCGAGCTCGTCGGCCTGGCGCGGACGATGCGCCGGCTCGCCGCCTCGGTCGCGAGCTCGCGCGAGGACCTGGTTGACACCGCGGGCACCGGGGGCGGCCCCTCGACCTTCAACATCTCGACCGCCGCGGCGCTGGTCGCCGCCGGCGCCGGCTGCGCGGTCGCCAAGCACGGCAACCGCTCGTCCACGAGCCGCTCGGGCTCCGCCGACCTGCTCGAGGCGCTCGGGGTCGAGATCGAGCTCGGCCCCGAGGAGGTCGGGCGCTGCCTCGACGAGCTCGGCTTCGGGTTCATGTTCGCCCCGCGCCACCACGCCGCGATGAAGCACGTGGTCCCGGTCCGCAAGGAGCTCGCGGTGCGGACGATCTTCAACTTCCTCGGCCCGCTGACCAACCCGGCCGCCGCCTCGCGCCAGCTGCTCGGGGTCTCCGACCGCCTCTACCAGGAGACGATCGCCGAGGCACTGGTCGGCCTCGAGTGCGAGCGGGCCCTGGTCGTCTGCGCCGACGACGGGATCGACGAGATCAGCGTCGCCGGTCGCACCCGGGTGGTCGAGGTCGCGGACGGTGGCACCGAGGAGTGGTTCGTGACCCCGGAGGACGTCGGCTTCGAGCGGGTCGGGCTGAGCGCGATCGCCGGTGGCTCGCCGGAGCAGAACGCCGCCGTCGTCCGCTCGGTGTTCGCGGGCGACCGCGGCCCGGCCCGCGATGTGGTTCTGCTCAACGCGGGCGCAGCGATCCTCGCCGCCGGCAACGCCCACGACCTCGGGGCCGGGGTCGAGCGGGCCGCCGAGGCGCTCGATTCGGGCGCCGCCGAGGGCGTGCTCGAACGACTGGCGCGCCGGACCGGCGAGCTGGCCGCCCGATGACTACGCTGGTCTGCGCATGAGCAAGCTCGACGAGCTCGTGGGGGCAGCGCGAGAGGACGTGGAGCGCCGCAAGCGCCAGGTCCCGGCCGAGGACCTGCGCAGCGCGGTCGGCACCTTGAGCGGCTCGCGGCCGTTCAACGAGGCGCTGGTGCGCCCGGGGCTCTCGCTGATCGCCGAGTTCAAGCGGCGCTCACCGAGCGCCGGCGCGATCGCCGGTGAGGCGACCGTCGCCGAGGTCGTCTCCGCCTACGAGCGCGGTGGCGCCGCGGCGCTCTCGGTGCTCACCGACGAGCGCAACTTCGGCGGCACGCTCGACGACCTGCGGGCGGCTCGCGCGGCCTGCGGGCTGCCGATCCTGCGCAAGGACTTCATCGTCGACCCGTATCAGCTGTACGAGGCCGCCGTCCACGGCGCCGACGCGGTGCTGCTGATCGTCGCCGCGCTCGACGACGACTCGCTCGCAGCACTGCACGAGGAGGCTCGCCTGCTCGACCTCGATTGCCTGGTCGAGGTCCACGACGAACCCGAGCTTGAGCGGGCCCTGGAGGTCGGCGCCGACGTGATCGGGATCAACAACCGCAACCTCGGGGACCTGAGCGTCGACCTGGCGACCACCAACGAGCTGCTCACCGACGTCCCGGCGGGCAAGACGGTGGTCTCGGAGTCCGGCTACGACCGCGCCGAGCAGCTCGACGAGCTCGAGCGGATCGGCTGCGACGCGGTCCTGATCGGCGAGGCGCTGATGCGCGCAGGCGACCCGGAGGTCGCCGTCCGCGAGCTGACCATGGACGACGAGCGCACCCGCGAGCACTATACGAACCGCGCCTCAGAGAGCTGATCGCCGCCGCCGGCGATTCTTAACCGTTCTTTCGGTTCGCGTTAGCGCTCTTTAGGAAACCCCGGCCAACCTCGCCGGGATGAAGAATCTCTTGAAGACGCCGTTCGTCTCCGCGCTCGCGGGGGGACTCGTCGTCGCCGTGCTCGGGGTGGCCGCACTCGCGACCGGCCTCGTCGACCCGGGCGACGACACGGCCACCACCACGACCACCGTCCCTTCTACCTCTCCGAGCACCGCGCTCGCCTCCGCCGCGGCGGGGAACGCGCTGACCGTGAACGAGATCTACAAGCGCGATTCCTCCGGCGTCGTCTACATCGAGGCCGAGCAGCAGGCGCAGCAGAGCCAGTTCAGCCCCTTCGGCCCGGCGCCCGGAAGCGGCGGAGGCACCGCCACCGGCTCCGGCTTCGTGATCGACAACGAAGGCCACATCGTCACCAACGCCCACGTCGTCGCGGACTCGAGCTCGGTCACCGTCCGGATCGGCGGCGAGGACGGTGACACCTATGACGCCAAGGTCATCGGCGCCGATCCCTCGACCGACATCGCCGTGCTCCAGGTCGAGCAGGGCGCCGACCGGCTGACCCCGCTCGAGCTCGGCTCCTCCGAGGGCGTCCAGGTCGGCAACCCCGTGGTCGCGATCGGCAACCCGTTCGGCCTCGACCGCACGGCCACCGCCGGGATCGTCTCCGCGGTGCAGCGCGAGATCAGCTCCCCGAACGGGTTCACGATCGAGAACGCGATCCAAACGGACGCGCCGATCAACCCGGGTAACTCCGGCGGCCCGCTGATCGACGCCGCCGGCGAGGTGATCGGGGTCAACTCCCAGATCGAGGCGGCCGGCGGCAGAGGCAACGTCGGCATCGGCTTCGCGGTCCCGATCGACACCGCGCGCGAGGTCGCCCAGCAGCTGATCGACACGGGCGAGGTCCAGCACGCCTACGTCGGCATCAGCGGTGCCGATCTCACCCCGGAGATCGCCGACGTGCTCAACCTCGACACCGACAGCGGCGCCCTGGTCCAGTCGGTCGTCCCGGGTAGCCCCGCGGACGATGCCGGGATCTCGGCGGGCGACGCCCGCGTCTCGGTTGCCGGGCAGCAGCTGCGCGTCGGCGGCGACCTGATCACCGCCGTCGACGGCCACCCGGTGACCGGCATGGACGACGTGATCGCGGCGGTCGACTCGAAGCAGCCCGGCGACCAGCTCGAGCTCACCGTCGAGCGCGGCGGCGACGAGCGCTCGGTCGCGGTCGAGCTCGCCGACCGTCCCGCCCAGGCCGGCGGCTAGGACGACGACGACCGGCATCCCGCCCGTAACCTTGCGGGCGGGATGAAGGTCAAGTTCTGCGGGATCACCAGGGCCGAGGACGCACGGGAGGCTGTGCGCCTCGGCGCCTGGGCGATCGGGCTCAACCACTGGAGCGGCAGCCCGCGCCGCTGCGATCCCGCGACCGCGGCCGCGATCAGCGCCGAGCTGCGGCGCCAGATCGAGATCGTCGGCGTGTTCGTGAACGCGAGCCTCGCCGAGATCGCCGCTGCGGTCGAGAACGAGCAGCTCGGGATGGTCCAGCTGCACGGCGACGAGGGGCCCTCGTTCTGCGCCGAGGTCGCCCGCCGTACGGGGGCGAAGGTGATCAAGGCGCTGCCGGTGCACAGCAGCGCCGACATCCAGGCCGCCGAGGCCTTCCGCACCGATTTCCATCTGCTCGACGCCCACATCCCCGGGGCCCGCGGCGGCACCGGCGCCAGCTTCGACTGGGAGCTCGCCCGCACGCATCCAGCGGGGATCCCGCTGATCCTCGCCGGCGGCCTCAACCCCGGCAACGTCGCCGAGGCGATCGAGATCGTGCGCCCGCACGCGGTCGACGTCGCCAGCGGGACCGAGTCGGGGCCCGGGATCAAGGATCACGCGTTGATGGCCGAGTTCGCCGCGCGCGCGAACCCGGCGCTCGCGGTCGGCGGGCCGCCGCCGCCGTGAGCGGCGCCGCCGGAGGCGCCGGGACCGCGGCCGGGGTCGAGGAGCGCTTCGGGCCCTACGGCGGGCGCTTCGTCCCCGAGGTGCTGATGGCGGCGCTCGACGAGCTCAGCCTCGCCTGGGCGACCGCGCGCGACGACGAGCGCTTCCGCGCCGAGCTCGACGGTCTGCTGCGCGACTTCGTCGGCCGCCCGACCCCGCTCTACCTGGCCGAGCGGCTCTCCGAGCGGGCCGGCCGCCGCGTCTACCTGAAGCGCGAGGACCTCGCCCACACCGGCGCCCACAAGATCAACAACGCCGTCGGCCAGGCGCTGCTGGCGAAGCGGATGGGCAAGACCCGCGTGATCGCCGAGACCGGCGCCGGGCAGCACGGGGTGGCCTCGGCCACCGCCTGCGCGCTGCTCGGGCTCGAGTGCGTCGTCTACATGGGCACCGAGGACATGCGCCGCCAGGCCCCCAACGTCGAGCGCATGCGGCTGCTCGGGGCCGAGGTGGCGCCGGTAGAGGCCGGCGCCCGGACGCTGAAGGAGGCGGTCAGCGCGGCGATCCGCGACTGGGTCACCAACGTCGCCACCACTCACTACATCATCGGCTCGGCGGTCGGGCCGGCCCCGTACCCGGCCCTCGTCCGCGACCTGCAGCTGGTGATCGGGCTCGAGGCGCGCGAGCAGGCGCTGGCCGCCGAGGGCGTCCTGCCGTCGCGGGTGATCGCCTGCGTCGGCGGCGGTTCGAACGCGATCGGCACCTTCGTCCCGTTCGTCGACGACGCGCCGGTCGAGCTGATCGGGGTCGAGGCGGCGGGGGAGGGGGTTGACAGCGGCCGCACCGGCGCCTCGCTGACCGTGGGCCGGACCGGGGTCCTGCACGGAGCGCTCTCCTCGGTGCTCTCCGACGCCGACGGCCAGGTGCTCGAGGCGCATTCGGTCTCCGCCGGGCTCGACTACCCGGGGGTCGGGCCCCAGCACGCCTTCCTCCGCGACAGCGGCCGGGTTCGCTACGTCGCGGTCACCGACGACGAGGCCCTGCGCGCCTTCCGCGAGCTCGCCCGGCTCGAGGGCATCATCCCGGCGCTCGAGCCAAGCCACGCGATTGCATGGCTGTTCAAGAACAGCCCCGCAATCGCGAATCAAGGCCGCGCCACCTCCTCGGCTTCGCCTGCGGGGGTGCGCGGGTCAGGTGAAGGACGCGACTATGACGTCCTCACCCTCTCGGGCCGGGGCGACAAGGACCTCGCCGAGGTGGTCGAGCGGCTCGGCGATGGCTGATCGCATCGCGGCGGCCTTCGCCGCCGCCAGGGGGGAGGGCCGGGCGGCGCTGATGCCGTACATGATGGGCGGCTTCCCCGACGCTGCGACCTCCGCCGCGGTGGCCGAGGCCTATGCCGAGGCCGGCGCCGACCTGGTCGAGCTCGGGATCCCGGACTCCGACCCGCTCGCCGACGGCCCCGTGATCCACGCCGCGGCGACCGCGGCGCTCGACGCCGGCGCGACGCTCGACTCGGTGCTCGCCGACTGCGAGCGGATCGCCGCTCGGGTCCCGGTCGTGGCGATGGCCTACGCGAACATGATCTGGGCCCGCGGGCCGGCCCCGTTCGCCGCCGCGCTCTCAGCAGCGGGCGCCGCCGGGGTGATTCTCCCCGACCTGCCGCCGGAGGAGGGCGGGG
>DASPGZ010000012.1:0-2068 GCA_035620355.1 Solirubrobacterales bacterium | reverse complement strand
CGCCAGGTCCCGGGCGAGGCGCCGCACCTCGCGGGCGGGGACGCCGCTGCGGCCCTCGGTCGCCTCCGGCGCGTGCTCGGCGGCCAGTCGTCGCAAGGCGGCGATGCCGCGGGCCTGGCGCTCGATCGCGTCGCGGTCGTCGAGCCCCTCGGCGAAGATCACCTCGAGCATCGAGAGCAGCAGCCAGGCGTCGCCGTCCGGATCGATCGCCAGATGCTCGAAGGCGCGCGCCGTCTCGGAGCGCCGCGGGTCGACGACCACGACCCGGCCCCCGCGATCGACGATCGCCTGCAACTGGTCCTTGACCCGCGGTGCGCTGAGCACGCTCCCGTGCGAGACCAGCGGGTTGGCGCCGACGACGAGCAGGAAGTCGGTCCGGGCGAGGTCGGGGATCGGGACGATGAACGGCGAGCCGTAGAGCAGCGCGCTGGCGGCGAAGCGATTCGAGACGTCCTGGGACGAGGCGGTGTAGGAGTGCGGCGAGCCGAGCGCGTCGAGAAAGCCCTTGACCCAGAGCGGGTGCGAGTACGAGAAGGCGCCCGGATTGCCCATGTACCAGCCGACCGAGGTGCCGCCATGGCGCTCGCGGACCGCGCCGAGCCGGGCGCCGATCTCGTCCAGCGCCTCGGGCCAGGTGACCCGGTCGAAGCCGCCATCCGGGCGCCGGCGCAGCGGGTGTAAGACGCGGTCGGGATCGTCCTGGACCTCGGTCATCGCGATCCCCTTGGGACACGCGAAGCCGGCTGAGAGCGGGTGCTCGTGGTCCGGCCGCAGCTTGGTCAGCTCGCCGTCGGTGACCGTTGCGACCATGCCGCAGAGCGGCTCGCAGACCCGGCAGTAGGTGACCTTCTCCTCGGTGGCCATGGACGGCTCTCGCCGATTCTCACACGTCAGGCGCCTCAACGGCGGCGCGGCTCGGCTTCGCTTCGCTCCGCCTCACACAAGGTCCACCCGGTCGCCAACCGCGACCGCTCCCGGCTCGATCACCGTGCAGTAGACGCCCATGTTGCCGTCGAGCTCGGCCCGAGCGCGGATCAGGACCTCGAGCTCGACCTTGACCGTGTCGGGGTCGATGGTCGTGATCACGCACCGCTCGCAGGGCTCGTCGACGCGCAGGACGAGCTCCCCGACCCTGACCCGGTGCCCGATCCACGAGAGCTCGACCGGCCCCTCGGCGCCCTCGAAGTAGACGTTTGGACGAAAGCGGCGCCGGTCGTAGCCGAGCTGGTCGACCGAGCCGTCGCTGAGCAGGAGGATCTGCGCCGCGTCGTACTCGTGCCCGCCGAACGGGCGGCTGAGCCCGGCGCCGGCGCCGGCGACATCGCGCACGGCGGCCGCGGCCTCCGGCGAGCTCCACGGGTGCCCGTCGATCAGCGCCTCGCCGTCGGCGCCGAGGGTCGCCGGCAGGCCGATCATCCGCTGCTTGCGCCGGCCGGTGACGATCCCGCGCTCGTCGACGACCCGCAGGCCGCGGTCGCCGGGGATCCCGTCGGCCGCCACCTCGACCCGCTCGAGCGACTCGCCGCGCAGGCCCTTGACCGGATACCGCCAGAGCTCGCTGACCCTCACGTGGAGTCCGACGCCTCCGAGCTCCCGCCGACCCGCTCGGCGGCTGCCTGGAGCTCCTCGAGCGAGGCGCCGGTCATGCCGCCGACCCAGCAGGCGACCGGCGCCGCGATCCGCTCCGAGGAATGCGCGGCGACCGCAGCCAGGTCGAGCACCTGCTTGATCTCATCGGCCGTCGGCGGCTCAGCCCCGATCTCGGCGGCGAAGGCGTCGATCCACTCGCGTGCGTTCATCGCTCTCTCCCTCTCTCAATACCTATGTAATGCTTAGGCAGATGTCGGATCTCAGCCTCGGCGACGCGGCCCGCGCCCTCGACGTCAGCGTCGACACCCTGCGGCGCTGGGACCGCGACGGCAAGCTCGAGACGACCCGCGACGAGGGTAACCGCCGCCGGGTTCCCGTGTCCGAGGTCGAACGGCTGCGCTCGCATCCCGACCGCCACCGCACCGGCGACGCGCTCTCGACCCGCAACCGCTTCCCCGGCGTGGTCAGCTCGGTCGAG
>DASPGZ010000011.1:0-12825 GCA_035620355.1 Solirubrobacterales bacterium | reverse complement strand
GGATCCCCGCGAGCGACATCGGCACCGTGAAGTAGTCGGAGAGGTACATCGCCAGCGGGTCCGCGGTCCGCTCCCCGAGCTCGAACGCGACCGTGGGCGAGGTCGGGGTGACGATCAGGTCGACCGACCCGAAGGCGCCGGCGACGTCCTCGGCGATCTTCGTCCGCACCTTCTGCGCCCGGCCGTAGTAGGCGTCGTAGTAGCCGGAGGAGAGGGCG
Organism: Solirubrobacterales bacterium; assembly: GCA_035620355.1. Classification (GTDB taxonomy): domain Bacteria; phylum Actinomycetota; class Thermoleophilia; order Solirubrobacterales; family 70-9; genus WHSW01. Next base: position 12,607 of record DASPGZ010000011.1, on the reverse strand, counting down.
TACGTGCCGAGCATGATCCGGCGTTTGACCTCGGCGCCGAAGCCGGCCGCGCGGGTGCGCTCGTAGAGCGCGTCGAGCGCGTCGGCGGGCTCGCGCAGGCCGTAGCGGACGCCGTCGTAGCGCTGCAGGTTCGAGGACGCCTCGGCCGGGGCGATCACGTAGTAGGCCGAGATCCCGTGCTCGGCGTTCGGGAGCACGATCTCGTCGAGCTCCCCGCCGAGCCGCTCGATCGTCGCCAGCGAGCGCTCGAAGACCTCGGCGACCCCGGGCTCGACCCCCTCGGCGTGGTGGGAGAAGTCGCGTGCGACCCCGAACCGCAACCCGGCCAGGTCGGTGCGCGTCGGGCGCTCGACCCCGGCCTCGATCCCGACCGAGGTCGCATCGTGAGGGTCGCGGCCTTGCATCGCGGCCAACAGAAGCGCAGCGTCGTCGACGGTCCGCGTCAGCGGGCCGCACTGGTCCAGCGAGGAGGCGAAGGCGACCATCCCGTAGCGCGAGATCGCCCCATAGGTGGGCTTGAGCCCGACGATCCCGCAGAGCGCCGCCGGCTGGCGGATCGAGCCGCCGGTGTCGGTGCCGATCGCCCACGGCGCCAGGCCGCCGGCGACCGCGGCCGCCGAGCCGCCGGAGGAGCCGCCGGGCACCCGGGAGCGATCGCGCGGGTTGAGCACCGGGCCGTAGGCCGAGTTCTCGTTCGACGAGCCCATCGCGAACTCGTCCATGTTGGTCTTGCCGAGCAGGCGGGCGCCGGCGTCGCCGAGTCGGCGCACCGCGGTTGCCGTGTAGGGCGGCCGGTAGCCCTCCAGGATCCGCGAGCCCGCCGTGGTCTCGATCCCCTCGGTGCAGAACAGGTCCTTGACCGCCACCGGCGCCCCGCGAAGCGGCTCGCCGCCGGCGCCGTGCGAGCCGGGCTCGGCCCGCCACAGGAACGCGTTCAGCTCGTCGCCCGCCGCCGCCTCCGCGTAGGAGTCGAAGTACTCGTCGGAGGAGAGCTCGCCCGCCTCGATCCGCCCGATCGCCTCGGCCGCGCTCAACTCGAGCAGGTCGCTCACCTGCGGCGCCTCGACAGCGGCGCGGTTCGGCTTGGTCCTGTCGGACTCCGCCTCACTGAGCTTGCGGCGAGGGGACCCGGAAGGCGCCGTCGGCCGGGTCGGGGGCGTTCTCGAGCGCCCGCTCGCGCGGCAGGCTTGGCTCCGGCGTGTCGGGCCGCAGGACGTTGGCGAGCGCGACCACGTGGGTGGTCGGCTGGACCCGGTCGAGATCGAGCGCGGCGATCCGGTCGACGTGCTCGAGGATCCCCGAGAGCTCGCCCGCGGTCCGGTCGATCTCCTCCTCGCTCAGCTCCAGCCGCGCCAGCCTGGCGACGTGGAGCACCTGATCGCGGTCGATCATCGGCTGCATGTTAGGTTGCCGCCCGCGATGACGGGGGCCACGGCCACCCAGACCGGCGCCCGCGTCCGACCGCCGCTGAGCGCCGCCGAGCAGCGCACCCTGCGCGCCTTCGCCGAGGCGATGGCGCCGGCGGTCGGCGACCTGCCGCCCGCCGCCGGCCCGGACCCCGCCCCCGGCACCGTCGACGTCGTCGACGCCCTCGAGCCCCTGCTCGCGGCGATGCCACGGCGCTCGCTGCGCGGCCTGCGGCTGGCGCTTCGGGGGTTCGAGTGGGTCGCCTTCCCGCGGCGCTTCTCGCGCCTCGACCTACCCCGTCGGCGGACGCTGATCGCGGGGCTCGAGCGCTCGCGCTCGGCCGCGAAGCGCGACCTCGGGCTGCTTCTGCGGCTGCTCGCCGGGCTCGGCTACACCAACGATCGCCGGGTCGCCGAGGCGGTCGGCCAGCGCTCGGCGTGCGCGGTCGCCGGCCCGGAGCCGGCGGCCCCTCCGGAGGCGCCGCTCGGCGACCTCGAGCCGGCGGGCGACGAGGAGGAATGCGACTTCGTCGTCGTCGGCTCGGGCGCCGGCGGCGCGGTGGCGGCGACCGTGCTCGCCGAGGCCGGACACGAGGTCCTCGTGCTCGAGGCGGGCCCCTATCTCGATCGCGACAGCTATCCGGAGGAGCCGCTGGCGGCGATGGTCGGCCTCTACCGCGACGGCGGCCTGACCGTCGCCGAGGGGCGACCGGCGGTACCCACCCCGGTCGGGCGGGCCGTCGGTGGGACCACGGTGATCAACTCGGGCACCTGCTTCCGCACCCCGGCCGAGGTGCTCGGGCGCTGGGCGAGCGAGCACGGGATCGCCTGGGCGGGCGAGCTCGAGCGCGAGTACGGCGAGGTTGAGCGGATGCTCGACGTCGCCCCGGTCGACCCCGAGACGATGGGGCGCAACGGCCAGCTGATCCGCGAGGGCGCCGAGGCGCTCGGGCTCAGCCACGCCCCGCTGCACCGAAACGCCGGCCGCTGCAGCCAGTGCAGCTCGTGCCCGAACGGTTGCCGGCTGGACGCCAAGCGCGCGATGCACGTCTCCTATCTGCCGCGGGCGGTCGCCGCCGGCGCCCGCGTCCGCGCCGGGGTCGAGGCGCGGAGGATCAACTTCGACGGCGAGCGCGCCGCGGGGGTCGATTGCCGGGCCGGCGTCGCCGACCGCTCCCGGCTCGGCCGCCCGTTCCGCGTCCGTGCCCGCCGCGCGGTGGTGCTCGCCGGCGGCGCCTTCGGCACCCCGGAGCTGCTGCTGCGCTCGAGCTTCGTCTCGCCCAGCGGCGAGCTCGGGCGCAACCTGCGGCTGCACCCGGCGACCTGGGTCGGCGGGCGCTTCGACGAGCAGGTGCGCGGCTGGGCCGGCGTCATGCAGAGCTACGCGATCGACGAGTGGGAGGACCGCGGCGTGCTGCTCGAGGCGACCTTCACGCCGCTCGCCTTCGGCGGTGCCTGGCTGCCCGGGACCGGGTTCGAGCACCAGGAGCGGATGCTCGCCTACGGCGAGGTCGCGTCGACCGGGATCCACCTCTCCGACCGCTCCTCGGGTCGGATCGCGATCGGCGCCGACGGCTCGCTGCGCATCTCCTATCGGCTGCAGCGCCACGACGCCGAGCGGATCGCGTTCGGGATCGCCCGCGCCGCCGAGGTCCTCTACGCCGCCGGCGCCAGGGAGGTCTACCCGCAGGTCTCGGGCCTGGTCACCCTGCCGCGCGGCCGGATCGCCGACTTCGAGGCATCCCCTCCCCCCGCCCGCGCGCTGCGGCTCGAGGCCTTCCACCCGATGGGCACGGCGCGCATGGACGCCGATCCGGCGCGCGGCGTGACCGCGCCCGACGGCGCGGTCCACGGCGCCCGGTCCCTCTACGTCGCCGATGCGAGCCTGCTGCCGAGCTCGATCGGGGTCAACCCGATGATCACGATCGCGGCGATCGCGGCCAGGGTCGGACGCGGGCTCGCCGAGCGCGCCGCCTAGGCCGGCTCGCGCCCGAGCCTGGCGGCGATCGCCGAGGCCGCCGTGGCGACGACGGCCAGGATCAGTCCGGCGATCGCTCCGACCCGCAGGTCGACGCCCTCCGGTCCCGGCGGGTCGGTGACCCGCGCGACGATCAGCAGCAGCGCGAGCGCGAACCCGACCGTTGCCGCCAGCCCGAGCGCCCAGGCCGCGCGGGTCGGCCTCGCCGTCAGCCGCACCGCGACGGTCAGTCCCGAGATCACGATCCCGGCCACCAGCGCCGCGACCAGAAGCAGATCGGAGCCGTCGTCGATCCCCCACATCGTCACCTCGACCTCGACCGTTCCGCCGCCGATCCGGATCGCGTTCGCGACCCCGTACCAAACGAGCACGGTGGCGAGCAAGACGCCGATCCCGCAGACCGCGGCCACCGCGGCGGCCAGCGCGACGCGGCGATCGGCGGCCGCTGCCCCGGGGCGGCCATCCGGCGCCACCGCTCCCGAGCTCAAAGCCCGGGCACGCTTGTCCTAGGCCGCCGGCCCCTGCGGCGGCGGTCCGCCGTGCGGCGGTGGCGCCTGCGGGGGCGGCGGAGGCGGGGGCGCACCGCCACCCCCGCTGTAGCGGTCCTGCACGTTCTCGGCCCGGGCGCCGAACGAGCTCCCCTCCTCCTGCATCGATGCCCAACCGCCGTAGGCAACCCCAGCGGCGGCGAGCAGGCCGAGGAAGAGCCCGAACTCTCGGCTGGCGCCTTCCACCGGGTCGATCACCCGATAGAGGACGAGCAGGGTCGAGACGATTCCGAGGCCGGCGACCAGCGCGCTCGCCGCGACGGGCATCGCGACGTCGCGGGACATCGCCGTGGCGACTCCAAGCCCGATCGAGACGACGGCCGTCAGGAAGAGGACGATGTCGATGAACGAGAAGGCCTGCCACGCGTTGGCCGTCGTATCGACTCCCAAGGCGCCTGCCGCGTCGCCGATATCGAACTCGATGCCGCCGGCGTCGACCGTGTCCGGGGCCCCGAACCAGCTCAGGAACATCACGATCAAGAGCACGGCGCCGGAGACGGCGACGATCATCTCGCCTCGTCCAAGCCTCGCTGGGTCCATGTCTCTCCTAGTTGGATGGGAGTCGAATGTCGCGGCGCAGCGTATAGCGCCCCGGCGGACGGCTAGCGCGGGTCCGGGCGCTCGAACGCAGCCGCGACGGTGTTCGAGAGCAGCATCGCGATCGTCATCGGCCCGACCCCCCCGGGAACCGGGGTGATCGCACCGGCGACCTCGCTCACCGCCTCGAAATCGACATCGCCGACCAGCCCGTCGTCGGTCCGGTTGGTGCCGACGTCGATCACGGTAGCCCCGGGCTTGACCATCTCCGCGGTCACCATCCGCGGCGAGCCGACGGCGGCGACGAGGATGTCGGCGCGCGAACAGACGGCGGCCAGGTCGCGGGTGCGCGAGTGGCAGACGGTGACCGTCGCGTTCGCGCCCAGGAGCAGCGCCGAGAGCGGCCGGCCGACCAGGATCGAGCGGCCGATCACGACCGCCTCGGCGCCCTCGGGGTCGGTGCCCGCGTGGCGGATCAGCTCCATCACCCCCTGCGGCGTGCAGGGAACGAGCCCCGGACGCCCCTGGGCGAGCAGCCCGGCGCTGTAGGCGGTGAGCCCGTCGACGTCCTTGGCCGGGGAGATCGCCGAGATCACCGCGTCCTGGTCGACCTGGTCGGGGAGCGGGAGCTGGACCAGGATCCCGTCGACCACCTCGGAGGAGTTCAGCTCCCCGACCAGGTCGAGCAACTCCTCGGTCGGGGTCGCCTCGCCGAGCTCGTGATGGAACGAGCGCATCCCGACCTCCTCGGTCTGGCGGCGTTTGTTGGCGACGTAGACGTGCGAGGCCGGGTCCTCCCCGACGAGCACGGTCGCGAGCCCGGCGACGTCGCCGTCGCGCTCGGCTTTGAACCGCTCGACCTCGGCCGCGACCCGCTCGCGGACCTCGGCTGCGACCGCCTTGCCGTCGATCACCGTCGCCGCGATCAAGCGACCTTCTGCAGCGGGGCGTAGTCGGCCATCAGCTTGCGTTCCGAGCCGTCCCCGGCGAACCGCACGACGACCACCGGCCCGGCCTCAACCGCGGTCACCACTCCCTCGCCGAAGCTCGGATGGGTGACGTCGTCGCCGACCGCGTAGGGCACCGGAGGCGGCGCCGCGCGCTTGCGCTCGGGCATCGTCAGCCCCTCGTCCGCGCGGCGCTCGCCGAAGCCGGTCGCCCGCCGGCGCGCGTCGCCGCCGCCCAGCGACCAGCCGGTCGAGGTGGTCGCGACGTAGCCATCGACGAGGCTCTCGGGCAGTTCCTTGAGGAAGCGCGAGGGCAGGTTCCAGGCGGCCCCGCCGTGCAGCGAGCGCCGCCGCGCCCAGGTCAGCCAGAGGCGGCGCCGGGCGCGGGTGACGCCGACGTAGGCGAGCCGGCGCTCCTCCTCGACGTTGCCCTCCTCGAGCGAGCGCGAGTGCGGGAACACGCCCTCCTCGCAACCGATGATGAACACGTTGTCGTACTCGAGGCCCTTGGCGTTGTGCAGCGACATCAGCGTCGCCAGGCTCTCGGCGTCGCGGATGTTGTCCTGCTCGGTGACCAGCGAGATCTGAGCCAGGAACTCCTCCAGCGGCGAGATCTCCGACTCGCCCTCGAGCTCCCGATTGGCGTCGAACTCGCCGGCGACGCCGACCAGCTCCTCGAGGTTCTCGACCCTGCCCTCGGCCTCGACCGTGCGCTCCGCCTCCAGCGCCTCGATGTAGCCGGTCTCGTGCAGGGTCGCCTCGAGCAGCTCGGCAACCGGCCCGCCGCGCTCGGCCCGCTGGCGCAGGTGCTGCATCGTCTCCGAGAAGCGGTCGACCGCGCGGACCGCGGCGGCTCCCAGCCCCGGGATCGCGGTCGGATTGGCGAGCACCTCCCAGATGTCGGCGCCGAGGGTGTTCGCGTGCGAGACCATCCGCGCCTCGGTCTGCTGGCCGATCCCGCGGCGGGGCGAGTTGACGATCCGCGAGAACGAGATCGCGTCGGCCGGGTTGGCGAGCAGCTGCAGGTAGGCGACCGCGTCCTTGATCTCGGCCCGGTCGTAGAACTTGGTCCCGCCGATCACCTGGTAGGGGATCTCGAACCGCACCAGGGTGTCCTCGAGCACCCGGCTCTGCGCGTTCATCCGGTAGAAGACCGCGATCTGGTCGCGCGACTCGCCCTCCTCGACCAGCCGGTTGATCTCCGAGGCGACCCAGCGGGCCTCGGCGTGCTCGTCGTCGAACTCGCCGACGACGATCCTCTCGCCGGCCCCCTCGTCGGTCCACAGGTGCTTCTCGCGCCGCTCGGTGTTGTTGGAGACGACCGCGTTGGCGGCGTCGAGGATCGTCTGCGTGGAGCGGTAGTTCTGCTCGAGCTTGACCACCTCGGCGTCGGGGAAGTCGCGGTCGAAGTCGAGGATGTTGCGGATGTCGGCGTGGCGGAAGCCGTAGATCGACTGGTCCTCGTCGCCGACCACGGTCAGGTTGCGGTGCTCGGAGGTGAGCAGCTGCAGCATCCGGTACTGGGCCCGGTTGGTGTCCTGGTACTCGTCGACCAGCACCCAGCGGAAGATCCGCCGGTACTTGTCGCGCACGTCGGAGAACAGCTCGAGCAGGTTCACGGTGCGGACCAGCAGATCGTCGAAGTCCATCGCGCTCGCCTCGGTCATCCGCCGCTCGTAGAGCGAGTAGACGTCGGCGACCGCCTCCTCGAAGCCCGAACCGACGGCCTCGGCGTAGTCGGTCGCGTCGACGAGTTGGTTCTTGGCACCGGAGATCGCCGACTTGATCGCCCGCGGCGCGTAGCGCTTCGGGTCGAGCTCGAGCTCGCCCATGCAGCGCTTGATCATCCGCAGCGAGTCGGCCTCGTCGTAGATCGTGAAGGCGCTCTTGTAACCGAGCCGGCTCGCGTCGGCACGCAGGATCCGGGCGCAGGCGGAGTGGAAGGTCATCACCCACATCGCCCGCGAGACGCCGCCGACCAGGCTCGCGACCCGCTCGCGCATCTCGTTCGCGGCCTTGTTGGTGAAGGTGATCGCGAGGATCTCCGAGGGCCGGGCGCGGTTTGTCCCGAGCAGCCACGCGATCCGGTGGGTCAGCACCCGGGTCTTCCCGGATCCGGCGCCGGCGACGACCAGCAGCGGTCCCTCGCCGTGGGTGACGGCGGCGCTCTGGGCGGGGTTCAGCCCCTCGAGCAGGGCCTCCTCCGAGTCGATTCCGACCGTCGTCGGCGCGCCGTATTCCGCCTCGCTGCTCACTGGGGCGAGGATAGACGTGGGCCCGGCGAGTTCAGCCCCGGCGCTCAGCCTCCGGCCGAGCTCGGACCCCGCTTGCGGCGCAGCTGCTTCAGCTCACCCTCGGTGGCCTTGCCATCGAGCTCGGCGAGCCGCTCCTCGATCCGGCCGAGGCGCTCGGAGAGCGACTTGATCGCCTCGGCCACCGGGTCGGGGAGGTGGATCCAGTCGGCGTCCGGCCCCTCGGGGCGGCGTCCCTCGACCCGGACCGGGTGGCCCGGGTTGCCGACCACGGTCGAGTTCGGGGGTACGTCCTCGATCACCACGGTGTTCGCGCCGACCTTGGCCCCGTGGCCGACCGTGACCGGACCGAGCAGCTTCGCCCCGGAGCCGATCGTGACGTCGTCGGAGACACTCGGGTGGCGCTTGCCCCGGGCAAAACCGGTGCCGCCCAGGGTGACCCCCTGGTAAAGGGTGACGCGGTCGCCGATCTCGGCGGTCTCACCGATCACCACGCCGGAGCCGTGGTCGATGAAGAACTCCTCGCCGATCATCGCCGCCGGATGGATCTCGACCCCGGTGATCGCGCGGCTCGCGAACGAGATCCCGCGCGGCAGCAGCGGCACGCCGGCCTGGTAGAGCGCGTGCGAGACCCGGTGCGCGAGCAGCGCCTGGACTCCGGCCCAGCTCGAGAGGATCTCGGCCGTGCCGACGCCGCGCGCCGCCGGGTCGCGATCGCGGGCCGCGGCGACGTCGCTGCCGATCTCCTGCACGACCCGGCGCAATGTGTCGACCCCGAACATCAGTCGGCGACGAAGAACGGCAGTGACATGTAGCGCTCGCCGCCGTCACAGGCGATCGTCACGATCCGCTTGCCGGCCATCTCGGGGCGCGCGGCGAGCTCGAGCGCGGCGTGGAACGCGGCGCCGGCCGAGATCCCGACCAGCAGACCCTCGCGCTCCGCCGCATGACGGACGGCGGCAAGCGCGGTCTCGTCGTCGACGGTGACGATCTCGTCGATCACCGAGCGGTCGAGGACCGCGGGGACGAAGCCCGCCCCGATCCCCTGGATCTTGTGCGGACCCGGTGGCTCGCCCGAGAGCACCGCGGAGGTCGCGGGCTCGACCGCGACCACGCGGAAGCCCGGGCGGCGCTCCTTCAGCACCTGCCCGACCCCGGTGATCGTGCCTCCGGTGCCCACCCCGGTGACCAGGGCGTCGACCTCGCCGTCGAGGTCCGCCCAGATCTCCTCGGCGGTCGTCCGCCGGTGGATCTCAGGGTTGGCGGGGTTCGAGAACTGCTGCGGCATGAACGCGTTGCGCTCGGCGACGATCTCCTCCGCCAGCCGGATCGCTTCCGCCATCCCACCCAGCGACGGGGTCTCGTGGACCTCGGCCCCGTACGCGCGCAGGAGCTTGGTCCGCTCGCGGCTCATCCCCTCGGGCAGCGTCAGCACGAGCTCGTATCCGCGGGCGGCGCAGACCATCGCCAGCGCGATGCCGGTGTTGCCGCTGGTCGGCTCGACGATCGTGCCTCCGGGCCCGAGCGCGCCGTCGCGCTCCGCCGCCTCGATCATCGCCACCCCGATCCGGTCCTTGACCGAGCCGCCGGGGTTCAGGTACTCGAGCTTCGCGACCACGTCGGCGCCCAGGCCCTCGCCCAGCCGCCGCAGCTCGACCATCGGCGTGTTGCCGACCGTCGCCGAGGCCTCTGGCGCGAGCACGGACACTCGCGCTGCCGGTGAAGGGGCCATCGCCGCAAGGTAGCGTGGCCGCCGTGCGACCCGATCGGCGACGACCCCCGGCGCAGACCGCCGCCCGCGCGGCCGCGCTCGCGATCGCGTGCGCGCTTGCACTCGGCGCTTGCGGCGGTGGCGACGATCCGGAAGAGGCCGGCTCGACCACGAGCTCGACCACCACCGAGTCGACCACGAACGCGGCGCCGGGCGGACCGGCGAGCGAGCTGCGCGAGCGATTCGACGCACTCGTGGTCGAGACGCTGACCGGGAGCGAGAACCTGAGCCCGTCGGTGGCCCGCTGCGCGGTCGCGGCGCTCGCCCAGACGGTGAACGACGCCGATCTGCGCGAGGCCGCGGCTGAGCTCGCCGAGACCGGCGAGGTCCCCGAAGGGCTGATCGACGACGCCTACGAGGCCGGTCGGGACTGCTCTGACTAGGCGCGGACCGAAACGATCCGGCCCCGGCGGTGTTTGAGTAGTTAGGCAGGCGAGGCCGGGCAGGGGCCTCCCTCCACCGCCGCGCGGCGTTCGCGCGGTTGAACCCCCGAAAGCTCCGGTGCGGCGGACCGCGGTCCGGCCCACCCAAGGAAGGAAGCAAATGCGCAAGCAGATCCTCGTGACGGCGCTCTGTGCCGCCGTGGTCGCGATCCCGGTCGCCTCGGCCGTCGCCGCGCCCGCGACCCAGACGATCGACTCCGTGCTCGGCGGCAAGGAAACGCCGAAGTTCGACAAGAAGAAGTTCAAGAAGACCTCGGTCGAGGTCGAGACCACCACCTCCGACGCCGCGAACCCCGGCGGAATGCCGCCGAAGGCGACCACCGCCCAGATCAAGTTCGACAAGAAGGACGTCAAGTTCAACACCAAGGCCGTGCCCGGTTGCGATCAGTCGCAGCTCGCCAACACGACCACCGAGACCGCGCTCACGAACTGTGGCAACGCCAAGGTCGGCACGGGCAACGCGACCGCCGCGCTCCCGTTCGGCACCGGCGGCACCCGTCAGGACTTCCCGGTCGTCGTCACCGCGTTCAACCGCGGCGACGCGAAGGGCATCCTGCTGCACTCGCGCGCCGGCGCTCCCCTGAACACGACCACCGTGCTCACCGGGACGATCGCCGGGACGACGCTCGACATCCAGATCCCGCCGCTCGGTGGCGGAGTCGGCGCGATCGCCCAGTTCCAGACCAAGGTCAAGGCCAAGGATTACGTCCAGGGCCGCTGCAAGTCGAAGACGATCAAGACCGCTTCGACCTTCACCTACACGGACGCGCCCCCGGCGAGCGCCTCCGACACTCAGCAGTGCAAGCAGAAGTAGCGCCACCCCGTTAATTACGCGGTGCGTACGCGCCCCCGTCGCCGCTCGGCGGCGGGGGCGTTTTTGTTCGCGCAGATCCGCTCCACCTCGGAAATCCGCCCTGAACAGCGGCGACCAGCTGGCGGCAGTGAGAACGATCTTGGGCTACCTTCGCGGTCGATGCCCCTCCGCCCCTTCGTCAGGGCCGTCCCGTGGATCGTTGTGGCCGCGTTGGCCCCGTCTGCTGCCTTGCCCCCTGCGCTGGCCAAAGCCGGTGTCGAGCAGGCGCCTCACGTCAAGGGCCCAGTCGAGCGCGGCAACCGGGTTTGCGGAAGCGACTTGGACACCGGCGTCCCCGGTTTGGGGATCGACCTCTGTCACTACGACTTTTACGTCGAGCCGGCACGCGATGGCGACTCGGACCACGCCTACACCGTCGACTGGATTCAGTTCGTACTCGAGCCGCAGAGTGGCTACTGCGTCGCCGATGCGCAGGGCTCAATCGGTGTCCAGGACGCGACCATCATCGCCTCGGCGCCGTCGCGGCGTTCTCGCCCGGGTCGAAATACCGTGGAGCTGCGCTTCGCAAGCCCGGATCGGACGCTCGGGTCCCTGAAGCAGCGCTTCCGGCTTACGCGTGGCAAGACCTCTACCGAAGCGCGTCGCTCACCCAGCGGCGACCAGCTCCACTGGCGATGGCGCGGGCGAAGCCGGGATCCGATCCACCTTGTCGTGGGCGTCGCGTTCGCGCATCCGATCACCGAACCCAGGCCGCCCACCGACCTCGACTTCCGCCTCACGTCGACTCCCTGCTAGCTCGGGAGCGAGGTCCCCGCCGGTCTTAGCCGAGGTTGCTCAGCCCACCACCTTGAACTTGTCCTTGACAGCCGGACCGACGTTGCCCGCCGCGTCGATCGCCCGGCCCTGGAACCTGTGCTTGCCCTCGTCCAGGCGCTTCAGTGTCTTTGGCGACGTGCAGGACTTGAACGGCTTCTCGTCGGCCTTGCACTCAAACGTGGAGCCTGGCTCGTCGGAGACGAACTTGAACTTGATCCTGGTCTTGTCGGTCCTGCTCGGAACGCCCTTGGTGATCGTCGCCTCGGGCGGGTCAGTGTCGGGCGGTGGCTCGCCTTGAGCCGGGCAGCCATTCGACGGCCCTCCCACCCCCGGACACTGATCCTGGGTCTCGTCCCCGAAGCCGTCGCCGTCGGCGTCAGCCTCGACAGCCCGACGGCTCGCATCGGAATAGATCTCCGAACTCGCGCTCGATAGGCACGCCGCTCAGCTTGCCCGCGCGGTGTGCCGAGACAGCACCAGGACGCGATCATCGTCGAGGTCGATGATGCGTTCGGCCTCGATCCGAGGTCGGAGAAGGCATGGAGGTACTCGGCCATCGCGCGCGACAGGCCATGCGGCACCTGAGTAGCGCCCTCCGTCCAACGCACTACTCCGATAACCCGGCGGCTTCGAGAGCCTCCTTCGCGCTCAGAAATGCCTGGGCTCGTACAACCTTGCCATCGCGAATCCGGAAGACCACGAAGGTGGTCCATTCGAAAGGAACTTCGCTCACTTGCCCACGGCCGCTCGCCGCCCATTCGGAGACGACCAGGTCACCGCTGATCCTGAAGCTCCGGGGCGCGAAGTGGACAGCGCCGGTCTCGCGCAGATTGGTCATCCACTCCCGGATGCCGTCACGTCCGCGAAAGCCCCGAGCGTCGGGCATCTCCGGCGGTTCGTCGAGCTCGCAGTTTTCGTCGAAGGCCGCGACAACCTCTCGGACGTCGTCGCGGTTGAAGGCGTCAACCAGTCGCCGCACGATCTCCACGTTCTCCTCCGCCATCGCAACGCTACTCCGACAGCCCAGCGGCTTCGCGGGCCTCCGCATGAGTCAGGAAGTCGCGGATGCGAACGATCTTCCCCGCTCGAAAGTCA
>DASPGZ010000010.1:0-8151 GCA_035620355.1 Solirubrobacterales bacterium | reverse complement strand
GGAGAGTGAGAGAGGCTCCATCGCGGTCGACCCGGGGTCTTCGGGCTCGCCCGCGGCAACCACCGAGCTGCGCGCCGGGATCGTCGGCACCGGCTTCATCGGCCGCGTCCACGCGCGCTCGGCGCGGCTCGCGGGAGCGCGGCTCGCGGGCGTCGCCGCCTCCTCGGCCGAGAGCGCCCGCGAGGCGGTGGCCGAGATCGGCGCCGACCGCGCCTTCGCCAGCGCCGAGGAGCTGGTCGGCTCCGACGAGGTCGACGTCGTCCACGTCTGCGCCCCCAACAACCTCCACCTGCCACTGGCGCGGGCCGCGCTCGAGGCGGGCAAGCACGTCGTCTGCGAGAAGCCGGTCGCCTTCGACGCCGTCGGCGCCGGCGAGCTCGCCCGCGCCGCGGAGCTCGCCGGGCGGGTGGCGACGGTGCCGTTCGTCTACCGCTACTACCCGACCGTGCGAGAGGCCCGCGCCCGGGCCCGAGCCGGCGCGCTCGGTGAGCTCCGGCTCCTCTACGGCGGCTACCTCCAGGACTGGCTGCTGGCGCCGTCGGACGACAACTGGCGGGTCGAGCCCGAGCTCGGCGGTCCCTCGCGCGCCTTTGCCGACATCGGCTCACACTGGTGCGACCTGGTCGAGTTCGTCTCCGGCCAGCGGATCGTCTCGGTCAGCGCCCGGACCGCGGTGGCCCACGCCGAGCGTCCGCGCCGCGAGGCACGCTCGTTCGCCCGCGGCGACGGCGGCGGCGTCCCGCGCGCGGTCGAGACCGAGGACATCGCCGCGGTGATGTTCGAGACCGACGCCGGGATCGTCGGCTCGACCGTGATCTCGCAGGTCTCGGCCGGGCGCAAGAACCAGCTCTGGTTCGAGCTCTCGGGGACCGACGCCGCGGTCGGCTTCGATCAGGAGCAACCCGAGACCCTGTGGGTGGGCCGGCGCTCCGGCTCCGAGCGGGTCCCGCGCGACTTCGACACCCTGGCCCCGGAGGCCGCCGCCTACGTCACGGTTCCCGGCGGCCACCCGCAGGGTTACCGGGACTGCTTCGACGCGTTCGTCGGCGAGACCTACGCCGCGATCGCGGGCGAGCCTGCCGCCGACGGCCTGCCGACGCTCGCCGACGGGCTGCGCGCGGTGCGGATCACCGAGGCGGTGCTCGAGTCCGCCCGCGAGCGGGTCTGGGTGGAGGTAGGGGAGAAATGAAGCTCGGCCTGCTCAGCGCCTGCATGCCCGAGCGCGAGCTCGAGCAGGTGGCCGCGTGGGCCGGCGCCCACGGATACGAGGCGCTCGAGCTCGCCGCTTGGCCGCGGCTCGGCGACCGGCCGTTCGTCGCCCGCCACCTGGCCGCCGACGGCTTCGACGACGCCGAGGCCGAGCGGGTGCGCACGGCGCTGGCCGACAACGGGCTCGAGCTCTCGGCGCTCGCCTACTACGACAACAACCTGCATCCGGACCCGGACCAGCGCGAGGCGATCCATGCCCACCTGCGCGCCTGCATCGACGCGGCGGCGGCGCTCGACCAGGTCCCGGTCGGCACCTTCATCGGCCGCGACAACTCGCTCAGCGTCGCCGACAACCTGCGCGAGGCCGAGCGGGTGCTGCCGCCGCTGGTCGAGTACGCCGGCGAGCGCGGGGTGCGGCTGATGGTCGAGAACTGCGTCATGGAGGGGTGGCACCCCGACGGCTACCCGGGCAACCTCGCCTACTCGCCCGAGCTCTGGGAGTGGATGTTCGGGCTCGGGTTCTGGCTCAACTTCGACCCCTCGCACCTGCTTTGGATCGGGATCGACCCGATCGAGGCGCTGCGCCCGCACGTCGGCCGCGTGGTCCACGCCCACGCCAAGGACGCCCAGACGTTCCCGGCCGAGCGCAACCGCTACGGCTTCTTCGGCCGCACCTCGACCCGCGAGTCCGATCCCTGGGACATGGGCTGGTGGCGGTTTCGGATCCCGGGGCTCGGCGACGTCGACTGGCGGCGCTACGTCGACACGCTCTACGAGGGCGGGTTCGAGGGCGTGCTCTCGGTCGAGCACGAGGACCCGATCTGGGGCGGTAGCCCGGAGCGGGTCGAGGCCGGGCTCGAGCTCGCCCACCGCAACCTGCGACCGCTGGTGGTGCGCTGATGGCGGTGGCGGCGCCGACCGCGGCCAAGGTGCTCGAGGTCCGCGGGCTGGTCAAGGAGTACCCGGGCGTGCGGGCGCTCCAGGGCGTCGACTTCGAGGTGCTCGAGGGCGAGGTGCACTGCCTGCTCGGCCCCAACGGGGCCGGCAAGTCGACCCTGATCAAGTGCGTCTCCGGCGCGGTCGAGCCGACCGAGGGCGAGATCGTGGTCCGCGGCGAGCCGCTGCCCGAGGGCGATCCGGCCGGGACCCTCAGCCGCGGGGTGGCGACGATCTACCAGGAGCTCGACCTGGTCGAGGAGCTGACCGTCGCCCAAAGCATCTTCCTCGCCCACGAGCCGCGTCGCGGGCCGTTCCTCGATCTGGAGCGGATGCGCGACGAGTCTGCGGCGTTGCTCGAGCGCCTCGGCCACGGGGCGATCGATCCGCGCGCTCGCGTCCGCGCCCTGCGCCCGGCCGCCCAGCAGGTGGTCTCGATCGCCCGGGCGCTCTCCCACGACGTCCGCCTGCTGATCATGGACGAGCCCTCGGCGATCCTCGACGAGGGCGAGATCGAGACCCTGTTCGAGGTCGTCCGCCGGCTCACCGCCGAGCGGGTCGGGGTGGTCTACATCAGCCACCGCCTCGACGAGATCCGCCGGATTGGCGACCGGGTCACCGTGCTCAGCGACGGTCGCACCGCGGCCACCGGGATCCCGGCGACCACCCCGACCGACGAGCTGGTCGAGCTGATGGTCGGCCGCAAGGTCGAGCGCCTCTACCCCGACCGCCCGCCGGGCACCGATCAGGTGCTGCTCGAGGTCCGCGGCGTCCGCCGCCTGCCGATGGTCCGCGGGGTCTCGTTCGAGGTCCGCGCCGGCGAGGTCCTCGGGCTCGGCGGCCTGGTCGGCTCCGGTCGCAGCGAGCTGCTGCGCCTGATCTACGGGATCGACGAGCCCGAGGAGGGCGAGGTGCTGATCGAGGGCAAGCGCCTGGCGCCCAACCGTCCCGACCGGGCGATCGCCGCCGGCCTCGGCCTGGCGCCCGAGGACCGCAAGTCCCAGGGCCTGCTGCTCGAGTGGAGCCTGACCAAGAACGTCAGCCTCGCCGACCTCGGCCGCTTCATCCACCCGCTGCTCAACGTGCGCGCCGAGCGTGCCGCCGCGGCCGAGCAGCTGCGCGAGCTGAACACCGTCCCCGACGATCCCGACCGGATCGTCCGCGAGCTCTCCGGCGGCAACCAGCAGAAGGTGGTGCTGGCGCGCTGGCTCCTGCGCCACTGCCGGGTACTGCTCCTTGACGAGCCGACCCGCGGGGTCGACGTGCCGACCAAGGCCGAGCTCTACCGGGTGATCGCCGGCCTCGCGGAGGCGGGGCTCGGGGTCGTCGTGGTCTCGTCCGAGCTCGAGGAGCTGGCCGGGATCTGCACCCGGGTGCTGGTCATGCGCGAGGGCGAGCTGGTCGCCGAGGTCCTCGGAGAGCAGGCGACCGAACGCGAGCTCCTCCGCCACGCCGTCGCCCCGACCGATTCCACCGATTTCGTCGAGGAGGTTGAATGAGCGCGCTTCGTAGCCGTTTCGGGGCCCTCGAGCTGCAGGAGTACGCGCTCGCGATCGTCGTCGTGGTGCTGTTCGTGGTCGGTGCGATCCTGAAGCCGGACTCGTTCCCGACCTGGGACAACGTCCGCAACATGCTCACCCAGGCGAGCGTCGTCGGGGTGATCGCGATCGGGATGACCTTCGTGATCGCGACCGGCGGCATCGACCTCTCGGTCGGCTCGGTGCTCGCCGCCGCCGGCGTCTTCGGCGGGGTGCTCGTCGATCCCGACGGGACAACCTGGATGTTCATCCTCGGCGCGGTTGGCTTCGCAACCCTGCTCGGGACCATCAACGCGACCTCGATCGCCTTCGGCCGGGTGGTGCCGTTCATCGCCACCCTGGCGATGTTCTCGATCGGCAAGGGGCTGGCGCTGTTATTGAACGACAAGCAGCCGGTCGGCCTGCTCGAGCTCAACGGGGGCTCGTTCGGCGACCCGGCGCCGTTTTCGCTGCTCTGGTTCGGGACCGGCGAGATCCTCGGGATCCCGGTCTCGGTCTACGTCTTCCTCGGGGTCACGATCGGCGGCTGGATCATGCTCAACCGCTCCCGCTACGGCCGCCACGTGGTCGCCGTCGGCGGCAACCGCGAGGCCGCGCGGATCGCGGGCGTCCCGGTGCGCCGGGTGATCTTCAGCGTCTACGTGCTCTCCGGCTTCCTGGTCGGGATCGCCACCGTCCTGCTCTGCGCGCGGCTCGGCAGCGCCTCGCCGGTCAGCGGCAACCTCTACGAGCTCGACGCGATCGGCGCCGTGGTCATCGGCGGGACCAGCTTGATGGGCGGCCGGGCGACGATCGTCGGCACCTTCCTCGGGGTGCTCACCTTCGCGATCATCTTCAGCCTCATGACCCAGCTCAACCTCTCGACCGAGGTGCAGCAGGTCACCAAGGGGGCGATCGTGCTCGGGGCCGTGCTCCTGCAACGCCCGGAGGCGCGGTTCTAGTGAACGAGCTGGTGAACGAACTTTTCCCTGATCCCGCAAAGCGTTTCAACTACCACAGGAGGAGAGGTATCCCATGTCGCTGAAGCGACTTTCAATCTCGATCGCGACGGCCGCGATCCTGGCGCTCGGCGTCGCCGCGTGCGGTGGCGAGGAGACGACCACGGTGACCGCGCCGGCGACGGACACGTCGAGTTCCGGCGGTGAATCGGGCGGAGGCTCGGGTGAGACGGTCTCGATCGTCGCCAGCGTGCCGCCCACCGACCACGGCTGGCTCGGCGCGATCTCGAAGAACGCCCAGGCCGCCGCCGACCAGTACGACGACGTCGACTTCCAGCTGCTGGAGGCCGCGGACTCGGACTCCCAGGCCCAGCAGATCGAACAGGCGATCTCCGAGGAGCCGGACGCTCTGGTCGTCCTGCCCCAGGACGGGGAGGCGCTGACGCCGGTCGCCCAGAAGGCCGAGGAGGCCGGGATCCCGGTGATCAACGTCGACCGCCTGTTCTCCGAGCCCGACGCCGCGACCGCGACGATCCTCGGCGACAACTACCAGATCGGGGTGCTCGCGGCCGACTACATCGCCGAGGAGCTCAACTGCGAGGGCAACGTGGTCGAGATCCAGGGTCTCGCCGGCATCTCGGTGACCGACGAGCGGTCCCAGGGGTTCACCGACGAGCTGAAGAAGAAGTGCCCGGACGGCGGGGTCGAGATCATCGCCTCGCAGCCGGGTGACTTCAATCCCGACACCGGGCTCAAGGTGATGGAGAACATCCTCACCGCCGAGGACCAGATCGACGCCGTGTACACGCACGACGACGACATGGCCCAGGGCGTCGTCCAGGCGATCCGCAACGCCGGCCGCGAGGACGAGATGTTCCTCACCGGCGTCGGCGGCTCGCAGGACGCGATGGACCAGATCAAGGAGGGCGGCCTCTACCGGGCGACCTTCCTCTACAACCCGAACATGGCGGCGTCCGCGGTCAACATGGCCCGCCTGATCGCCCTCGGCGAGGGCTTCCCGGAGCTGGTCCCGCCCGAGGTTCCGCGACAGGTCGTCGTCCCGGCCGCCGTGGTCACCCAGGACAACGTCGAGGACTACGAGCAGTACGCGTTCAACTAGGTCGCTGAGGGCCTCCTCTCGCACGACCCCGCCGGGCGCCGCGCGCGTCCCGGCGGGGTTCGTGCGGCCGTGACGGCCGGGGCTCAGCCGCAGTCGCCGGGCTTGTCGCCGGCCGCCCAGCGGATCCCGCCGAGCAGGTGGCGGCGCAGGCCCGGCTCGGAGTACGACTCCGGCGGGTGGCCCATCGCCGTGTACCAGGAGCGCCCGCCGCGGAAGCGCCGGCACCAGCTGATCGGGTGATCGGCGCCCATCGCTCCGCCCTCGTAGGTGCTCTCGTCGACGGTCGCCAGCACGTGCACGCTGCCCCGCGGGTTGCGGTCGAACTCGTACCACTCGTCCGCTCGGATCCACGGCCGCGGCAGGCCGCGCGTCGACGGGTGGTCGCGGTCGGCGACCCGGAGGGTCGCCTCCTGGATCGGGGGATGGGTGACGAAGCGTGCGCCGACGAGGTCGACGAAGAACGGCCAGTCGGGCTCGGCGAGGGAGACCGCATGCACGCCGACGAAGCCGCCTCCGGCGCGGATGTAGCGCTCGAACGCCCGCTGCTGCGCCCGGTCGAGCACCTCGCCGTCGGGGCTCACCATGACCACCGCGTTGTAGCGGCGCAGGACCTCGGACTTGAAGACGACCGGGTCGGTCCGCGATGCGACCCCGAACGAGCGCCGCTCGCCCATCTCCTCGATCGCCGCGATCGCCGCCTGCACCGATCCGACCGAGGCGTGGAACGAGTCGGGCTCCGAGTAGACGAGGACGCGGAAGCGGGGCGCTGGGCGCTCAGCCGTCGCCGGGGCCGTCGCCGCCGCGGGCGCCGCGAGCGCGGCGAGCGCGAGCGCTGCGAGCGCGGCCCGTTTCATCACTCGCGGTGCTTGACACCCTCGCGGGCGAAGTTGGCGGCCCGGGCCTCGGTGATCGCGACCCCGCCGAGCGCCTCGTCGATCGCCCTCAGGGTCTCGTCCGAGAGCTCGATCCCGGATGCCGAGGCGTTCGCGTGCACCTGCTCCGGGCGCGAGGCGCCGACGATCGCCGAGGCGACCTCGGGACGGCGCAGGATCCAGGCGAGCGCCAGCTGGCCGAGCTCGAGCCCGGCGTCCTCGGCCACCCCCCGCAGCCGCCCGACCGCCTCGAGCACCTGGTCGGCCATGTAGCGCTCGATCGCGAAGCTCATCTCGTCGCTCGCCGCGCGCGAGTCCTCCGGCGGCTCGCGCCCGGGCTCGTACTTGCCGGTGAGCACGCCCTGGGCGAGCGGTGACCAGACGATCTGCGAGATCCCGTGGGCGGTGCAGAGCTCGAACAGCTCGGCCTCGGGTGCGCGCCAGATCGCGTTGTACTGCGGCTGCGAGGAGACGAACTTGGCCGCCCCGGGCACGTCGAGCGCGGCGCGGATCTGCTCGGGATGCCACTCGCTGAAACCGAGGTAGCGCGCCTTGCCCGACTCGACCACCTCGGTCAGGGCCTCCATCGTCTCCTCGATCTCGACGTCGGGGTCGAAGCGGTGGCACTGGTAGAGGTCGACGTAGTCGGTGCGCAGCCGCGCCAGCGAGGCGTCGATCTGCTTCGTGATCTGCTCGCGCGAGAGCCCGAAGTCCTGCTCGGACATCGGGAAGTAGACCTTGGTCGCGAGCACGTAGGAGTCGCGGTCGTAGTCCGAGAGGATCTCGCCCCACGCCTCCTCCGCGGCGCCGGTCCCGTAGACGTTGGCGGTGTCGAAGAAGTTGATCTGAGCGTCGAAGGCCGCCCGCGTGCAGGCCTCGGTCTGCTCGCGCTCGACCCCGCCCGAGTAGGTCAGCCAAGAGCCGAGCGAGATCTCGGAGACCTCGAGCTCGGAGTCGCCGAGTCGTCTCAGCCTCATCGTGCTCCCTTCGCTAGTTGATGAACCGGTAGGTGCAGGCGTGGCACTTCGAGCGGCCGAGCTCGACCTGGGCCCCGCATTGGTGGCACTTGCGGGTCGCGTAGTAGCGGTTGATGTAGACCGCCACCGAGAGCGCCAGCAGGATCGCGAAGCAGATCGCGTAGATGCCGATCGGCGGCATCAGCCGGCCGCGGCCGGGGCCGCCTCGGCGAGCTTCGCCGCCTCGATCAGCTCGAGCACGTCGCGCTCGCGCCCCGCGCGGATCAGCTCGACCGGGTCGGGATCGCCGTTGACGATCCCCTCGAAGAAGCGCTTGCGATCCTGGTAGGTGGGCAGGTTGCCCTTCGCCCAGCCGCGGGCGTCGTTGAGGATCACCGCGAGCCGCGCGTAGGGCTCGCCGAAGCCCTCGGCGATCTCGCGCTTGATCCGCTTCGCCAGCGCCGGCGAGGCGCCCGCGGTGGAGATCGCGATCGCCAGCGGCCCGGTCCGCACGATCGCCGGGAGGATGAAGTTGCAGAGCGAGGGGACGTCGACGACGTTGACCAGCATCGCCCGGCGCTC
>DASPGZ010000009.1:0-13823 GCA_035620355.1 Solirubrobacterales bacterium | reverse complement strand
AACGGCCAGCGAGCGGCGGTACACTTCGCCGCCGATTACGAACTTGGGGCTGTAGCTCAGCTGGGAGAGCGCCGCCATGGCATGGCGGAGGTCAGGGGTTCGAGCCCCCTCAGCTCCACTTCCGACCCTCCGGCCACTCTCGCCGCCTACGACTACCGCCAGAAGTTCGGCTGGTACATGGAACGGGCCGCCGCCGGCGAGACGTTCCTGATCACACGGCGCGGTAAGCCGTACGCTCGGCTCTCGCCACCTCACCTACAGCTCGACCTCGCGCCGGAGCCGGCCGAGGTCCCGATCACGACCGCGAAGGAGAACCGATGACCGTTCCCGCCCGCCTCTCCGTCGTCACCGTCGGCGCCCGCGACGTCGCCGCCCTGCGCGCCTTCTACGAGCGCCTCGGCTGGACCACGAAGACGCCCGAGGGCGAATTCGCCGCCTTCCCGCTCGGCGGCGCGGTGTTCACCCTCTTCGACCACGAGCTGCTGGCCGCGGAGGCGAGCGCCGGGCCGGCGCCGGGGCCGGTCCCGTTCAAGGGCTTCACCCTGGCGATCAACGTCGAGCAGCGCGAGCAGGTCGAAGCGGCGCTCGCCGCCGCCCGCGATGCCGGCGCGACCGTGCTGGCCGAGCCCGTCGATCGCGACTGGGGTGGGCGCTCCGCCTACTTCGCCGATCCGGAGGGCACCGCGTGGGAGATCGGCTGGCTGCCGGGCGCCAGCTTCGACGAGCGAGGCGCGCTGATCTGGCCCTTCTGAGTGGGCGCTATTCCGACTCGCCGACCGCGGCCTCGGCCGCGCGCACGATCTCGCACTGGGCGCCGATCATCTCGAGCATCCGGCGCACCTCGCACGGGTTGCTGCCGAGCGCCGGGAGGAAGTCCTCCGCGATCCCGCGCGCGTACACGGGCCACATCCGGTCGAGCATCTCGGCGCCCTCGGGGGTGAGCTCGACGTAGAAGCTGCGCCGGTCGCCGGGGCACGACGTGCGCTCGACCAACCCGTCCTTCGCGATCCGGTCGAGCAGCCGGCTGAGGCCGCTGTTCGAGAGCAGCACCCGCTCGGCGAGCTCGACCTGTCGCATCGATCCCTCGGGGTTGTCGCGGAGCGCCGCGAGCACGTCGTACCAGGTCAGCGGCGGCAGCCCGGCCTCGTCGAGGTCGCGACCGATCCGCCTCAGCATGGTCGAGTGGGCGCGCAGGAAAGCCCGCCACGCCGCGAGCTCGTCCTCCGAGATCTGCGCTCCGACGGTGGTCGTCATGCACCGATTCTAGCCGGAGTGGTTGACGCCGCAACGATTCTCGCGGGCCGCGCGGCGGGCGGCGTCGAGCGCCGGCCGCGCGCGGCCTGGAAGCTGGCGGCGCACCCGCCAGGTCGCGCCGGAGAAGCCGAGGTTGGCGACCTTGGCGAAACCGAGCTCATCCTCGCGCAGCGCCAGCAGCAGATGCGCGACCCGATCGCCGGCGGGAAGCTCGCCTGTTTCCGCCACCCGCACGCACCAGCAATCCGCGCGCCGCCCCCGCGAGCGGACCAGGATCGCGCCCTGCTCGCCGACGAGCCAGGCCCCGAGCTCGCCCCGCTGCAGGGCCAGCCCGCTGGTCCGCAGCAGATCGCGCTCCGCGTGTCCGACCAGGTCGCCGAGCAGCCCCAGCGCCACTCCCTCGGCGCCGCCGTCCGCACCGGCGCGCCGCGCGGCGCTGCGCTCGCTGCCGATCGGGACCACCTGGCGGGCCCCTCGGCGCGCCTGGATCCACGGCACCGCCCAGGCGTGGGCGAAGCAGATCGCCGCCGCCGGGAAGGTGAGCGGCTCGATCGCGATCAGCAGCGCACCCGGGACCACGAACACCCCGCCGATCCAGGCCGTCCACGCCGTCCAGCGACGGCCGTCGCGGCGCAGCGTCCGCTCGCTCGCGTCCTCGCGCCAATGCAGCCGGCTCGCCTCGGCCAGCCCGCCACCGGTGGCCGCGCCGCGCGCCGTCGCCGGCGCAGCGTCCATCGCCGACCCCGGGGCGCTCAGCCGCCGGCGATCGGCCGCCGCAGCACCACCAGCTCGGCGTCGAGCGGCAGCTCGCGCACGACCTCGGCGGTCCCGTCGGCGTAGCTGACCGAGGCGACCATGCCCCGCTCGAGCTCCTCGCGGAAGGTCTCCACCGCGACCGCCGAGCCGTCGCCGTCGGTCCCGTTCCACTCGGCGACGGTGCTGTGGCCGGTCCGGTCGAGTCTGATCAGGCGTCCCATTCGCAACCTCCTCGTCTCGGGCGGCCGAGTCTACGCTCGCGGCGCCGCGGAATGCCACAGCGGCGGGCGCTCGTAATATCGGGGCGATGGACGCCGGCGACGGACAGAGCATCTACGACCCGCACGCGATCGAACGCCGCTGGCAGGAGATCTGGGAGCGCGAGCGCACCTGGGAGGTCCCGAACCCCGGCGAGCCCGGTTTCGACGACTCGAAGCCGAAGTCCTACGTGCTCGAGATGCTCCCGTACCCGTCCGGCGAGCCGCACGTCGGCCACCTGAAGAACTACTCGATCGGCGACGCGCTCGCCCACTTCCGCCGCCGCAACGGCCACCACGTGATCCACCCGATGGGCTACGACGCCTTCGGCCTTCCGGCGGAGAACAACGCGATCAAGACAGGCGTCCACCCGCGCGAGGCGACCGAGGCCTCGATCGAGGCCTACCGCGAGCAGTTCCGCGCCTGGGGCGTCTCGATCGACTGGTCGCGCGAGATCTCCAGCCACTGGCCCTCGTACTACCGCTGGACCCAGTGGCTGTTCCTGCGCCTCTACGAGCGCGGGCTCGCCTACCGGGCCGAGGCGCCGGTCCAGTGGTGCCCGGTCGACCAGACGGTGCTCGCCAACGAGCAGGTGATCGACGGGCGCTGTGAGCGCTGCGGCAGCCTGGTCGAGTCGCGCGACCTCGAACAGTGGTTCTTCAAGATCACCGAGTACGCCGACCGCCTGCTCGCCGACTTCGACCTGCTCGAGTCCTGGCCCGAGCACGTGATCACCATGCAGCGCAACTGGATCGGCCGCTCCGAGGGGGCCGAGGTCACCTTCAGCTGCGAGGAGCTCGGGATCGACTTCCCCGTCTTCACCACCCGTCCCGACACCCTCTTCGGCGCCACCTTCTTCGTGCTCGCGCCCGAGCACCCCGACCTCGAGCGGCTCGCTGCCGGGACCGGCCGCGAGGACGAGGTCCGAGCCTACATCGACGCCGCCGCGCGCGAGTCGGTCGAGGAGCGCGGCGACGAGGGGCGCGAGAAGACCGGCGTTCCTCTCGGCCGCACGGTTACCAACCCGGTCAACGGCGAGCGGATCCCGATGTTCGTCGCCGACTACGTGCTGATGGAGTACGGGACCGGTGCCCTGATGGCGGTCCCCGCCCACGACGCCCGCGACCACGAGTTCGCGCGCAGGTTCGGGATCGAGATCCGCGAGGTCGTCGCCGGCGGCGAGGACGTCCAGGCGGAGCCCTACGTCGGCGACGGGCCGCTGGTCGCCAGCGGCCCGTTCGACGGCAAGGACAACCGCGAGGCCTACGCCGAGATCGTCGAGTGGCTGAGCGCCGAGGGCAAGGGCGGCGCGGCGGTCAACTACCGCCTCCGCGACTGGCTGCTCTCGCGCCAGCGCTACTGGGGCTGCCCGATCCCGATCGTCTACTGCGAGCGCGACGGCATGGTCGCGGTCCCCGACGAGCAGCTCCCGGTCGAGCTGCCCGAGGTCGAGGACTACGCGCCCAGGGGGCAGAGCCCGCTGGCTGCGGTCGCCGACTGGGTCAACACGGAGTGCCCGGAGTGCGGGGGCCCGGCGCGTCGCGAGACCGACACCATGGACACCTTCGTCGACTCGGCCTGGTACTTCCTCCGCTACCTCGACCCCCACAACGAGGAGCTCCCGTTCGAGCCCTCGGTCGCCAACTTCTGGATGCCGGTCGACAACTACATCGGCGGGGTCGAGCACGCGATCCTCCACCTCATGTACGCGCGCTTCTTCACCAAGGCGCTCGCGGACATGGGGATGCTCGAGGTCCAGGAGCCGTTCGCGAGCCTCTTCACCCAGGGGATGATCACGATGGGCGGCGCGAAGATGTCCTCGTCGAAGGGCAACACGGTCAGCGCCGTGGCCACGGTCGAGCGCTACGGCGCCGACACCGCGCGAGCCTACGTCTGCTTCCTCGCCCCGCCGGAGCGCGGCGGCGACTGGATCCCCGAGGGGGTCGAGGGCGTGCACCGGTTCCTGGTCCGCCTCTGGCGGCTCGCGGGCGAGGTCGCCGAGCGCACCGACGCCTCCGCGGGCGGCGGGCAGGCCGCCCGAGACGGCGCGGCGCGCGAGCTGGAGCGCAAGGCCCACTGGGCGATCGACAAGGTCACCCACGACATCCGCGAGTTCCAGCTGCATACGGCGATCGCCGCGGTGATGGAGCTGGTCAACGACGCCTACCGGCTCAAGGACTCGCTCTACGACGATCCCGCCGGGGCCGCGACCCTGCGCTTCGCCACCGCGACCGCCGCCTCGCTGATCTTCCCGTTCGCCCCGCATCTGGGCAGCGAGGTCTACGAATCGCTGACCGGCGACCGGGTCTGGGAGACGCCCTGGCCGCAGCCCGACCAGTCGCTGCTCGCCCGCGAGGAGTTCACGCTGGTGGTCCAGGTCAACGGCAAGCGCCGCGACCAGCTCACGGTCGGCGCCGACACTCCCGAGGACGAGCTGCTGGAGCTCGCGCGCACGAGCCCGAACGTGATCCGCCACCTCGACGGCAAGCAGGTCGTGAAGGAGATCGTCGTGCCCGGCAAACTGGTCAACCTCGTGGTTCGCTGACGCGCACCCACGGGTTGCCTTTGGTCTGCTAGAAAGCCCGCGTGCTCGTCAGGCGCCTCTCCGACGCGGCCGTGACCGAGGTTCATGGGTTGCGTCCGCACATTCTCATGGACGCGGGCGAGCTCGGCTCGCGAAACCTCTCGGTCAACTGGCTCGAGGTCCCGCCGGGGGTCCACGAGGAGCTGCGCTCCCACGAGGAGGCCGAGCAGGTCTACGTGGTGGTCTCCGGCTCCGGGACGATGTCGGCGACCGGCGACACCCAGAGCCTCGGCGCCGGCGACCTGGTGCTGATCCCGCCGGCCACCGACCACTCGGTCGCCAACGACGGCGATCAGCCCCTGGCACTGATCTCCGTCCAGTCGCCCGCCGTCTCCGCCGACGAGCTCTACAGCCGCAGGCTCGCGACCCAGGCGAGCGGCTACGACGACGAGGACTACGAGCAGTAGCGCGGCCGAGCCGCGCCGCCGTTGAGGCGCCTGGTGTGATCCGTCGGCGGGTGATCGTCCACGGTCGGGTCCAGGGGGTCTTCTTCCGCGACACGACCCGGCGGATGGCCGAGTCGCGCGGGCTCGCGGGGGCGGTCGCGAACCGGGCCGACGGCACGGTCGAGGCGGTGTTCGAGGGTCCGGCGGCGGCGGTGGAGCAACTGGTCGACTTCTGCCGCTCCGGTCCGGAGCGGGCCGCGGTCGAGCGGGTCGAGGTGTTCGACGAGCAGCCCCAGGGCCTGGAAGGTTTTCGCGTCGG
The DNA here is from genome assembly GCA_035620355.1 of Solirubrobacterales bacterium. GTDB lineage: Bacteria > Actinomycetota > Thermoleophilia > Solirubrobacterales > 70-9 > WHSW01. The sequence continues at coordinate 8,266 of DASPGZ010000009.1, read as the reverse complement.
GTAGCGCTTTCGGCACCGTGCGCGCCCCACACGCGCGCCGGCCCGTACGACGATCGCGGCCATGCCCGAGCTCAGCCGCGCACAGCTCCTCGTCTACGGCGCGATCGCCGTCGCGCTGCTCCTGCTCGGTGCCCGCTGGCTGCGTTCCGCCGACGACGCCGAGGCTGGCTTCGGCGGCGTCGGCGAGGCCGGCGGCGCGGAGGCGTCGTCGTTCGAGCTCGAACCGGGCGGAGGAGGGCTGGTCGTCCACGTCGCCGGCGAGGTCCGCGATCCGGGCGTCTACAGGCTGCCCGCCGGCGCCCGGGTAACCGACGCGGTCGAGCGCGCCGGCGGAACGACCCCGGAAGCGGCCCCCGATGCGATCAACCTGGCGGCGAAGCTTGCCGACGGCCAGCAGGTCGTGGTCGCGCCGAGCGCTCCCGGCGGCGGCGCGGTCGCCGGGCCCGGGGCCGCCGAGGACGGCCCGATCAGCCTCGGTACGGCGACGGTCGAACAGCTCGACACGATCGAGGGCATCGGCCCGGTGACCGCGGGCGACATCGTCGCCTACCGCGACGAGCACGGCGGGCTCTCCTCGATCGACGAGCTCGACGAGATCAGCGGCATCGGGCCGGCGACGATGGAGGCGCTGCGCGGGCGACTCCAGCCTTAGACAGGAGACGGTCCCTTGGCGCCTGCGCTCGGCTTTGCCTGGCGGCTGGCCGCCCTCGGCGGGCTCGCGGTCGGCCTCGCGCTGTCGCCGATGCTCGGCGGCCCGGCCCGAGGCCCGGAGCTGGCGATCGCGGCGGCCGCGGCCGCGGCCCTGCTCTCAGCCACCGCCCCGCGCGGGCGCGCGGGAAGCGCGCTCGGGGCGCGCGCCTGGGTCGGCCTGGTGGCCGCCGCGGCGCTCGCCGCCGGCCTCGGGATCGGGTCGCTGCGGGTCGCCGCGATCGACGCCGGCGCGCTGCGCCTCGCGCCGGGCGGGGGGATCGAGGTCGGGGGCTTCGTAACGGCCGTTCCGCGGCGCGCTCGCGGCATGGTCCGGGCTCGGGTCGCGACGCCCGCGGGGCGGCTGCTGGTCGAGGCGCCCGAGCCCGTCGCCGACCTCGACATCGGCGCCGCCGTCTCCGCCGCCGGCCGCCTGCGGGCGCCGGCGGAGTTCGAGCGCGGCTATCTCGAGCGGCTCGGGATCGCCCGGGTGCTCTCCGCGCGCTCGATCGAGCTCCGCGATGGCGCTCGGACGGGGCTGACCGGCGCCCTCGACCGGGTCCGCGAGCGGGCCCAGGGCGCGCTCTCCGCGGGTACGCCCGACCGCTCGGCGGCGCTCCTGCGCGGCTTCGTCCTCGGCCAGGACGACCGGATCGACGCGGCCACCGTCGACGAGTTCAAGCGCTCGGGACTCGCGCACCTGCTCGCGGTCTCGGGCCAGAACGTCGTCCTCCTGGCGATCCTGGCCACGGCGCTGCTCGGCGCCCTCGGCGTCGGCCTGCGCGCGAGGCTGGTCTGCATCCTCGGCCTGATCGGCCTCTACGTCCTCGTCACCGGCGCCGGGCCGTCGATCCAGCGCGCCGGGCTGATGGGAGCGGCGGGGCTGATCGCGGCGCTCGCCGGGCGGCCGAGCTCGCGCTGGTACGCGCTCGGGCTGGCGGCCGCCGCGACGCTGGCGATCGATCCGCGCGCGGCCGGCGACGTCGGCTGGCAGCTGAGCTTCGCCGCGGTGCTCGGGATTCTGCTCGGGACCGCGCCCTTGAGCCGGGCGCTCGCCGGAACCGCGCCCGGCCGCGCCCGGCGGGCGCTGGCCGAGGCGGCGGCGATGACGACCGCCGCGACCGCCGCGACCGCGCCGCTGATGTCGTTTCACTTCGGCACCGTCTCGCTGGTCTCGCTGCCGGCGAACCTGGTCGCGGTCCCGGCCGAGGCGCCGGTGATGTGGCTGGGGATGCTGGCCGCGGCCGCGGGCCAGGTCGAGTGGCTGCCGGTCGAGCCGATCACCTGGCTCGCCGGCCTGCTCGCCGCCTACATCGCCCAGGTGGCCGACTGGTTCGCCGCTCCCGGCTGGGCGCAGGTCGAGCTCGGCCTCGGCGGCCCCGCCGGCCTCTTCGGCGCCTACGCGGCGCTCGGCACGGCGCTGGCCCTCGCCGTGCGCTCGCTGGGCCGCCGTGCGGCGTTGGCCCCGGGCCGGCGCGCGGCGAGGGTTGCCGGGGCCGTTGCCGGCTTCGCGCTCGCCGCCGCCGCGCTCGCCGGCCTCGCGGGCGCCGAGCGACCCGGATTCCCGGCGCCGGGTCTCGAAATGCGGATGCTCGACGTCGGCCAGGGCGATGCGATCCTGTTGCGCCCGGCTGGCGGCGAGCCGGTGCTCGTCGACGCCGGACCGCCGGGCTCCGGGGTCGCCGAGCGGCTCGACGAGCTCGGGATCGACTCGCTGGCCGCGCTGGCGATCACCCACCCCGACCTCGACCATTCGGGCGGCGCGCCGGAGGTGCTCGCCTCGGCCCGGGTCGCGCGGCTGCTGGTCGCGCGAGCCGACCGGGCGCTGCTCGGCGCCGCCGCCGCGTCCGGCGCGCGGGTGCGGCGGATCGCCGCCGGAGCCTCGTTTCGGACCGGCGGCCTGCGGGTCGCGGTGCTCTGGCCCCGGCCCGGCGCCGGGGCCGCGGAGCCGAACGCGAGCTCGCTGGTCCTGCTCGCCCGGTGGCGCGGTTTCCGGATCCTGCTCAGCGGCGACGCGGAGGCCGAGCTGGCACCCGTGCACCCCGGGGACGTCGATGTGCTCAAGGTCGCCCACCACGGGAGCGAGGACGCCGGGCTGGTGCGCCTGCTGAGCGAGGCCGAGCCCGAGCTGGCGCTGATCTCGGTCGGCTCGGACAACCCCTACGGCCATCCGTCGCCGGCGACCCTCGACGCCTTGGCGGAGGCGGGCGTGCCGGTGCTGCGCACCGACACCGGCGGCGAGCTCGTGCTGACCGCGGGGCGCCGTTCCTGGATGATTGGCGACCGCGGGGGCGGATAGGCTGCCGCACCCTCAGACTCGTCCCCCGACCACTCGTCCAGGAGGAATCAGCGATGGAAGCAAGCGGTAACCCAACGCCACCGCCACCCGAGCAGCCGCAGGCTTCACCGCCCCCGCCGCCGCCTTCCACAGGCTCGGTGGACGAGCGCGCCAGCGGCGGATGGCGCGCGCTCGCCGTGATCCTCGCCCTGGCGCTCGCCTTCGCCTGCGCGGTGATGGTGATCGCGATGGCCGACATCGGCGACACGCCGACCTGCGACGACATCCTCGCCGGCGAGGCCGCGGTGCCCGCCGACGGCGAGTGCTTCGACGGGTCCTCGGGCCAGAAGGTCGCCACCCTGGTACTCGGTTGGCCGAGCGCGGTGCTGGCCGGGATCGCCGCCCTCGTCGCCCTCTACTTCGCCGCTACCGGCCTCCGCGGCCGCCTGCTGATGCAGCTCACGGGTGCCGCGATCGTGCTCGGGGTGGTCAGCATCCTGGTCGGGAGCATCTAGGCGACCGGCCCGGCTGCGGCCGGGGCGGCGAATACACTCGGCCGACCTTGGCCGGGCCGCGCGACAAGAGCGAGATCGCGCCCGCGTACCTGATCGCGGGCACCGACGTGGCCAAGCTCGACGCCGCGCTCGCGAGGCTGCGCGCCCGAGCCGAGTCCGAGGGCGGCCCCGGGGCCCTCGAATCGTTCTCGCCGCCGCCCGGGTCGAGTGGCGGGCCCGACGCCGAAGGCCTGGTCGCCGCGATCCCGGCGCTCTCGCTGACCGCCGCGCGCCGCTACCTGCTCGCCGACGGGGTCGAGCGCTGGTCGGCCAAGCAGGCCGGCCCGGTCGCCGAGGCGCTGGCGGCGCTGCCCCCGGACGTCACCGTCGTGCTGGTCGCCCGCGAGCAGCCGCCGAAGCTGAAGGCGCCGAAGAAGGTCGCCGAGGCGGTCGAGGCCGCCGGCGGCACCGTGCTCGAGTTCGCGGCCCCCAAGGCCCGCGACCTGCCGCGCTGGCTGGTCGCCGAGGCCGGTCGCCGCGGGTTCGAGCTCGAGCCCGACGCGGCGCGCCTGTTGGCGGAGCGGATGGGGGAGGGGACCGGCCGGCTGGCGACCGAGCTCGACCGGCTGGCGCTCTGGGCGGGCCCCGAGGGCGCGGTCACCCGCGCCGACCTCGAGGCGATGGTCGCCGACACCTCGGAGGAGGTCGCCTGGGCGCTCTCGGACGCGATCGTCGACCGCGACCCGGCCGCGGCGCTGGTCGCCGCCGAGCGGCTCACCGACCAGGGCGAGTCGGTGACGCCGTTGATCTACGCGGTCGCGCGGCGCCTGCGCGAGGCGAGCGCGGCGCTCGAGATGCAGGAGCGCGGGATGTCGAACCGCGAGATCGAGGCGGCGCTGCCGATGCACCCGTACGCGGCGAAGATGCTGCTGCGGCGCCTCGACGGGCGCTCGCGCGAGCAGGTGCGCGCCTCGGCCTGCGCGATCGCCGACCTCGAGTGGTGGACACGGGGCGGCGAGGACTATCCGGAGCGCGTCGCCCTGACGCTCGCGGTGCGTCGCGCCGCGGGAAGGTGACTCAGGCGCCGGCGCGGACGCGGGCGGCCCGGGCCTTCTTGCGGGCGCCGGTGTTGCGGTGCAGGGCGCCCTTGCCGACCGCCCTGTCGATCCGCGAGTCGAGACTCCGAAGCTCGGCGTCGGCGGTCTCGGCGTCGCCGGCGGCGACGGCTGCCTCGAGCCGTCTGAAGTGGGTCTTGATCGCGCTGGTCAGCCGACGGTTCTCGTCGTGCTCGCGCAGGGTGCGCGCATTGCGCTTCTTCTGTGAGGCGATGTTGGCCATTTGGCGACGGCGGACTATAGCGGGGGCCTGCGAGGTGAAGCCCGCGAGAGCGAAGCCGAGCCCCGCCGCTATTGAGGCGGCTTATTCATGAACCACCGGGAGGATCAGGGTCGCGCGCCGGACGGCAGATCGCCGGGTGAGCTCGCCGACCTCGCCGAGGCCGAGGTGGTGCCAAACGAGGAGATCGGCGTCCCGACCCCGCGGGCGGGCCGGCTGGCGATCTCGACCGCATTCTTCTCCTTCGCCACCGCGCTCTCGCGGATCGCCGGCCTGGTGCGGGAGATCTTCGCCGCCTCCTACTTCGGGGTCAGCGGCGCGATGTCGGCGTTCACGATCGCCTTCCAGGTCCCGAACCTGGTCCGCAGCCTGTTCGCCGACGCCGCGATCCAGGCCGCCTTCGTCCCGGTGTTCACGGAGAAGCTCGAGCGCGGCGACCGCCGCGAAGCCTTCCGGCTGGCGACCAACCTGATCTACGTCGTCTGCCTGGTGCTCGGGGCGCTGACCGCGCTGTTCATCCTCGTCGCGCCGCTGCTGATGCCGGTGTTCGTGCCCGCCTCGGACGGGACGGTCGCGGATCTCACCGTGAGCCTCTCGCGGATCCTGTTCCCGATCCTGATCCTGCTCGGGGCGAGCGGGATGGTGGTCGGGATCCTGAACAGCTACGACCGCTTCGGCGCCTTCGCGATCTCGCCCCTGTTCTGGAACCTGACGATCATCGCGGTGCTCGTCGGGCTGGCGCCCGCGTTTCCCGAAGGCGACGAGATCTACGCCTACGCGGTCGGCGTCCTCGCCGGCACCGTGGTCCAGCTGGCGATCTGCCTCTGGGACCTCAAGCACACCCCCTACGGGCTGCGGCGCGCGCTGCTGGCGCCGTTCCAGGGCCACCTGCGCGAGGCGCTGCGCGACGTCGACGTGCGCAGGGTGCTGACCCTGATGCTGCCGGTGACGATCAGCCTCGGGCTGATCAACTTCAACCTGCTGATCAACAGCACCGCCGGCTTCCTCGTCTCCGAGCGGGCGCCGGCGGCGATCGACAAGGCGTTTCGCATCTACATGCTGCCCCAGGGCGTGTTCTCGGTCGCGGTTGCGACCGTCCTCTTCCCGACCCTGGCCCGGTTCGCGGCCCGCGGCGACCTCGACCGGCTGCGCTCGACCACGGCCTCCGGCATGCGCCTGATCCTGCTGCTGCTGATCCCGGCGACGGCCGCGATCCTGGTCCTCGCCGAGCCGATGATCCGGGTCGTCTACGAGCGCGGCGACTTCGGCCCGGGCGCGACCGACCTGGTCTCCGAGGCGCTCTTCTGGTTCGCCTTCTCGCTCCCGTTCAACGGCATCTTCCTGCTCCTCACGCGGACCTTCTTCAGCCTCCAGCGGCCCTGGGTGCCGACGGCGATCGCCGGCGGCAACCTCGCGATCACCGCGATCGCCGCCTTCGCCCTCTACGGGCCGTTCGGGGTCGGCGGGATCGTCGCCGCGACCGCGATCGCCACCGCGGTCAGCGTCGCCGCGCAGGCGGTGATCCTGCGCCAGGCGCTCGGTCGGCTCGAGCTCGGCCGGCTGCTCTGGACCACGATCCGGATCGTCGCCGCCTCGGCCGCCCTCGCCGCGGTCAGCTTCGGCGTCTGGGAGCTGCTCGACGACCAGCTCGGGCGGGGCCTGGCCGGGCAGATCATCTCGCTCGGGATCGGCCTTGCCGCCGGCGCCGCCGTCTACGCGGCGGCGATCACGCTGCTGCGGATCCCCGAGGCGGCGCGGATCTGGGCGCTGCTGCGGCGTGGCGGTGGCGGCGACGAGCCCGAGCCCGAGGCCGCCGACGAGCGCGACGAGGACCGGCTCGAGGAGGACGAGGAGCTCGAGGAAGACGAGTGGCTGGAGGAGGACGACGGCGAGCCGCTCGAGGATGAGCCACTCGACGAGGAGCCGTTCGACGAGACCGGGGAGCACCCGGTCGACGGCCCGGCGACGGTGCTGGTGATCGAGTCGGGCGATCGGGCCGGCGAGGAGTTCGCGATCGAGCGGCCGCGGACGACGATCGGCCGCACCCCCGACGCCGACATCTTCCTCGACGACCTGAGCGTCTCGCGCGAGCATGCGGTCGTGGTTCGGACCATCGACGGCGACTACCTCGACGACCTCGACTCGCGCAACGGCACCTTCGTCAACCGGCGCCGGATCGCCGCGCACCTGCTCGAGCACGGCGACGAGATCCAGATCGGCCGGATCACGCTCCGCTACCTCGAGCGCTGACGCAAGCTCTATTGCAAGCAAACGATGTGTGACACCGGTCACACATCCGGTACCAAGGGCCGATCACGGTGTTGGTCCTCACACGCGCCCGCTGACGCTCGGCATCGCCAGCGCGGGCGCCCGTAACCCGCCGCTCGGCACGCAGCCGCGCCGACACCGAAAGAGGGTGATCCCTGCATGCGCCGCATGCGATCGAACAACCGAGTCTTTGCCTCGCTCGCGCTCTGCGCGGCGGTGGCCATCTGCGCCGCGCCCGCGGTCGCCGCCCAGAGCGCCGGGCCCGCCGACGGCCGGTCCCCGGTCGAGCTCCGCTTCGGTGTCGCCAAGGTCGCCGACTGGGCCGAGCGCACGGCCGACCGCGAGCGCCGGCTGCGGCGCGAGCGCCGCGCCGAGGGGCCGTTCGTGCCGGTCGTCGGACCGGTCGACTACGGCAGCTCCGAGGCCGGCTTCGGCGCCGCCCGCAGCGGCCACACGCACGCGGGCCAGGACATGTTCGCCGAGCCCGGGACCCCGGTCGTGGCGCCGGTCGACTCGACCGTGATCGAGGCCGGCAGCGACGGCGGCCAGGGCAACTACGTTCACCTCTACGACGCCGGGGCGAAGCGCACGTACGTCTACATGCACCTGATCGAGCCGGCCTCGGTCCGCACCGGCGAGCGGGTGAGCGCCGGGACCGCACTCGGCGGGGTCGGCTGCACCGGCTCCTGCTGGGGCGACCACCTGCACTTCGAGGTCCGCAACGGCCGCGGCTGGGAGGCCGAGGCCGAGGACCCGTTGCCGCTGCTGCGCGGGTGGCGCAGCCTGCCGAAGCCGCTCCACCCGTGAGCGGACCGGATGCGGCCTATCCTCGTCGGGCCCATGGACCGCATCCGGAACTTCTCGATCATCGCCCACATCGACCATGGGAAGTCGACCCTGGCCGATCGGATCCTCGAGCTCACCGGGGCGGTCGATCCGCGTAAGCACATGCCCCAGCTGCTCGATTCGATGGAGCTCGAGCGCGAGCGCGGGATCACGATCAAGGCCCAGGCCGTGCGGGTCGACTACGCCGCGAACGACGGCGAGACCTACCACCTGCACCTGATCGACACCCCCGGCCACGTCGACTTCTCCTACGAGGTCTCGCGCAGCCTCGCCGCCTGCGAGGGGGCGCTGCTGGTCGTCGACGCCGCCCAGGGGGTCGAGGCGCAGACCGTCGCCAACACCTACGCGGCGGTTGAGG
>DASPGZ010000008.1:0-11904 GCA_035620355.1 Solirubrobacterales bacterium | reverse complement strand
GGCAGCCAGCCGATCTCCCACGCGGTGCCCTCCGGATCGGCGAAGTAGGCGGAGCGCCCACCCCAGTCGCGATCGACGGGCTCGGCCAGCACGGTCGCGCCGGCATCGCGGGCGGCGGCGAGCGCCGTCTCGACCTGCTCGCGCTGCTCGACGTTGATCGCCAGGGTGAAGCCCTTGAACGGGACCGGCGCCGGCGCCGGCCCGGCGCTCGCCTCCGCGGCCAGCAGCTCGTGGTCGAAGAGGGTGAACACCGCGCCACCGAGCGGGAAGGCGGCGAAGTCGCCCGCGGGCGTCTTCGTGGTCCAGCCGAGGCGCTCGTAGAAGGCGCGTAGGGCGGCGACGTCGCGGGCGCCGACGGTGACGACGGAGAGGCGGGCGGGAACGGTCATCGGTCCTCCTTCGCGGTCGTGATCGGGACGACCTCGGACGGCTCCGGCGCGAGGTCGAGCTGTAGGTGAGGTGGCGAGAGCCGAGCGTACGGCTTACCGCGCCGTGTGATCAGGAACGTCTCGCCGGCCGCGGCCCGTTCCATGTACCAGCCGAACTTCTGGCGGTAGTCGTAGGCGGCGAGAGTCGCCGGAGGGTCGGAAGTGGAGCTGAGGGGGCTCGAACCCCTGACCTCCGCCATGCCATGGCGGCGCTCTCCCAGCTGAGCTACAGCCCCAAGTTCGTAATCGGCGGCGAAGTGTACCGCCGCTCGCTGGCCGTTTGCCGGCGGTGAAAGCCGCAACTGAATGGCCGTTCGGTCGCCGACCGCAGCCACCGGAACGAAGTAACAGGCATCGGTTCCGGGACAGTAGGCCGCGACGGCATCGATCTCCTCGGCCGTGTAGTTGGAGCGGATGTAGCCCGTCCGGCCACGGCGGGTCGAATGCCACCGAACCACCACCACTTCGCCTTTGCGCGGTGCCCACTTGCACTGAACGCGCGTGAGCCCTCCCGGAAGGTCGAAGACCAGGTCGTACCGCGTGTGCTCGGCCGTGGGGCGCAGCACGGGAATGCCCAACCTGGTCGCGGCGGCGACCACCTCCGCCTCGGCAACGTTGCCCTTGTCGTTGGAGGTCGGCACGAACGTATGTTCGCATCCGCGGCGGACGTGACCGGAGACCGGTTAGGCTCGGATCGCGATCGGCGCACGGAGGGGATCGTGCGAGGTCGGCTCGGCGGCCACCGCGTCCGGGTCCTGGTCCCCGCCTCCTGACGCCCGCCCGCGGGACGCCGGTTCGCCTACTCGGCGTCGACGTCCAGGACCAGGCGGTCGAAGCGCCGGTCGCGGACCCTGAACTCGAACGGCGCCCGCTCCTCGAGCTCGCGCAGCAGCTCCACCGGCTCGGCGAGCTTCATCTCCAGGGTCGCCCGGCCGCGAGCGAAGCGGCGCACCGAGATCTCCGAGGTCGCCCCGATCGCGCCCGCGGCGTCCTCGAACCCGACCAGCTGCGAGAAGTCGTCCAGCGGCCCGACCTCGACCTCGACCAGACCCTCGAAGATCGCGTCGGCCTGGTCGCGCGGCGCGGAGCCGTTCTCGCGCGGCGCGTCGCCTTCGCCGCAGCGCTCGATCGCCGCGCGCAGCGACTCGGCGAGCCGCCCCCGGGCTGCCATCGGCGCCTCGCTCAGCTCCCGCAGCCGGCTCGAGACCTCGGCAGCGTCGCGCAGCGCCGCCATCCTCATCCTGGTCGCCTGCTCGCGTGCCTGCGCGCCCACCGCCTCGTTGCGCTCGGCCCGCGCCAGCGCCCGTCCAAGCTCCGCCCGTAGCTCGTCGAGCTCGCGATCGCGGGCGACGACGCGGTCGGAGAGCGCGTCGCAGACCGCCTCGAGCTGGGCGATCCTGGTTCGCGCGCCGGCGAGCTCGGTGGTCTCGCGGGCGAGCACCTCGGCGCCCTCGGCGAGCGCCGTATCGCGCGCCATGAGCGCCCGCTCCACCTCGGCTCGCCGGTAGCCGAACAGCGACCTCTTGAACGCCTTCACCGCCCGGGACGCTAGGAGCGGCGTCGGACGGAGCCGCGCCCGGGGACCGGCTTTACTCCGCGGCTCCCTCCAGCTCCAGCCTCAGCCGCGGGCCCTCGCCCCAGAGCCGCTCGAGCCGGTAGCGCTCGCGCATCTCGGGCACCTGCACGTGGAGGACGCAGTCGACGTAATCGAGCAGCACCCAGCGCGCCTCGCGCTCGCCCTCGGCGCGCGCCGGCAACCGCGAGCGCTCGCGCTTCAGCCGCAGGTTGACCTCGTCGGCGATCGCCTTCGCCTGGCGCTCGTTGCGAGCCGTCGCGATCACCAGGTAGTCGGTGTAGGAGACGAGCTCGCGGACGTCGATGGCGACGATCTGCTCGCCCTTCTTGTCGTCGACGATCGCGGCGATCTCGCGCGTCAGCTCGGCCGACTCGTCCGGCTCGCGTTCACGCCGCTCGGCAACCGCGGCCTCCCGTTTGGGGCTCAAACCTTCACCGCTTCCCGGTACAACCCCTCCGCCGCGATCAGCCGCAGCACCCCGTCGGGGACCAGGTAGCGCACCGGGGCCCCCTGGGCGATCCGGCGCCTGATCCGCGTCGATGAGACCGCGAGCTCGGGCATCCGCACGGTCTCCGCACGGTCCGGGGAGCCGAGCCGCTCGAGCGCCGCCTCGGCCTCGTCGAGCGCCGTCCCAGGGCGACCGGCGATCCCGAGCCGCGCGAGCTCGAGCACGCGCTCCGGTCGCTTCCAGGATTCCAGGTGCGCGGCCACGTCAGCCCCCATGAGGAAGGTGAACTCGTCTCCGGGGCGGTTCGCGCTCAATGTCTCCAGGGTACGAAAGGTGTAGGACGGGCCCTCGGCTGCGACCTCCAGATCGGAGACCGAGAGCAGCTCGTCGCCCGCCGCGGCCTCCTGCGTCATCCGCAGGCGCAGCCCCGGTCCGGGCTCCGGCTCGATCCGCTTGTGCGGCGCCAACCCCGTCGGAACCAGGACGACCTCGTCGAGCGCGAGCTGATGGGCCGCCTCCTGCGCGAGCACAAGGTGGCCGATGTGCGGCGGGTTGAAGGCGCCGCCGAGCACCCCGATGGAACGACCGGAGACGGCGCTACCCCCGCACCTGTCCGTCGCCTTGGACGACGTACTTGGTAGTCGTCAACTCGCGCAGCCCGATCGGGCCGCGCGCGTGAAGCTTCTGGGTCGAGTTGCCGATCTCCGCCCCCATCCCGAACACGTAGCCGTCGGTGTAGCGGGTCGAGGCGTTGACGAAGACGACCGCCGAGTCGACCCCGTCGGTGAACTGCTGTGCCGCCGCGGGCGAGCCGCTGACGATCGCCTCGGTGTGGCCGGTCCCGTGATGGTTGACGTGCTCGATCGCCTCCTCGAGCGAATCGACGACCCCGACGGCCATCTTCATCCCGTGGTACTCGGTGTCCCAGTCGGCCTCGGTCGCCTCGCCGACGGCCGTCTGCCCGGCCGCGGCGCGAACCCGCCGGTCGCCGACCAGCTCGACACCCGCGGCGGCGAGATCGGCGAGCGCGTCGGGCAGGAAGGCCTCGGCGACGCTCTCGTCCACGAGCAGCGTCTCGGCCGCGTTGCAGACGCCGGGGCGGTCGACCTTGGCGTTGTAGGCGATCCGCCGCGCCATCTCCAGGTCGGCCTCGGAGTGCACGTAGACGTGGCAGTTGCCGCCGGCCGCGTACAGCACCGGCACCGTGGCGACCGCCTTCAGCGCCTCCTTCAGGCCCTCGCCGCCGCGCGGGATCACCAGCTCGACCAGGCCCTCCGCCGTCGCCAGCTCCTCGAGCTCGGTCCGGTCTCCGCCGAGCAGCTCGACCGAGCCCTCGGGGAGCCCGGCGTCGAGCACCGCCTCGCGGACCAGGCCGGCGAGCGCCGCGTTCGAGCGCTCGGCGTAGCTGGATCCGCGAAGGACGATCGCGTTGCCGCTCTTGAGGCAGAGCGCCGCGCAGTCGACGGTCACGTTCGGGCGCGCCTCGTAGATCACCGCGACCACGCCGAGCGGCACCCGCAGCTTGCGCAGTTCGAGGCCGTCCTGGATCGTGCGCCGCTCGAGCTCCTCGCCGACCGGGTCGGGGAGCGCGACGATCTCGCGCACCCCGTCGGCCATCGCCGCGATCCGCTCCTCCGAGAGCGCCAGCCGGTCGCGCAGGGCGTCGGTGAGCCCGGCGGCGCGCTCGTCGGCGAGGTCGGCGGCGTTCGCGTTCAGGATCTCCTCGGTGCGCTCACCGAGCAGCTCCGCGAGCCGCACCAGGGCCCCGTTCTTGACCGCGGTCGAGGCGGTCGCGAGCACGCGCGCCGCCCGCTGGGCGCTCTCACACGCGTCGGTGACTGTCCGGGTCGCGATCGCCATCGGCCTAAAGGGTAACGGCGTCGCCCGCCGCCGCCGGCCCCCGGGATCAGCCCGAGCGCGCCACCAGGCGCGCCGCTTTCGCCTTCAGGTACGGCCCGTAGAGGAAGCCCGGCCGCCGCTGGTAGCCGAAGCTCGAGATCGAGACCAGTTGGCCGGCCTCGTCGACCCAGCCGCCGCCGCTCGCCCCGGTGGTCATGTCGCACGCCATCCCGATCGGCGGCGGACCGCCCGGGATCGGGCGCGGGTCGTCGCCCGCGTAGCCGCCCCGGCACTCCCACATCCGCTGCGCGTCGGCGAAGTTCGACGGGTAGCCGTAGGCGGTGTAGATCTGCGCCCGCGGCGTCCCGGTTGCCAACGGTCGCCCGCCGACCACCTCCTCGATCCGGCGCCCGTCGCGCGGGCGCATGGTCAGGGTCGCGTAGTCGTAGTCGAAGTTGGCCCTGCGAACCCAGTCGACCGTCGTCCGCGCCGCCTTCGCGCTCCAGCGCCCGAACGGCCGGGCGCCGCGGTCGTAGGAGGGCACGAAGGTGAGCCGGCCGGCGACGGTTGCGGTGCGCGGGTCGTAGACGCAGTGTCCGGCGGTGAACACGACGCGGCGCGAGGCGCTCGCGACGACCGTCGCCGAGCACTCGAAGCGCCCGATCCCGGGCAGCACCCCGAATACCTTCCCGTGCGTGGTCAGCGGCGGAGCGGTCGGGTCGGGGACCGCGAAGCTCTCGAACGGGGGCGGCTGCGGCGCCAGCCTCAGCGCCGGCCCGGAGCCGCCGCGGACCACGTCCAGCGGCCGCGCGTCGGCCATCCGCTCCGCGGTCCAATAGCCGCCGGCCCCGCGCTCGGCGCGCGAGACCACGGTCGCCTCGGCGGCCGGCGCGACGCCGAGGACGGTCAGCGCCGCCACCGCACGGAACAGCCTCCGCGCGCCGCGAGCGGTCATCCGAGCACGAACCGATCCCGATGTACGGCCTCCTCGGAGGCGTTCGGGAGCAGCTCGAGGACCTCCGCCGACTTCATTCCCTTGATCCGCACCAGCTCGGCGGAAGAGTAGTTGACGATCCCCTTGCCAACCCGGGCCTCGTCGGAGACGACGTCGACCGCGTCGCCGGCTTCGAACTCGCCCTCGACCCCGACGATCCCGACCGGCAGCAGGCTCGAGCCGCTCTCGCGCAGGACCCGCGCGGCTCCCGCGTCTACCAGCACCCGGCCGCGCGCCGGCTTCGCGTGGCGGAGCCAGAGCTTGAACGCCGGGGTGCGCTCCGCATGGGCGACGAACCTGGTTCCGACATCGTCGCCGCGGGCGGCCGCGAGCAGCGAGCCCTCCGCGGTCCCGTCGCAGATCGCCGCCGGGATCCCGGCGGCGCTCGCCATCCCGGCCGCCGCGACCTTGCTGCGCATGCCCCCGGAGCCATAGAGCGAGGCGCGGTCGCCGATCTCGTAGGAGTCGAGCTCGGCGAACTCGTCGACCCGGGCGACCCGCTCGGCCCCGGGGTCGCGGTTGGGGTCGCTCGTGTGCAGCCCGTCGGTGTCGGTGAGCAGGACCAGCAGCCGCGCCCCGAGCAGCAGCGCCAGCTGGGCGGAGAGGAAGTCATTGTCGCCGAAGGTGATCTCGTCGGTTGCCGTGGTGTCGTTCTCGTTCACGACCGGCACGGTGCGCCAGCTCAACATCCGCCGCAGCGCCTGGCGCGCGTTCAGGTAGTGCATGCGAACCGAGAGGTCGTACGAGGTGAGCAGCACCTGCGCCGCGTGCACGCCGTGCTCGCCGAGCCGCGACTCGTACGAGCGGAACAGCGTCCCCTGTCCGACCGCCGAGGCCGCCTGCAGCTCGTCCACGGTCCGCGGGCGCGCCGGCAGCTCCATCAGCCGCCAGCCGAGCGCGATCGCCCCCGAGGTCACCATGGCGACGTCCTCGCCCGACGCGTGCAGATCGGCGACCTGGCCGCAGACGCTGTCAAGCACGCTCCCGCGCACCTCGCCGCGCTCGTCGGCGACGATCGACGATCCAAGCTTCACCACGACGGTCATCGGCGGGGCAGGTTACGGCCCGGCCATGACTCAGCCGGGATCGAGCTGGAACTCCTCCTCCCCGATGCGGACCTCGTCGCCGGGCTCGAACCCGGCCCGCTCGAGCGCCGCGATCACCCCGATCTCGCGCAGACGCTGCTCGAGATAGGCGAGCGCCTCGAGGTTGGAGAGGTCGTGGCGGGCGACGAGCATCTCGACCCCGCGGCCGAGCACCCGGAACGAGTCGTCCTCGCGCACGACCTCGAAGCCGCCGTCACCCGCGGGCGCGTAGACCATGTGCTCGGCCTCGAACCCCGGCTCGCCGGCGGCCACGGCCTGTTCGGCGTCGGGGCCGAGCTCGGGGACCGCGGCGAAGATCGCCCGGGTCAGCAGCGCGAGCTCGGCGCCGGTCGCCGACGAGACCGCGAGCACCGCCGCCGCCGAGTCGCCGAGCCGCTCGCGCCAGGCCTCGACCGCGCGCTCGGCATCGGCGTCGGGGACCAGGTCGCGCTTCGAGAGCACCACGATCTCGGGCAGCCGCTCGAGCCCGGCGCCGTGCGCCGCGAGCTCCGCTCGCACGGTCCGGTACGCCTCGGCCGGGTCGGGCTCGCCGGCCCCCGGTTCGCCGCCGAGCGCGACCAGGTGGACGAGGACGCGGCAGCGCTCGATGTGGGCGAGGAACTCGTGCCCGAGCCCGACCCCGGCGGCAGCACCCTCGATCAGCCCCGGGATGTCGGCGAGCACCAGCTGGCGTTCGCCGTCGTCGATCGTGCCCAGGATCGGCTCCAGGGTCGTGAACGGGTAGTCGGCGACCTTCGGCGAGGCGCGCGTGAGCGCCGCCAGCAACGACGACTTTCCGGCGTTCGGGAGGCCGACGAGCCCGACGTCGGCGAGCAGCTTCAGCCGCAGCTCGATCCAGCCCGACTCGCCGGGCAGGCCGCGCTCGGCGAACCGGGGTGTCTGGCGGGTCGAGTTCGCGAATCGCTTGTTGCCGTGGCCGCCGAGCCCGCCGGCGGCGACGACCGCCCGCTGGCCCGGCGCAACCAGGTCGTAGCGGCGCCCCTCGAGCCCCTCGACCACGGTTCCCGGCGGCACCCCGACGACCGCGTCCTCGCCGCGGGCGCCGTGGCGCTGGCCGCCCTCGCCGTTGCCGCCGCGCCCGGCGCGCTGGTGCGGCGAGTAGCGCAGCGTCGCCAGATCGCGGCGCGATGGGTCGCAGACCAGCACCACGTCGCCGCCGCGTCCCCCGTCGCCGCCGTCGGGGCCACCGCGCGGCACGTGCGCTTCACGGCGAAACGAGACCACGCCGTTGCCGCCGTCGCCGGCATCGACGTGGACCTTGGCGCGGTCGTGGAGCATCGAATGAACGCTAGAGGTGTTGAAGAAGGGCGAAGGGCGCGAGCGCGACTATGCTCGCGCCCACGGCACGGCCCCGGGGTGGGGCGTAATTGCGAAATCAGAAGGAGTGCCCTTTGAGAGAGTCGATCGAGGCCGGCGCGCCGTTGCGCCGGCGAGCGTGGATCGCCGCCGCACTGGCGGCGCTGGTCGCGCTGACGGGCCTCGCCGCGGTACCGGCGGCCGAGGCGAAGAAGAAGCAGAAGAGCGTGCCGGTCAAGGTGATGACCCGGAACATCTTCCTGGGAGCCGACCTGAGTCCAGGGCTCAACGCGACCACCTTCAACGAGTTCACCGCCGCCAACGGAGCGATCCTGGCGGAGGTCGAAGCGACCAACTTCCCGCTTCGCGCGCAGGGTCTCGCGGGCGAGATCGCCTCGAAGAAGCCCGACCTGGTCGGGCTGCAGGAGGTCGCCTGGTGGCGCACCAATCCGACCCCGGGCGCCCCGGCGCAGGGTCCGGGCGCGACCTTCACCGCCAACGACACGAAGTACGACTTCCTCGCCCTGCTGCAGGAGCAGCTGACCGCTCGCGGGCTCAACTACACCCCCGCGGTCGTGAAGACGGAGTTCGACTTCGAGGCGCCGGCCGACATCGACGGCAACAACACGAACGGTCTCTTTGGCGGCGACATCCAGGGCCGGCTGACGATGCGCGACGTGATCCTGGTCAACCAGGACTCGAAGGTGAAGGTGAAGGCCAAGAACCCGCAAAGCGGCACCTACTCCACCCTGTTCACGCCGAACATCTCCGGCATCGACGTGCCGGTGACCCGTGGCTGGACCTCGGTCGACGCCAGCGTCCGGAAGGGCAAGGGCAAGAAGAAGGTGGTGAAGAAGTTCCGCTTCGTCAACACCCACTTCGAGGCCTTCGACGACGAGACCCAGGTCCCGAGCATCCGCGCCCAGCAGGCGACCGAGGTGGTCAACGGGCCGGCGAGCGCCAAGCGCACGATCATGCTCGGCGACTTCAACTCGAACGTCCCGGGCGTCAAGCCGGGTGACGACCAGGCGTTCCAGGCGATCCTGAACGCCGGCTTCGAGCGCCGGGCGACGTCGAACCCGTTGAGCTGCTGCGTCAGCAGCCTGACCAGCTCCCCGCCGTCGGAGTTCGACCACCAGGTCGACCACGTCGTCACCAACATGGGAAAGAAGGCGAAGCTCGTGAACTCGTCGGTCACCGGGCTCGCGCCGGTGAACGGGTTCTACGACTCCGACCACGCCGGGGTGTTCAGCAAGCTGAAGCTGAAGTAACCCCAAGCGTTCACCGTAGGCGTCGAGGCGGCGCGGCTCGCAAGGGCCGCGCCGCTTTCGCGTTGCGGCGCCGTCTCAGGCGGGGTGGCGCTCGGCGAACGCGTGCAGGATCGTCTCCCGGGCGCCGTCCGGCAGCGACTCCTCGGGGATCCGGCCGAGCGCCTCCAGGGTGGCGCGCATCTGGTCCAGGTAGTGCAGGCAGGGCGGGCAGAGGCCCATGTGCGCCTCGAACACCTCCGCCTCGGCGCCGGCCATCCGCCCCTCGAGGTAGTCGGTCACCAGTTCCACGAATTCCGAACAGCTCATCTGCTCACCGAGTGCGTTCCCGCTCATACGGTTGCCCCCACGGCCTGGTCCGCTTCGAAGTGCTCCTCGAGCGCCGCCCGTACCTTCGATCTGGCGCGATGCAGGAGCACTCTTTGGTTCGTCTCGCTCAGGTCGAGAACGTTGCGCGCCTCCTCGGAGGAGTAGCCCTGCAGGTCGCGGAGCACGATCACGTCGCGCTGGCGCGGCGGCAACTCGGCGATCGCCTTCAGCAGCAGGTCGCGGACCTCGTTGTTCTCGATCCGCGCCTCGACCCCCTCCCACTCCGCAGGCGGCCGCGCCCACCATCCGGGGCGCTGACCGTCGCGGCCTTGGAAGCGGTCGGCGTCCACCGCGGGCTCGTCGCCGCCCTCCTCGGCGCGGCGCCCGAAGGACGAGAACGGCAGGGTGCGCTTCTCGCGCTTGCCGCGGGTCCGCGCCTTGTTGAGCAGGATCTGGAAGATCCAGGTGCGCAGCGCCGACCGGCCCTCGAACCGGTCGATCCCGTTGATCACCGCGAGCCAGGTGTCCTGGACGACCTCCTCGGCGATCGCGCGGCTGGGCACGTGGGCCAGCGCCATCCGCATCAGCGCCGGGCTGAGCTCGTCGACGAGCGCCGTGAACGCCGCCTGGTCGCCGGCGCGCAGCGCCTCGACCAGCTCCGCGTCCTCGGTCCGTGAACCCTCCACGACCCCACCCTAATCGGGCGGCGGGAGGCGCAGAGCGGAGGCCGACTACTCGGACTCGTTGACCAGGACGACGCGGCCCTTGCGGGCGGACGCGAACTCGACCACCCCGGACCGGGTGGCGAAGATCGTGTGGTCGCGGCCGAGGCCGGTGCCGTCGCCCGGGCGGAAGCGCGTGCCGCGCTGGCGGACGATGATCTCACCGCCGTCGACGCGCTGGCCGGCGAACACCTTGACCCCGAGCATCTTCGGGTTCGAGTCGCGGCCGTTGCGGCTCGATCCAAGTCCCTTCTTGTGCGCCATCGCTAGCTCTCCTCCTCGGTCTTCTTCGCCGCCGGCTTCCTCGCGGCGGGCTTCTTCGCCGCTGCCGGCTTCTTGGCCGCGGGCTTCTTCGCCGCCGGCTTCTTCGCCGGCACGGGCTTCTTCTCCGCGGTCTCGCCCTGCGGCTTCGGCTCGGCCTTCGGCTTCGGCTCGGCCTTCGGCGCCGCGGGCTTGCGGGTCAGCATCTTGACCTCGGTCACCTCGAGCCTGGTCAGCTCCGACCGGTGCCCGGCGCGCTTGCGGAAGCCCTTCTTGGCCCGGTACTTGAACACGCGGATCTTCTCCCCGCGCTCGTGGCCTGCGACGGTGGCCTCGACCTTGACCTTCTCGAGCTTGTCGGAGTCGAGGACGACGTCGTCGGCACCGCGGAACATCACCGCGCGCAGGTTGACCTTGGCCCCCTCGTCGGCGCGCAGGCGGTCGACGACGAGCGTCGTGCCCTTCTCCGCGCGGTACTGCTTACCGCCGCTCTCGACTATCGCGTAGGTCTCGGCCATGGTTCTCAGCCCTCACCGCCCGAGCCGCTCTCGCTGCGGGCCCGGCTGCGCCGGCGACCGCCTCGGCGGCCGCGACGCCTTCCTGAGGGAGCAGGCGATTCTAGCTTCTCGACCTTGTTTCCGTTCTCGTCCAGGAGCGCCGCGGTGGCCGCCGACCGGGCGACGCTCTCGATCGCGACCAGGCGCCGCTCGCCGACGTGAGGGCCGCCGCCGCTGACGCTGACGATGTAGGAGTCGACCCGGGCGATCGCGTCGTCGGCGTTGTACATGTGCGGTTCCTCGATCGTCACCAGCACCTCCTCGCCGACCCGGAACGGCAGCGCCCGCTCCTCGATCTCGGCGCGGCTGCCGCGATCGACCACCTCGTAGGTCTCGACCGCGAGCGCCTCGCCGCCCTCGAAGTGGAAGTGCTTGGAGGTCTCCTCCTCGAGCTCGACCAGGCCGCTGTCCTCTGCGACCAGCTCCGCGGCCACGTTCGGGTTCACCCGGACCAGGAAGGCCTCCGGCTTCGGCTCGTCGGCGGCCAGCTTGCGCAGCTTGCGCAGGACCTCGATCGCCATCGTCTCGGCCGACCGGACGACGCCCTCGCCGTCGCAGGTCGGGCAGCGGTGGGTGAGGATCTCGCGGACGCCGTCGGTGACGTTCTGGCGGGTCATCTCGACCAGCCCGAGCGGCGAGACCTCCATCACGTAGCTCTTGGTCTTGTCCGCGTCGAGCGCCTTCTTCAGCGTCTTCAGCACCTGTTCGCGGTTCTTGGCCTTCGCCATGTCGATGAAGTCGATGACGATGATCCCGCCGATGTCGCGCAGCCGCATCTGACGCACGACCTCGTCGGCGGCCTCGACGTTGACCTTGGTGATCGTGTCCTCGAGCCGGCCCTTGCCGCGGCCGGTGAAACTGCCGGTGTTGACGTCGATCACGGTCAGCGCCTCGGCGTAGTCGATCATCAGGTAGCCGCCCGAGGGCAGGTCGGCGCGCCTGGTCAGCACCTGGTCGAAGGCCTCCGCGGCGCCCTCGCGCTCGAGCAGCGGCTCGGCGCCCTCGTAGAGCTCGACGAACTCGACCAGCTCCGGCGCCGTGCGCTGGAAGAAGCTGGTCACCCGGTGGTGCTGCTTCGGGTCGTCGATCGCCGCGCCGTC
>DASPGZ010000007.1:0-7872 GCA_035620355.1 Solirubrobacterales bacterium | reverse complement strand
GTAGCGCGCCGCCCAGGCGACCCGCTCGAGGCCGGGTACCGCCGCGACCCCGGGGCGCTCGCGCGCCAGCGCCCGGGCGCAGGCGCTGCAGACGGACTCGGAGCTCGAGCACGGGCGCCCGCACCCCGCGCACAGCGCCGGCGCCACCAGACTCGCCACGGACCTGCCGATCTCGATCGCGCGCATGTCCCGAGCCTGTCGCGCCGGGGCGCGCGAATGGCGCGCGAGGGGCGCCGGATCGGCGCCAATCGACGGGCTAGACGCCGCCCGCCGTGACCACCCGGTCGCGCCCGGCGCGCTTCGCCCGGTAGAGCGCCTCGTCGGCGCGCCCGACCAGGGCGTCGACCCGCTCGGTGCCGTCCCACTCGGCGATCCCGGCCGAGCACGACTCGCCGCCCGGCGTCATCGAGCGCAGGCGCTCGACCAGCGAGACGGCGTCGGGGAGATCGCAGCCCGGGAGGATGACGCTGAACTCCTCGCCGCCGTAGCGCGCGAGCAGGTCGTAGGGCCGCAGCGCCGAGCGCCAGGCGACCGCGGCGTCGGCGAGCAGGCGGTCGCCGGCCTGATGCCCGCGGCGGTCGTTGAACTGCTTGAAGTGGTCGAGGTCGAGCATCGCGACGCAGACGCGGCTGCGGTCGCGCGTGGCGCGGGCGATCTCGCGTGGCAGCTGCTGCTCCCAGTAGCGACGGTTGGGCAGCCCGGTGAGCGGGTCGGTGCGGGCGAGATGCTCGAGCTGGTCGAGCAGGTCGGCGCGGCCGATCGCCACCGCCGCCTCCGCCCCGAGCAGGTCGATCAGCGCCGAGAGCCGCAGCGAGACCCCCGCGACCGGCTCCTGCCAGGCGATCGCGAGCAGGCCGATCGCCTTGCCCTCGCGGACCACCGGGTGCCAGAGCACCGCCCGCGCCCCGGCCCGCTCCATGAACTCGCGGTCGGGTCCCTCACCGCCCTCGCCGTAGGCGACGAACACCTCCTCGGCCCGGGCGAAGGCGAGCGTCGCGCCGTCCTGGCCGGTCAGCGGCAGCTCGAGGCCATTGAGGTCGGCGCCGGCGCAGGCCTCGACGATCAGCGCCTCGCCGTCGCGCCAGGGCTCGAACAGCGCGGCGACCGGCGCCCGGGAGACCCTGCGCGCGCCCTCGCAGACCGCCGTCCGGGCCGTGGCCGGGTCGACGCTGCGGGCGAGCTCGCGGGTCGCGTCGGCGACCGCGTCGACGGCCGCCGGGCGGGTCTCGGAGTCGCCGCCGCGCTCGCTGACGTCGAGCGCCACCGAGAGCCCGCCGCTGACCCGACCGCGCCGGTCGACGAACGGCACGACCCGGACCCAGTAGTCGTGACCGGTGGCGATCGAGTGGTACTCGAACGAGCGCTGTTCGCCGCGCAACGCCGCCCGGTAGTGGATCAACAGCGGCTCGCGCTGGGCCTGGGGGACGTCGCCGAGCACGAACTTGCCGCGGATCTTGTCGGGGCTGCGCCCGGCGAAGTCGGCCGACGAGCCGCCCGCGTAACGGACGCGCAGGTCATGGTCGAAGATCGTCAGGGCGCTCTGCGGGAGGTTCGAGATCAGCGCCCGGTGTCGGCGCGTGACCGCGCGCAGGCGCAGCATCGCCGCGATCAGCAGGAGGACGGCGACGGCCAGTCCCACCGCGAGCGCGGAGTCCACCCCGGTCTCTGGCATTTCCTATGCGGTCCCGTGCATCGACCTAGGGATTCTCGCGGATCAGTCGGCAAACACGGCGCGCTCGACCTGATTTAAGTCCGCGTCGCACCCGATCACCGGCGGCGCCTTGCCCAGCGCGGTGTCGGGATCCTTGAGCCCGTGGCCGGTGAGCACGCAGACGACGGTCCCCGGCGGGGCCGAGCCCTCGGCGACCGGAAGGCCGTGCGCGAGGATGCCGGCGACCGAGGCGGCCGAGGCCGGCTCGCAGAAGACCCCCTCGCGCGAGGCGAGCAGGCGGTAGGCGTCGAGGATCTGCTCGTCGGTGACCGCCTCGACCCGGCCGCGCGAGCTCGTGAAGGCCGCCATCGCCTCCTCCCAGCGGGCCGGGTTGCCGATCCGGATCGCCGAGGCGACCGTCTCGGGATTGGCGACCGGCGCCCCGGTGACCAGCGGCGCCGCCCCGGCGGCCTGAAAGCCGTAGAGGATCGGGCCGCCCTCGCCGAGCTCGGTGAAGCCGCGCCACCAGGCGGTCACGTTGCCGGCGTTGCCGACCGGGATCGCGAGCGCGTCGGGCGGCGCACCGAGCTCCTCGGCGACCTCGAACGCGGCGGTCTTCTGGCCCTCGATCCGATACGGGTTGACCGAGTTGACCAGCTCCACCGGGTGGGTCTCGGCGAGCTTGCGGACGATCTCGAGCGCCTGATCGAAGTTGCCGCGCAGGGCGATCACCCTGGCGCCGTGCATGAGCGCCTGGGCGAGCTTGCCGATCGCGATCTTGCCCTCGGGGACGATCACCGCGCCGCGCAGCCCGGCGCGGGCCGCGTAGGCCGCGGCGCTCGCGGCGGTGTTCCCGGTCGAGGCGCAGATCACCGCCTCGGCCCCGGCGCCGGCCGCGCGCGAGACGGCGACCGTCATCCCGCGGTCCTTGAAGCTCCCGGTCGGATTGGCGCCCTCGAGCTTCAGCAACACCCGCGCCCCGACCCGCTCCGAGATCACCGGCGCCTCGACCAGCGGGGTCGAGCCCTCGTTCAGGGTGACGACCGGATCGCCGGCCTCCAGCGGCAGGTGCTCGCGGTAGCGCTCGATCAGCGCCTCAGGCAAAGGCTTCCTCGATCACCCGGATCGCGCGCGGCGCGGCGCGCAGGAAGTCGAGCGCGGCGATCTCGTCGAGGGCCGCGTAGAAGGCGCTCTCGGGCGCCTCGTGCAGAACCATGACCAGGCGGGCGTCATCGCCGAGCCCGCGCTGGACCACGCTCTGGACCGAGATCCCGTTGCGGCCGAGGATCTCGGCGATCCGCGCCAGCACCCCGGGTTCGTCGGCGACCTCGAGGTGGAGGTAGAAGGAGGCGCTGACCTCCGAGATCACCTCCATCCGGGCGCTCGGCTGGTCGACCGGCGCCTCGCCGGAGAGGATCGAGACCAGGTCGCCGAGCACCGCGGTCGCGGTCTGCGGACCGCCGGCGCCGGGCCCCGACATCGTGATCTCGGTGATCGTCGGCGCCTCGACCATGACCGCGTTGAACGGCCCCTCGATCGGGGCCAGCGGGTGGTCGGCGTTGATGAAGCACGGGAAGACGCGGACGCTGATTCCCTCGCCGAGGCGCTCGGCGACCCCGAGCAGCTTCAGCGACAGGCCGAGCTCCTTCGCGTAGGCGATGTCCTCGGGCTGGATCTCGGTGATCCCCTCGTAGCCGACGTCGTCGAGGCCGACCGCGGTGTCGAAGGCGAGCCGGGCGAGGATCGCCATCTTCGCCGCCGCGTCGGCGCCGCCGACGTCCTCGGTCGGGTCGGCCTCGGCGTAGCCGAGCTCCTGGGCGCGGGCGAGCGCGTCGGCGTACGAGGCCCCGGTCGAGGCCATCTCCGAGAGGATGAAGTTGGTCGTCCCGTTGACGATCCCGAACACCTTCTCGATCCGGGTCGCGGCGAGGCTCTCCTGGATCACGCGGATCACCGGCACGACCCCGGCGACCGCCGCCTCGAACCGCAGCTGGACCCCGGCGGCGCGCGCCGCCGCGAACAGCTCGTCGCCGTGCTGGGCGACCAGCTGCTTGTTGGCGGTGATCACGTGCTTGCCGTCCTCGAGCGCCCGGAGCACGTACCCGCGCGCCGGGTCGGTGCCGCCGATCAGCTCGACGACGACGTCGGAGTCGGCCAGGATCCGCTCGAAGTCGCCCTCGGTGCGCCGCAGCACCCCGGCGAGCTCCGGCCGCCGGCCCGAGATCGCCTCGACCTGGAAGGCGCGCTCGGCGAGCTGCTCGGCGAACGCCGAGCCGACGGTCCCATAGCCCAACAGGCCGATACGCGCCACGTCGCTCACGAGGCCGAGCCCTCGGCTGACCCGGCCGCCCCCGGACGCGAAGCGGAGGAGGCGGGCGGAACGTCCCTGCTTGTTAGGTCTTGGTCGGTCTCGCGGCGGACGACCAGCTCGGCGTCGCCGCCGGCGCAGAGGATCACCGGCGGCCGCGGGACGGCGTTGTAGTTGTTTGCCATCGCGTGGCCGTAGGCGCCCGTCGCGGGGGTGACGATGACGTCGCCAGGGCGCGGGTCGGCGAGCGCGACATCGCGGGCGACCATGTCGGAGGACTCGCAGTGTTTGCCGGCGACCGTCACCGTCCGGGTCGCCGGGGCGCCGGCGCGGTCGGCGACGACCGCCTCGTAGCGGGCCCCGTAGAGCATCGGGCGCAGGTTGTCGGACATGCCGCCGTCGACCGCGACGTAGGTCCGCACCCCGGGAATCTCCTTCACCGCGCCGACCGTGTACATGGTGATCCCGGCGTTGCCGACCAGCGAGCGGCCGGGCTCGACCAGGATCCGCGGCGGCGGGTCGAGCGCCCGCTTGACGCCCTCGACTTTGACCTCGGCGTAGGCGTCGAGCGAAGGCGGGCGGTCGTCGCGGGTGTAGGCGATCCCGAGCCCGCCGCCGACGTTCAGGATCCGGCACCAGGACGGGTCGGCGAGCTCGCCGAGCGCCTCGATCGCGCGCGCGTAGGGCTCCAGCTCGAGGATCTGCGAGCCGATGTGGGCGTGCAGCCCGACGAGCTCGAGCCGGTCCGCCGCGAGCGCCGCCTCGATCCCGGCCGCGGCCAGCCCGCCGGCGAGCCCGAGGCCGAACTTCGAGTCGAGCTGCCCGGTGCGGATGTGGGTGTGGGTGTTCGCCTCGACCGCCGGCGTGACCCGGATCAGCACCGCCTGGCGGCGGCCGGCCTCGGCGCAGATCGCATCGAGGCGCTCGATCTCGCCCAGCGAGTCGCAGATCACGTGCCCGACCCCGGCCTCGACCGCGCGCCGCAGCTCGCGGTCGGACTTGTTGTTGCCGTGCATGTGGATGCGGGCCGGGTCGAAGCCGGCGGCGAGCGCGATGTGCAGCTCACCGCCCGAGGCGACGTCGATCCCGAGGCCCTCGCCGGCGAACAGCCGGCATACGGCGGTGATCGGGGCGGCCTTGCTCGCGTAGACGATCTCGAAGTCGTCGCTGCGGGAGCCGAACGCCGCCAGGTAGGCCCGGGCGCGCGCTCGCAGGTCGTCGGTCGCGTAGATGTAGGCCGGGGTCCCGAACTCGCGCGCGAGCTCGACCACGTCGCAGCCGCCGACCTCGAGCCGGCCGCGCTCGTTGACCCGGGTGCCGGCCGGGTAGACGGCCGAGCCCGCGATCGGATCCGCCTCGGTTGTCGCC
Organism: Solirubrobacterales bacterium; assembly: GCA_035620355.1. Taxonomy (GTDB): domain Bacteria; phylum Actinomycetota; class Thermoleophilia; order Solirubrobacterales; family 70-9; genus WHSW01. The sequence goes on along the minus strand of DASPGZ010000007.1, from coordinate 2,545 downwards.
GCTCCGGTGCTCATCGGGCCGCAGATTGTGACGCTCCCGCCCCGGCGGAGCCCGGCGGCGCCCGGTCCGCAACGATCCGCTCCATGTCGCGCCGCCTGCGAACCCCCCGCTCGCCGACCGAGACCGGTGTCGCCGCGGGCCGCCCGTACATGCTCTGGGAGCCCGACTCGCCGCCGCCGTGGCCGGCGATGGTGATCGTCCACGGAGCCGGCTCGGCGAAGGAGAACCACGCCGATTTCGGCCGCGCCTGCGCCGCCGCGGGCTGGGTGGCGCTCGCCTACGACCAGCGCGGCCACGGTGACGGCGACGACGAGATCTCGGCCGAGGTGGTCACCGACGTCGGCCGCGTCGCCCGCGCCCTCGCGGCCCGCGAGGGCGTCGATCCCGAGCGGATCTGCGTCCGCGGCTCGAGCATGGGCGGCTTCGTCGCCATCCACGGCGCCGCCGTCTCGGACTCGATCGCCGCCGTGATCGCGATCTGCCCGGCGGGCGAGGAGCAGCTGCTGCGCGGGCTGCGCGACGGATCGCTCGAGTTCCGCGCAGGCGACCGCGCCCGGGCCGACCTCTCCGCGTGGCTCTCCGAGCACGACCTGCGGGAGGCGGTCGAGCTGCTCGGGTCGAAACCGCTGATCCTGATCCACGCCGCCGGCGACGAGCGAATCCCAAGCGAGTTCTCACGCGAGCTCCACCAGCGGGCGGCGGAGCCGCGCAAGCTGGTGATCGTCCCTGGCGGGCACCACCGCTCGGCCCAGCACGACGCCGAGCTCCAGGGCGTGGCCCTGCGCTGGCTCGAGCGGGCGCTCGGGCGCTAGCCGCCGAGCAGTCCGCCGACGGTTCCGCCGACGCCCTCGACCGTCTGGCCGACGTTCCCGCCGACGCCCTCGACGGTCCCGCCGACGCCCTCGACCGTCTCGCCAACGGGCCCGCCCACGGTTCCGCCGACGCCCTCGACCGTCTCGCCGACGGTTCCGCCGACGCCCTCGACCGTCTCGCCGACGGTTCCGCCGACGCCCTGGACGGTGTTGCCGACCGTTCCACCGCCGCTCGAGCCCGGGGTCTGAGTGGCGGGCGCGGAGGTCGGGGTCTGGGCCCCGGTCGGCGCCGTGGCCCCGGAGCCCGGGGCGGTCGTCGCGGTCCCCGTGCCGGTCCCGGTCCCGGCCGGAGCCGTGCCACTGGCGGTCGGGGAACCGGCCGCCGCTGCGGCGGAGCCCGGCGGCGGCGCAACCGCGCTCGCCGCCGCGGGGTTCGCGGCGACGGCGCCCGCGGCGTCGGCCAGGGTGGCGGCAGCGGAGGCGGGTGCGCCCGCGTCGGCTGTCGCATCCATCTGGACAGCGATGCGATCGGCCTGCGCGTCACCCCCGCCGTCGCCGATCGGGAGGGCGTTGAAGGCGACGTAGGCGGCCAGCGAGCCGAAGACGATGACGCCGGCGGTGATCAGTGAGGCGCTCGCGGCGCTCCCGGCGAGCATCGCGCGCAGGTTGAAGTTCTTGACGCCCCGCGGCTGCTTGGTGGTGGTCGCGATCGTGTTCATTTGATGATCCGCACGCGATGCCGTGTTGTGGTCCTACCCGCCTGTCGACGGAACACACTAGGCGAGCTCGACCGCAGCCACAAGTACCCACCCGACGCAGGTCCTACGCAATTCGTCCGGTACCGAATTCGTCTAGAGGTAGCCGAGCGGGTCGACGGCGGCGCCGTTGACGCGGATCTCGAAATGCAGGTGGGGGCCGGTCGACGAGCCGGTGTTGCCGCTGTAGCCGATCACCTCGCCCTGATCGACCTGGTCGCCGCTGGAGACGGCGTAGCTCGACTGGTGGGCGTAGCAGGAGGAGAGTCCGCCGCCGTGATCGACGCAGGTGTAGTTGCCATAGCCGCCGGTATAGGCGGCGAGGATCACCGTGCCCGGCTTCGCGGCACGGATCGGGGTGCCCTCGGGGACCGAGATGTCGATCCCCTCGTGCATGCGTCCCCAGCGATAGCCGAAGGGCGAGGTCAGGGTGCCGTTGACCGGCCAGATCCAGCCGCCGCTGGCGCCCTGCACAGGCCCGGCCTGCAGCGGCGCGACCCCGGAGGTCTCGCTCGCGGCCTGGATCTGCTGCTGGATCTGATCCTGCAGGTGCGAGACGTCGCCCTCGAGCTCCTTGATGTCGGACTGGACGGTCTCGAGCGCCGCCGCCTTCTGGTCGCGGACGGCCGCCAGCTCGGCCTCGCGCTGCTCGAGCTGAGCCCGGGTGCGGGCGAGCTCCGCCTTCTTCTCCTCGATCGCGTTGCGGTCCGCGGTCACCTGCTCGACCGTGAGCCGGGTGCCGTTGCGCAGCGTGCGCACGCGGCTGACGATCGAGGAATCCTGCTCCTCGATCCGGCGCAGGTACTCATAGCGTGAGACGAGGTCGTCGAAGCCGTCTGATTCGAGCATCACCGTGAGCAGGTCGGGGCTGCCGGAGCGGTAGATGCCGACCAGCCGCTGGCGCAGCACGTTGAGCGAGCGCCCGAGCTGTTGCTTGAGCTCCTCGAGGTGATCCTTGGCGCGGTTGAGGCGGGCCTG
>DASPGZ010000006.1:0-3388 GCA_035620355.1 Solirubrobacterales bacterium | reverse complement strand
GGTCGCACCGGGTGAGAGCATCGTCGTCCGCGCCGAGGGCCCGGGCGCGGAGCTGCGGCTGCGCCGCTACGCGACCGGGTCGTTCCCGGTCGAGCTCGGCCCGTTGGCCGAGGGGGAGGCGGTGGAGCTCGCGTTCCCGGTCGACGGCTCCTCGGAGCCCTGGGAGCTGGAGCTCGGCGGGACGCTCGTGCGCTGCCAGTCCTGAGCTCCGTGGCGGCGGTAGTCGCCGCGGCTCAGGTGGTCCTCGAGGAAGACGTAGAGGACGATGAACAGGTAGCGGCTGCCCATCTCCTGGATCGCGAGGTTGCTCTGCCCCGAGGTCCGGTTCCGCCACGAGATCGGGATCACCGCGAAGCTGTGCCCGCGGACGATCGCCTTCAACGGGATCTCGACCGTGAGGTTGAAGTGGTTGGAGAGCAGCGGCTGGATCGTCTGGATCACCTCGCGCCGATAGGCCTTGAAGGCGTTCGTGGTGTCATTGAAGCCGTGGCGGAAGAGCGCCCGGATGAACCAGTTGGCGAGCCGGTTGAGCATCAGCTTCACCCGCGGGTAGTCGTAGACGCGGCCGCCGCTGACGAAGCGCGAGCCGAAGACGCAGTCGTAGCCCTGCTCGAGCAGCTCGTGGTAGCGGACCAGGTCGGCGGGATCGTCGGAACCGTCGGCCATCATCACCGCGACCGCGTCGCCGTCGAAGCGCTCGAGCCCCGAGCGGACCGTGAACCCGAAGCCGCGCGGGTGGTGTGAGCGCATCCAGCGCACCTGCGGATGCTCGGCGGCGATCGCCTCGACCAGGACGGCGGTCCCGTCGACGCTGGCGTCGTCGACGACCAGGATCTCGTGCTCGATCCCGGCGGCGTCGAGGCGGCCGATCGTCTGCCGCAGCGTCTCCGCGATCGACCCGGCCTCGTTGTGAGCGGGGATCACGACGGAGAGCTTCATCGAAGCCCCAGCGACGCGACGACGTCGTCGAAATTCTCCTCGACCCAGGCCAAGATGTCGGTGAGCACCTCCCGGGGGCTCTTGCGGGGTCGCCATTCGGTGCTCCCGAACAGGCGCGAACAGTCGGAGATATATAGCGGAACGTCGCCGGGGCGCTCGGCACCCGCGGCGCCGATCTCGATCTCGTTGCCGGTCAGCTCGCGGCAGATCGCGGTCGTCTCGAGCAGCGAGAGGCTGACCTCGCGGCCACCGCCGACGTTGCCGACGAAGCCGCTCCAGCGCTCGGGGTCGGCCAGCTGCAGGTCGATCAGCTCGACCAGGTCGTCGACGTGCAGCAGGTCGCGCACCTGCAGCCCTTCGCCGCCGTAGCCGATGTAGCTCAGCGGTCGCCCGAGCAGGTGATGCAAAAGCCAGAACGTGAACACCCCCTGGTCGACCTTGCCCATCTGCCACGGCCCCGCGATCACGCCGCAGCGGTTGACGACCGTCGGCAGGCGGAAGTTGGCGGCGTATTCGGCGACCAGCAGCTCGGCCGAGAGCTTGGTCGCTCCGTAGAGCGTGCGGGCGCCGTCGAGCGGGAACGCCTCGGAGATGCCGGCCTCGGAGATCCCGGCGACCGGCTGCGAGGGCTCGAGCTCGAACCGGGTCCCGGCGCGGCGCAGGGAGAGCTCGCCGAGGGTCGTGTACGGGTACACGCGACTGGTCGAGAGGAAGACGAACTGGGCCGAGTCGCGGCGGGCGAGCTCGAGGCAGTTGTAGGCGCCGACCAGGTTGGTCTCGAACGGATATGACGTGTCGCCGTCCATCCCGGCGAGCGCCGAGGGTTCGGCCGAGCACTCGATCAGCACTTCGATCGGGTCGATCGCCGCGAGCGCCGCGGGGTCGCGGACGTCGCCCTCGACGAACCGCACCCCGGCCCGCTCGAGCCTTGGCAGGTTGAGCCTCGAGCCGGGCCGGTAGAGGTTGTCGAAGGCGACGATCTCGGCCTCGGGGTGGCGCCGGGCGAGCTCGACGCAGAGGTTGGCGCCGACGAAGCCGGCGCCGCCGGTGATCAGTGTCCTTGCCAAGGCTGCCGCAGGCTAAAGCAACCTCGGGCTACCCTCTCGCGGTCGATTGACCGACTCGCTTCGACAGCCCCGCTCCGCGTGAGCTCCACGGCGCGCTCGATCGAGGCGGAGCTCGACGCGCTCGCCGACCCCGAGCATGCCGAGGTACTGCAGCGCTTCTTCAAGACCGGGCCCGGCGGCTACGCCGAGGGCGACGTCTTCCTCGGGATCCGCGTGCCGGCCGTCCGCCGGGTCGCGCGCGCCCATCGCACGGCGTCGACGGCGACCGTCCGGCGGCTGCTCGCCAGCGAGGTGCACGAGCACCGCTTCGTCGCCCTGGCGATCCTCTGCCTCCAGTACGACCGGGCGGACGCCGCCGAGCGCGACCGGATCGCCGACCTGTACCTCGAGCTCCGCGACCGGGTCAACAACTGGGACCTGGTCGACAGCTCGGCCGAGTACCTGCTCGCCGCACGGGTCGCCCGCGCCCCGCGAAAGCTGCTCGACCCGCTGCTCGCCTCCGAGGTCGTCTGGGACCGCCGGATCGCGGTGCTCGCCACCTACGCGCTGATCAAGCGCGGCAGCTTCGATCAGACCGTGCGCGTCTGCGAGGCGTTGCTCGGCGACACCCACGACCTGATCCACAAGGCGACCGGCTGGATGCTGCGCGAGGTCGGCAAGCGCGATGAGCGGGTCCTGCGCGACTTTCTCGATCGCCACGCCGGACGGATGCCGAGGACGATGCTCCGCTACTCGCTCGAGCGGCTTCCCGACGAGGACCGCGTGCGCTACATGGCGGCCGGGCGGCGGTGAGCGAGGCGGCGTTCGACCGCGTGGTCGAGCGCGTGGTCGAGCTCGACGCCGGCTACACGCCGCCCGACTTCGCCCACGTCCCCGATCCCGATGCCGCGCTCTTCCTCTGCGCGGTCGACCACAAGGCCGGCTACGAGCGTCCCCACCGGGTCGGCTCGCAGGGACCGTTCGAGGGCAGCGAGCTGATGTGGGCGGTGGCCCTGGCGGCGGGCAGGCCGCTGCGGGCGAGCGCGCTCGCGGCGGTGACCGCGGCCGAGGTCGCCGAGTGCTTCCGGATCGAGGACGAGACGGTCGCCGGGCCGGGCCGCCGGGCCGAGCTCTGGCGCGACCTCGCCGCCGAGCTGATCGGCTCCTATGGGGGTGTGGCGGCGAGCCTGCTCGCCGCGGCGGACGGCCGCCTCGCCGGTCGGGGCGGCCTGCTCGGCCGGCTGGCGGCGTTTCGTGCCTACGACGACCCGCTGGCGAAGAAGGCGCAGCTGCTGGCGAAGATCTGCGAGCGCCGCGGCTGGGCCGAGGTCGCCGATCCCGAGAGCTGGGAGGTCTCGGCCGACAGCGTGCTGATGCGCCTTGCGCTGCGCTCCGGCCTGGTC
>DASPGZ010000005.1:0-2918 GCA_035620355.1 Solirubrobacterales bacterium | reverse complement strand
GTTCGCGCTGAGCGCCGCGATCGCAGGTCCTAACCTGAGGCCATGCGCGACATCTGGGAGACCTTCGCCCCGCCGCTGCGGGCCGCGGCGATCACGGCGTTCGTCGCAGGCCTCGCCTGGATCGTGCTCAACCCGCCCTCGTTCGGCGGCCTCGGCGACCTGATCGCGATCCTCGCCGGGGCGACGGCGATCGCGATCCTCACCGGCTGGGCGACGGTGGCGCTGATCGGCAAGGAGATGCCCGAGCCCGACTTCCGCCGCCTGGTCGACCGCAGCGAGCTGCTCGCCTCGCTGCCGCCGCCGGACTATCCGCCGAGCCGCTTCGACGAGCTCGTGATCGAGGCGCTGGACCAGCTCCCGGAGGAGTTCCGCGAGGTGCTCGAGACGACCCCGGTGACGGTCTCCGACCGCGGCCGGGAGTTCGGCGCCTACGGCCACTACATCGGGGGCACCGTCGCCCGCGACGTCTACCCCGACCGGATCGTGATCTACCAGGACACGCTCGAGCGTGACTTCGGCCACGACCCGGACCTGCTCCGGGCCCAGGTCGAGCGCACGGTGCGCCACGAGCTCGCCCACCACCTGGGCTGGGACGAGCACGGGGTGCGGGAGCTCGGGCTCTGACCAGGCTCGCGCTCGCCGCGGCTGCCGCGCTCGCCGCCGGGCTGGTGCTCGCCGGGGGCGCCGCGGCGATCCCCTGGGACGAGCAGGGAATCGTGCCCCCCGAGCAGACTCCGCCGGCGTCGGCTCCCGACCCCTACTGCGAGCAGAGCTACGCCGACGACCGCCCGCGCGGCGGCCCGCCGATCCTGTTCGGGGTCGGCCCGCGGCTCGCCGGCGAGATCGGCGCCGCGCAGTCGACGCCGACGGTCGCCGAGGACAAACGCCTGCGCGACCGGCGCCTGCTCGAGCTCAAGGGCGACGCGCGGATGGCGGTGCGGCTCAACCGCCTGTTCCAGGCGGACGGTCGCGACGGCATCCGCGGGTTCCGGCGCATGGCCCGCCACTACGGCTCGCTCGGGCTCGAGGTCACGGTCCAGGTCCGCTACCACCCGGCCCCGGAGCAGAACGGCGACATCGCCGCCTGGCTCGACTACGTGCGCCGCGTGGTTCGGGCGTTCGGGCCGAACCGGCACGTGACCGCGCTGCAGATCACCAACGAGGTCAACCTCGACGTCTCGCCCAACACCTCCGACGGTGCCTACCTGAGCGCGGTCGAGGCGCTTGCGCGCGGGGTCCCGGCGGCCAAGCGGGAGGCGCACCGCCTCGGCTACGACCAGCTGACGACCGGGTTCAACTACGCGTGGCGCTTCGGGCCGGGCGACGCCGACTTCTGGCGCGAGGTCGCCGCCGCCGGCGGCGAGCGCCTGCGCCGGGCCACCGACTGGATCGGCCTGGACGCCTACCCCGGGACCTTCGTCCCGTCGACGGTCGCGAACCCCGGCGATGCCCTGCTCGAGGCGGTCGCCCAGCTGCGCGAGTGCTACATGCCGCTCGCCGGCTTCGGGCCCCGGGTCCCGATCCGCGTCGACGAGCTCGGCTATCCGACCGGCCCGGGGCGCAGCGACGAGGCGCAGGCCGCCGCGCTGACCGGGTTCATGCGGGCCCTGGACCGCTACCGCGGCACCTACGGGATCGAGGAGGCGTTTTGGTTCGGCCTCCGCGACAACAACAGCGCCGGTCCCAACTTCCAGTCGTACTTCGGCCTGCTCCGCGACGACTACTCGCGAAAGCCCGCGTTCGCCCTCTACGAGCGGCTGATCCGCAGGCACGGGGCATAGGCTGCCGCGGATGAGCGAAGAGGTGGTCCGATACGAGCTCCGCGGCCACGTCGCCCTGGCGACGATCGACCGGCCCGAGGCCCGCAACGCGATCAGCCCCGAGGTCGCCGCGGGGATCGAGGCGGCGCTCGACCGGATCGAGGGCGACGACGAGGTCTGGGTGGGGATCCTCACCGGGACGCCGCCCTCGTTCTCGGCCGGAGCCGACCTGAAGGCGATCGGCGCTGGTCGGGGGGCCGAGCTCGCGACCGAGCGCGGCGGCTTCGCCGGGATCGTCAAGCGCGAGCGGGCGAAGCCGCTGATCGCCGCGGTCGACGGTTTCGCGCTCGCGGGCGGGACCGAGATCGTGCTCGCCTGCGACCTGGTGGTCGCCAGCCGCGTCTCGACCTTCGGCCTGCCCGAGGTCAAGCGCGGGCTGATCGCCGCGGCCGGCGGCCTCTTTCGCCTGCCGCGCAAGCTGCCCACGAATGTGGCGATGGAGGCGGTGCTCACCGGCGACCCGATCGGGGCCGAGCGCGCCCACGAGCTCGGCTTCGTCAACGAGCTCTGCGATCAGGGCGCGGCGGTCGAGGCCGCGTTCGCGCTCGCCGAGCGGATCCGCGTCAACGCCCCGGTGGCGGTGCGCGAGTCGCGCGCGGTGGTGGTCGAGTCCGCCGGCCTCGACGAGTCCGGCGCCTGGGAGCGGACCGCGGCCGCCGCGGCGCGCGCCGCGGCAACCGAGGACGTCAAGGAGGGCGTGCTCGCGTTCACCGAGAAGCGTGCCCCGCGCTGGCAGGGACGCTAGGCCGCGACCGGCTCGCGCCGGTTGAGCAGGATCGCGGCGGCGATCAGCAGCGGGCCGCCGGGCCGCCGGTGCAGGCGGCGGATCCCGGCCTGCTCAGCGCTGGGCGTGCTCGATCGCCCAGGCGAGCGCGTCGTCCGCGATCTGCTCCCAGCCCTCCTGGGCCGGCATCAGATGCGCCTTGCCCTCGTACTCCTTGATCTCGGTCACGGTCGCGGACTTGTAGTGCTTGGCGTTCGAGCGCTGGATCGAGGGCGGCATCAGGTGGTCCTCGCTCCCCGACATGAACAGCAGCGGCGCCCGCTTGTCGTTGTGGTAGTCGACCCAGGTGTCCTGGTGGCCGGGCTGCAGGTTGG
>DASPGZ010000004.1:0-7200 GCA_035620355.1 Solirubrobacterales bacterium | reverse complement strand
GGCGGCTACTTCCTGATCTTCTGGATGTTCCAGAACCCACCCGATCTCATATTCAGCCTGATAAAGGGGATGGTGATGGCGACCGTCATCATCATCGTCGGCTGCTACTACGGCTACACGGCGTCCGGTGGCCCGGTCGGGGTCGGCACCGCGACCGCCAAGTCGATGGTGCTCAACATCGTCTTGGTCCACATCATCGGCATGATGGGAACACTGGTGTTCTGGGGCGCGAACCCGAGGGCGCCGATCGGCGGCTGACACGGAGGAAGAGATGGCAGACGAGCAGCGACAGTCCGAGGAACCCGGCACCGACGAGGCGGTGGCCGAGCAGCAGCCCGCCGACGAGCAGGTGACCGCGCAGGAGGACGAGTACAGCCGCTTCGCCGACGAGGCCGGCGCCGGTGGCGAGGACGCGGGCGACTACGAGGAGCCGGCGCCGGAACTCGGCAACCTGCACAAGGACTACACGATCCCCGGGGTCGACTCGAGAGAGGCGAACCCGTACCGCTGGCACACCGGCCAGAAGCGCGACCACGGCGGCAAGGACGCGATCGAGGTGATCGACGTGGTCAAGCAGTTCGGTCGCACGCGGATCCTCAACGGGCTCAACCTCGGCCTTCCCGACGACCAGATCTCGATGGTGTTGGGCCCATCAGGAACCGGAAAGTCCGTTCTGATCAAGCACATCGTCGGCCTGCTCTATCCGGACTCGGGCGACCTGCTCGTGCACGGCGAGTCGGTGCCGAACATGACCGACGACGAGCTGTTCGAGATGCGCAAGAAGTTCGGCCTGCTGTTCCAGGACGGCGCCCTGTTCGGCTCGATGAACATCTTCGACAACGTCGCCTTCCCGCTGCGCCAGCACACCGACAAGAGCGAGGACGAGGTCGGCGAGATCGTCAACCGCCGCCTGCGCGAGGTCGGCCTCTCGGAGGCGCTCGAGAAGATGCCGAACGAGCTCTCAGGCGGGATGCGCAAGCGCGCCGGCTTCGCCCGGGCGCTGGTCCTCGACCCGGCGATCGTCATGTTCGACGAGCCCGACTCGGGCCTCGACCCGGTGCGCACGGCGTTGCTCTGCGAGCTGATCCGCGAGATCCACGAGGAGAACGGTGGCTGCTACCTGGTGATCAGCCACGACCTCGGCACCGCGCGGCGGATCGCAGACTTCATCGCGGTGCTCTGGAAGGGCAAGATCGTCGAGTCGGGCCCGTCCGAGGAGCTGTTCAACTCCGACAACCAGTTCGTCAGCCAGTTCCTGAACGCCGAGACGCAGGGCCCCCTGGCGATGGACTAAGCGCGGCCCGGAGGGTCGCGCAACCGTAAGCTTTCCCCGGTGAGGGAGCGGTTCGCACGGATCGCGGGCTGGTGCGTGGAGAACCCCGTGCCGGTCGTGGTCGCGGTGTTGCTGGTGGCGGTGATCGGCGCCGTCGCCGCGCTGCGGCTGGAGCCGGACGCGGGCACCGACCAGCTCGTAGACGATGACTCGGCCGCCTTCCGCGCCACCGAGGACTTCAAGCAGCGCTTCGGCGACGACGCCGTGGTCGTGCTCGTGCGCGGCGACCTCGAGCAGCTCGTGCTCACCTCCGACCTCGGCACGCTGCTGTCGCTCGAGGGCTGCCTGTCGGGCAACGTCGAGGGCGGCAAGGTGTTCAGCGACGCGCCGGCGCCGGCCCCCTGCGCCGAGCTCGCCCACAAACAGCCCGCGCAGGCGGTGCTCGGCGGCGCCACCTTCCTCAACCAGTCGGCGATCCAGGCGGGGGAGGTGCTCAAGGCGCAGACCGAGGCCGCCCAGCGCGAGGCGAACCTCGCCGCCACCGCGGCGGCGCGCGAGGCCCGTGACCAGGGGCTCAGCGACGAGCAGATCGCGGCCGCCGCCCAGGCCGCCGCCGCCGAGGTGATCCAGGCGCTGCGGGCGCAGATCGTGCAGCTCGCGGTCGACTACGGCCAGAGCGGCCCGCCCAGCCTCGACGATCCGACCTTCGTCAGCTCGGTCGTCTTCGACCCGGCGACCCAGGGGCAGCCGAAGCCGCGTTGGTCGATCTTCTGGCCCTCCGACGACTCGGCCCAGATCCTGATCCGGCTGAAGCCGGACCTGAGCGAGTCCGAGCGCAGCGAGGCGATCGACCTGATCCGCGCCGCGGTCGCCGACGACGCCTTCCGGATTCGCAACGCCGATTACGTCGTCGGCGGCGCCCCGGTGGTGGTCGAGGGGCTGGCGAGCGAGCTCTCGAGCTCGATCGTCGTCCTGCTGGTCGCGGCCCTGGTGGTGATGACGATCACCCTGGCGCTGATCTTCGGGCCGCCGGCGCGGCTTCTGCCGCTGGCGATAGCGCTGGTCGCCGCGGCGCTCACCTTCGGCCTGCTGGCGGCGTTCGGGGGCTCGCTGACGATGGCCTCGATCGCGGTGCTGCCGATCCTGATCGGGCTCGCGGTCGACTACGCGATCCAGTTCCAGGCCCGTTTCAACGAGGCCCGCGCCGAGGGCTCGTCGCCGCCGCGAGCCGCGGTTGAGGCGGCGGCGCGCGGCGGGCCGGTGATCGCGACCGCGGTTGCCGCGACCGCCGCCGGCTTCCTCGTTTTGCTGCTCTCCCCGATCCCGATGATCCGTGGCTTCGGCCTCCTGCTGGTGGTCGGGATCGTGCTCTCGTTCGTGGTCGCGCTGACCGCCGGCCTCGCGGCGCTCTCGCTGACCAAGCGCTCCGCGCCGGCGGGCCGCGGGCGCTCGCGCGTCCGCTCCGAGGGCCGACTGGACGCCGTCCGCCGGGCGAGGACGAGGGTCGGCGAGCGCGTCCGCGCGATCGGGCGGCGGATCCTGGCAGCCGCGATCGCGTTCCCCGGCCGGGTGCTGGCGATCGGGCTCGTGGTCGCGGTCGCCGGCTTCGCGGTCGGAACCCGGGCCGAGGTGATCTCCGACCTGCGCGAGCTCGTCCCCAGCGACCTGCCCGAGCTGCGGAACGTCGATCAGCTCCAGGACGCGACCGGGGTCTCGGGCGAGGTCGAGGTCGCGGTTCGCGCCGATGACCTCAACGACCCCGAGGTGATCGCCTGGATGGCCGACTTCAAGCAGCGGGTTCTGGCGCGGGCCGGGTTCGGCGGCGACAGCGCCTCCTGCGCCGACCAGGACGCCGACCTCTGTCCCTACATCGCACTCCCCGACCTGTTCGGTGACAACCCGCCCGGGACCCGCGACTCGGTCGAGGGCGTGCTCGACCTGCTGCCGGAGTACTTCCTCGCGGCGTTCGTCAGTCGCGACGGGGCGACCGCGGGGACGACCGTGATCCCGTTCGGGATCAAGGTGATGCCGTTCGACGAGCAGAAGCGCCTGATCGACTCGATCCGGGCCGAGATCGACCCGCCCGGGACCGGGAACGACCCGCCGGAGGGGGTCAGCGCCGAGGTCGCCGGGCTGCCGGTGCTCGCCGCCGACGCCAACTCGGCGCTGGAGAGCAACCGCTACCTGCTGACGATCGCCGGGCTCGCGGCCGTCGCGCTGGCGTTGCTGGCGATCTACCGGTCGGCCCGGCGGGCGCTGGTGCCGCTGGTGCCGATCGTGCTCGCCAGCGGTTGGTCGGCGCTCGGGCTGGAGCTCGCCGGGGTGCCGCTGAACCCGATGTCGGCGACGCTCGGGGCGCTCGTGATCGCGATCGCGACCGAGTTCAGCGTCCTGCTCGCAGCGCGCTATGAGGAGGAGCGCGGTCCCGGCGTGCCCGCCGGCGAGGCACTGCGGCGCGCCTACTCGCGCACGGGGATGGCGGTGCTCGCCTCGGGAATCACCGCGATCGCCGGCTTCGCGGTCCTGATCGCGACCGATATCCGGATGCTGCGTGACTTCGGCATCGTCACCGTGATCGACCTCGGGGTGGCGCTGCTGGGCGTGCTGGTGGTCCTCCCGGCGGCGCTGGTCTGGGCCGAGTCGAGCGTGGTCCCGGCGCTCCGGCGCCGCGCCCGGGTGCGTCCGGCGCCCGACCCCGGATGAATGAGACCCCCGAGCGCGGCCGGCCGCAGCCGGCGAAGCCGGGCGGCCGCTACTCGCTCTGGGTCGGGGCGGCCTTCCTGGCGGTGATCGTGGTCGCGATCGTGAACACGATCGGCACCCGCGACGACGGCATCCTCGGGGTGAGCGCGACCGAGCGCGGGGAGCCGCTGCCGGAGTTCGCGGTACCGGAGCTGCTCGGCTCGACCGAGGGCGATGCGAACGTCTTCCAGGACGACTGCGAGTCGGCCGCCAACCCCTGCCCCGCCGACGACCGCCGGACCCCGGCGTGCCAGGTCGAGCTGCCGCAGGTGATCCGGGTCTGCGACCTGTTCGACAGGCCGCTGGTGCTCTCGTTCTGGTTCACCGAGGGCGCCGACTGCCTGCCGACCCAGGACCTGGTCGACGAGCTCGCCGGGCGATACGCGGGGCGGGTCAACTTCCTCTCGGTCAACGTCCGCGACGAGCGCGAGAACGTCGCCGGGATCGTGCGCGAGCGGGGCTGGCGGGTCCCGGTCGGCTGGGACGCCGACGGCGCGGTCTCCAACCTCTACCGGGTCGGCGGCTGTCCGACCGTCGCCTACGCCTACCCGGGCGGGCTGATGAGCGGGGCGGCGATTGGCGGCGACGCGCTGACCGAGGAGCGGATGACGGCGGACGTCGAACGGCTGCTGCGCGAGTCCGAGCGCCGCGCGAGCGTGGACCGGTGAGCGGCTCCGCCGAGCCAGGGACGGAACTCGGCTGGCTGGCCGGGGAGCTGCGCGAGGAGTTCCCCGGGCTGGGGCTGCACCAGCTCACGGTCGAGCGCGGCTCCGGCCGCTCCACCCGGGCGACCAAGGACCGCCTGCGGGTGCTCTCCGACCGGTTTGCGGGCGCCCAGGCGATCAACCTCCGCCACCAGCCGATCCCGTGGGCGTATCGGGTCTTCTTCCGCCACATCGGGCTCGACCCCGACCACCAGCGGACCCCGGTCGAGGAGCTCGCCCTGGAGCGGATGAAGCACGGCGGCTTTCGCAGCCGCAGCCTGCTCGACGACGCGCTGACGATCGCGACGATCGAGTCCGGGGTCGGGGTGCGGGCCTTCGACGCCGACCGCGTCTCGGCGCCGCTGGGGATCCGGCCGACCGTCGCGGGCGAGGCGCTCGAGGGGCGCCCGGGGGAGCTTCCGCCCGGGACGCTGGTGGTCGCCGACGCCGAGCGGCCGGTGTCGCTTCTGTTCGGGGCCGGTGCCCGCGGGCGCGGGGTGACCCCGAAGAGCCGGCGGACGCTGCTGGTGGCGATCCAGGTCGGCGGAGTGCCGGCGATCGCGGTCGAGGAAGCGCTGTGGCTGGCCGCCGGGGTGCTCCAGGGTTAGAATCCGCGCCGAGGAGCGCTGTTGCCCGAACTGCTCGAGCACACCGAAGCGAACCCCGCGGCGTCCCCGGCCACCCTCGTCCCGGCCGGGACCGGCGCCGGCGAGCGCCGCGCGCGCGGCGACCTGCGGCTGCAGATCGCGAGGCTCGAGCGCGAGCTCGGCGAGCTCTTCGCATCGGCCTTCCCCCGCCGCGGGCTCGAGTGGCGCGTGGGCGCGGTCGGCGGGCCGCGGATGCTCTCGACCGGCGAGCTCGAGCGGATTCGCGACGCGCTCGCCGCCCGGCTCGCGGACACCAGGGCGGAGCTGGCGCGGCGGGCCGACGCCGAGGAGGCCAATCGCGGCCTGGTCGAGCGGATGATCGCCGAGCCCGCCGAGCACCGCTGGGTGAAGGTCTCCAACGAGGACGTCGGCGAGCCCGGCTGCCGCCACTGGCACTCGCGCCCCCGCTGGGGGATCCTCGGGATGCTGTTGGGCTGGTGGCGGGTCCGGCTCTCATCCGGTTGTCCGTTAGCCGCGGGGCCTCGGCCCCCGGCGCCAGACGCCAAGCGATCGCCTGATGGCACGTAAGCGCCGCAAGCAGCGGCCGCGCCGGTCGCCGCCGGCGGCCGACCCCGCGCCGCAGCCGCCGGCGAAGCCGGTCGCCGCCGCCCCGCGTCCGCGGAAGATCGACGACGAGCGCCCCCCGGCCCCCTGGGGCTCGTTCCCGCTGGTCGAGATCGTCGTCCTGGTCGGGCTGCTGATGCTGGTCGCGGCGCTGTTCACCGACGGCGACCGCAGCTCGGCGCTGCTCGCGGTCGGGCTCGCGCTCGGCTCGCTCGCCGGGCTCGAGCTCTCGATCCGCGAGCACTTCGGCGGCTTCCGCTCGCACACGGTGGTGCGCGCCGGGGCCGCCGGGGTCGCGACCCTGGCGGTGCTGTTCTACGTCTTCCCCGGCCTGCTGCCGCCGGTGGCGCGGATCGCGGTCGGGGCGGTGGTCGCCGCGGCCGCGGCCTTCGGGCTCGCGCGGGCGTTCCAGGCCCGCTCCGGCCGGCTGGTGAAGCTGCGCTGAGCCCTGAAACGACTGCGGGGCGGGCGCTTGGCGCCCGCCCCGAGTCGACGGTGGAAACGGCGGCCCCCCTGCAAGGCCGGCAGGCGGTGCCTGGTCAGTCCATTCGGCGAGACTCCAGCTCGGCCGCGAGCAACTCGCGCTGGCGACTGGTGAGCCGCGAGATCTCGCGGTTCTCGTTGACGGCGATTGAGAAGAGGAACTTGCGCGAACGCGTCCGTCCCCAGCGGCGCTGGCTTCGCAGCAACTCTCCGACCGACATTGATTGGACTTCCCACGGGCACTCCCTGATGATCTCCGCCGCGTCGACGGCTCCGGTCGCGATCTCGCGCTTCAGCGAGGCTCTTGCCAGCCGGACCCGGTTGGCGTGTGCGAGCGCCTGCATGTGCTGCGGCATCGCGGCAGGGGCTACGGTCGAGGCAGCTTCCATTCTCACTCCTCCTCTGAGTGGTAATTCGAGTAGCGGGGTATCTGGGCGTCGACGATCCCGGCGGGCTGGGAGCCCGCTTGAGGGATGCGACCGGGACAGCTTTCTCTCCGATGTGTCCCGTCCGCTCCCTGCCCCCGGGTGCGTACGGCGCGAGAGGGAACCTAGACAACCGCGCGTTCGCCCGTCAACCGGGAACCGCCGCAATCGGTAACAGTTCGTCCGCTACGAGCAACATTTTCGTTCACAAGTCGGCCTTGTGAAGTCACGGACAAGGCGAATATCCCCCGAAGGGGTTAGTGCTCAGGCCCTCGGGAGGGCCGGAAAGTCAACGATCGTCCGCTCGATTATCGCCAGCGCCCGGTCGAGGTGGTCGCGCTCGTGGGTCGCCATCAGCGAGG
>DASPGZ010000003.1:0-4023 GCA_035620355.1 Solirubrobacterales bacterium | reverse complement strand
AGCTCGGCGTCTCGCCCGAGGACCTCGAACGGCTCCGGGGCAAGGTCGACCACCTCTTCCATCTGGCGGCGATCTACGACATGACCGCGAACGCCGAGACCCAGCGGGTCGCCAACGTCGAGGGCACCCGCCACATGGTCGGCTTCGCCGAGGAGGTCGAGGCCGGCCGCGTGCACATGGTCAGCTCGATCGCCGCCGCCGGCCTCTACAAGGGCACCTGGCGCGAGGACATGTTCGAGGAGGCCCAGGACGTCGACAACCATCCCTACTTCCAGACCAAGCACGAGTCCGAGGGCGTCGTCCGCAACGAGTGCACCCGGCCGTGGCGGGTCTACCGGCCGGGGATCGTCGTCGGCAACTCCGAGACCGGCGAGATGGACAAGGTCGACGGGCCCTACTACTTCTTCAAGCTGATTCGCCGGGTCCGCGGCGCGGTCCCGCAGTGGCTCCCCGTGCCGAGCCTCCAGGGGCGCGAGATCAACATCGTCCCGGTCGACTTCGTGGTCAGGGCGATGGACCACATCGCCCACACCGAGGGCCTCGACGGCAAGGCCTTCCACCTCACCGACCCGAACCCGCGCACCGCCGGCGAGGTGATCGACATCTTCGCCCGCGCCGCCCATGCGCCCCAGTCCTCGGTCCGGCTGCCGCCCGACGCGGTCGAGCTGGTCGAGCCGCTGGTGAAGCTGGGGCTGAGCGCGACGCCGCTCTCGGACGCCGTCGTCGACCGGGTGCTGGCCGACTTCGGCATCCCGCGCTCGGTGCTCGTCTACGTCAACTACCCGACCCACTTCGACTCGCGTCAGACCCAGGCCGTGCTCGAGGGCACCGGGATCTCGGTGCCGCCGCTGGAGGCCTACGCGGGCAAGCTCTGGGACTACTGGGAGCGCCACCTCGACCCCGACCTGTTCCGCGACCGGACGCTGATGGGGGCGGCGCGCGGGCGCCTCGGGCTGGTCGGCGGACTCGCCCAGATCCTCGAGCAGCAGATCCCGGACGAGCTCATGCGGCTCGGCCGACGGGTGGTCGGCAACGCCTCGCTCGAGGCCGCCGTGCGCGGGCGCATCGTCATGGTCACCGGCGCTTCCTCCGGGATCGGCAAGTCGGCGGCGCTGAAGCTCGCCGACGCGGGCGCCACGGTCCTGCTCGTCGCCCGGACCCCGGAGAAGCTGGAGCTGACCCGCGACCAGATCCTCGCCGGTGGCGGGGTCGCCTACATCCACCAATGCGACCTCTCGGACTTCGACGACATCGACCGGATGGCCGAGGAGGTGCTCGCCCAGCACGGGCACGTCGACGTCCTGGTCAACAACGCCGGGCGCTCGATCCGGCGCTCGGTCGCCCTCTCTTACGACCGCCCGCACGATTTCGAGCGCACGATCCAGCTCAACTACCTGGGCGCGGTGCGGCTGATCCTGAAGCTGCTGCCGGTGATGCGCGAGCGCAAGTCCGGCCAGATCGTGAACATCAGCTCGATCGGTGTGCAGACCAACATGCCCCGGTTCTCGGCCTACGTCGCATCGAAGTCGGCCCTGGACGCGTTCTCGCGCTCGATCGCCTCGGAGATCATCGACGACGGGGTCCACATCACGACGATCAACATGCCGCTGGTGCGGACGCCGATGATCGCGCCGACGAAGATGTACGACCGCTTCCCGACGATCACCCCGGAGGAGGCGGCGGACATGATCTGCGAGGCGGTCGTCCACAAGCCGAAGCGGATCGCGACCCCGATGGGCACCCTGGGCCAGATCCTCTACGCGCTCAACCCGAAGTCGATGGACTACATCCTCAACACCGCCTACCACCTGTTCCCGGACTCGAGCGCCGCCAAGGGCGAGAGGAAGAAGGAGCCCGGGGCGCAGCCGGAGCAGACCACCGACGAGCAGGCCAACAACCAGCAGGTCCTGTTCGCGAACCTGATGCGCGGAGTGCACTGGTAGCCGCCCAGGGCCGTCCGCGCAAGCACTGGGGCTGGGGGTTCTCCGACCAGCAGCCGGACCCCGAGCGGCTCGCGGTCACCGCGACGGCGGCGCGCGAGCGGCTCGGCTTCGGGTCGGCGCCCGAGCTGCCCGTCGCGATCGAGGAGATCGAGCTGCGGCCCGCGCGGCTGCGCGCGCCCGGCTCGCTGGCGGAGATCGTCGGCGACGATCGCCGCGAGCGGATCGTGCACGCGCTCGGCAAGGCGTATCGCGACGTCGTCCGCGGCTTTCGCGGTCGGATCGACAACCCCCCCGACCTCGTCGCCCGCCCCCGCGACGAGGCCGAGGTCGAGGCGGTGCTCGCCTGGTGCGCCGACGAGGGCGCCGCCGCGATCCCGTTCGGGGGCGGCACCAGCGTCTGCGGCGGGATCGAGCCGCGGATCGGCGACGACTACGCGGGCGCGGTCAGCGTCGACCTCGGCGCGCTCGACCGGGTGCTCGAGGTCGACCGGGTCTCGCGCGCGGCGCGGATCCAGGCCGGGGTGCTCGGCCCTTCGCTCAACGCCCAGCTCGCCGAGCATGGGCTCACCCTGCGCCACTTCCCGCAGTCGTTCGAGTTCTCCACCCACGGCGGCTGGATCGCGACCCGCGCGGGCGGCCATTTCGCGACCGTGTGGACCCACATCGACGACCTGGTCGAGTCGGTCCGCGCGATCACCCCGTCGGGCCTCTGGGAGAGCCGCCGCCTGCCCGGCTCCGGCGCCGGCCCGAGCCCTGATCGGATGCTGATCGGCTCCGAGGGCATCCTCGGGGTGATCACCGAGGCCTGGGTCCGGGTCCACGAGCGACCCGCCCACAAGCTCTCGGCAGGGATCGCCTTCGACTCGTTCGCCGCCGGCGCCGCGGCGGTGCGGGCGCTCTCGCAGTCGGGCCTCAACCCCGCCAACTGCAGGCTGCTGGACCAATCGGAGGCGGAGCTGACCGGAGCCGGCGACGGCGCCCAGGCGCGGCTCGTGCTCGGGTTCGAGTCCGCGTCGCAGCCGGTCGACCCGCTGATGGATCAGGCGCTCGAGCTGGTCCGCGATCACGGGGGCGACCCGGGCGAGGTCCGCGGCTCCGGGGACGGCTCGGTCGGCGCCTGGCGCGACGCGTTCCTGTCGGCGCCCTACCTGCGCGACGCCCTGGTCTCGATCGGGATCCTCTCGGAGACCTTCGAGACCGCGATCACCTGGGACCGGTTCGAGGAGTTCCACACGACCGTGAGCGAGACCGCGGCGCGGGCGGCCGGCGACGAGGCGCGGGTGATGTGCCGGTTCACCCACGTGTATCCCGATGGGCCCGCGCCCTACTTCACGATCCTGGCGCCGGCGCGGCGCGGCGACGAGGTCGCCCAGTGGGACGAGATCAAGGTCGCGGTCTCGGAGGCGCTGATCACCGCCGGCGGGACGATCACTCATCACCATGCGGTCGGCCGCGACCACCGGCCCTGGTACGACCGCCAGCGGCCGGAGCCGTTCGCCGAGGCGCTGCGCTCGGCGAAGCGCGCACTGGATCCTGCGGGCATCCTCAACCCGGGTGTCCTGATCGACCCCGCCGCCTAACCTTCCCCGGTCATGCCGCCGCTCGTTCGCGCCCTGCGCCCGCAGGAGTGGATCAAGAACCTGCTCGTGTTCGCGGGCGTCCTGTTCTCGGGCCGCCTCGACCAGAGCGGCGCGCTCGGCGACGCGCTGATCACCTTCGCCGGCTTCTGCGCGATCTCGAGCGCCGGCTATCTGTTCAACGACCTGCGCGATCGCGAGCACGATCGCCACCACCCCGAGAAGCGCGACCGCCCGATCGCCAGCGGCGCGGTCACCGCGGAGACCGCGGTCGCGCTCGCGGTGGCGCTGACGATCGGCGCGATCGTCCTCGGCCTGGTGGTCAAGGCCGAGGTCGCGGCGCTGATCGCCAGCTACGGCGTGATCACCGCGGCCTACTCGCTGATCCTCAAGCGCCTGGTGATCCTGGACGTGATGACGATCGCCTCGCTGTTCATCCTCCGGGTGGTCGCCGGCGCGGTCGCGGTCGGGGCCCAGGCATCGGAGTTCCTGCTCGTCTGCAC
>DASPGZ010000002.1:0-4953 GCA_035620355.1 Solirubrobacterales bacterium | reverse complement strand
CCCTGGCGGATGTAGACCGTGGTCTTGCCCGAATCGCCGACCCCGTCGACGATCGTGATCACCGCCTGGCGATAGGTGTCGGAGACGAAGTCGTCGGGCGAGCCGACGCCCTCCCAGGTCTCCTCCGGACGGTCGAAGATCGGCGCCAGGGCGAAGGCGACGACCGGCAGCGCCACGGCCGTAATCGCAACGCCGCCGAGCGCCTGGCCGCCGATCGCGAACACCGTCCGGCGAGTCATCGACTCGCCTTCGAAGTAGCCCGCGGGCTTGGGCTTCTCGGGAGCCTGGCCCCGGTTGCTCTTGTCCGCCTGTTCAGCCAAGTGAGGGGAGGTGGTGGGTTGGGAAGTCTAGTCCAGCGGCAGCCCGCTCAAGCGGGTGCCCGAGCCCGGCCACCGCGGCGGCCTCGGTCGCCGCGACGATCAGGCTCTCGGCCGCGCCCTCGGCGCCCGTCCCGACCTCGGCCTTGGCGCGCTCGTACGCGGATCCCGGCCCGACGGCGATCGCCGTCGCGCACCCGAGCCAGAGCGCGGTCGCCTCGAGCTCGGCCCGCTCGGCGCCCCTGCTGCCGTCGTGGAGCTGGGCAGCGAGGCTGATCAGGTCGGAGAGCTCGCGGACGGCGCTCAGGTCGCCGATCGCGGCCAGCCGCTCGAGCCCGAGCGCGTAGAGGTAGTCGCCCCCGAGCAGCGCCAGGTCGCCGTCGGCGTCGCGCACGACCCGGGTCGACGCCGGGGCGTAGTGCAGCAGGTAGCCCTCGCGCACAGCCTCGACCACGAGCGCGTACTCGCCCGGCGCCTCCGCGGTGCGGGGCCCGGCGGCCGCGAGCCGGCCGAGCACCGGCTCGCCACGCGGGTCCCCGACCCTGGGGCTGATCACCGAGTCGTCGGCGCGCAGGAGCGCGGCGAGCTGGTCGAGGGCGGCGGCTGGCTCGCTCACGGCGGGCACGATAGTGCGGCCCGCGAGGCCGTGGGCGCTCAGCCGGGCCCGCTGTTGTCGTCCCCGGCCTCGATCCCGCCGGAGTCCTCGCCGCCGTGGTCGTCCTCACCGCCGTCGTCGTCGGTCGAGGTGGTCGTGGTCGAGCTCCCGGTCGAGGTGGTCGACGTCGTCGAGGTGCTCGAGCTCGTGCTCGTCGGCGTGGTCGTCGTGCTCGAGGCGCTCTCGGTCACGGTCGTGGTCTCGTCGTCGCCACAGGCGGCGACGCCGGCGGCGAGCGCGAGCGCGCTCAGCAGTGCGCTCAACTTCGGCTTCATCGGGGACCTCCTCCGCGTTGCTTTCGACCCGGTTACCCGGCAGCGGCGAGCGCGAACGCCTCCTCGGCCGCGGCGACGGTGCGCTCGATCGCCGCCTCGTCGTGGGCGAGTGAGACGAACCAGGCCTCGAACTGCGACGCGGGCGGGTAGATCCCGCGATCGAGCAGCGCCCGGCAGAAGCGCCCGTAGGCGTCCAGGTCGCAGGCGGCGGCGCCGGCGAAGTCGCGCACCGGCGCGACCGAGAAGAAGGGGGTGACCAGGCCGGGGACCGAGGCGACCTGAACCGCCGAGTCGCCGGCCGCCGCGCGCAGCCCCGACGCGAGCATCTCGGTGAGCTCGCCGAGGCGCTCGTAGGCGCTGCGGTCGAGCTGCGCCAGCGTCGCCAGCCCCGCCGCCACCGCGAGCGGGTTGCCCGACAGGGTGCCCGCCTGATAGACGTCGCCGGCCGGAGCGACCCTGGAGAGCAGGTCGCGGCGGCCGCCGTAGGCCGCCGCCGGCAGGCCGCCGCCGATCACCTTGCCCATGATCGTCAGGTCGGCGCGCACCCCGAGCAGCTCCTGGGCGCCACCGCGGGCGACCCTGAAGCCGCTGATCACCTCGTCCAGCACCAGCAGCGCCCCGTGCTCGTCGGCCAGCCGCCGCAGCTCGGCTAGAAACCCCTCGTCTGGCGGGACCAGGCCCATGTTCGCCGGGATCGGCTCGGCCAGGATCGCCGCCACCTCGTGCTCGGCCAGCGCCGCCTCGACCGCCTCGAGGTCGTTCCAGCCGACCACGATCGTCGCCGCCGCCTGCGCCTCCGGGACCCCCGGGCTCGCCGGGATTCCCTGGGTCGCGAGCCCGGAGCCCGCCTCCGCGAGCAGCCCGTCGACGTGACCGTGGTAGGCGCCGGCGAACTTGACCACCCGCTCGCGGCCGGTGGCGGCACGAGCCAGGCGGACGGCGCTCATCGTCGCCTCGGTGCCCGAGTTGACCATCCGCATCATCTCGACCGAGTCGAAGCGCTCGCAGACCTCGGCGGCGAGCTCGACCTCGCCCTCGGTCGGCGCGCCGTAGCTCGTCCCCCTGGCGGCCGCCTCGCCGACCGCGGCGAGGACCCGGTCGTTCGCGTGCCCGCAGATCAGCGGCCCCCAGGAGCAGACCCAGTCGATGTAGCGGTGGCCGTCGACGTCGATCAGCTCGAAGCCCTCGGCGCGCTCGATGAAGATCGGGTACTCGCGCCCGATCGAGCGCATCGCGCGGACCGGCGAGTTGACGCCACCCGGCAGCAGCCCCACCGCGCGGGCGTAGATCACCTCCGACCCGCGCGTGTCCGGCGCTCCGTCCACCCGCGGGCCTAGGCGTTCGCCGCTTCCCACTCCGCGTAGTCGTCGGTGAAGTAGTGCAGGCGGATCTTCTTGAACTCGGTCGAGGAGTAGAGCGTCGCCCGGTCTTCGCCGTGCAGGCCGTGCTCGTCGGCAATCGACTGGAGGATCGCGTCGCACTCCTCCTTCGAGCGGCCGTGGGCCATCGTGAACACCGAGTAGGGCCAGTCCGCGTAGGTGGGGCGCTCGTAGCAGTGCGAGATCCCGCGCACCGAGGCCATCCGCGTCCCGGTCTCGAGGATCTCCTCGTCGGGGACCCGCCAGACGCCCATGCCGTTGGCCGAGAAGCCGGCCCGGCGGTGGTAGAG
This sequence comes from Solirubrobacterales bacterium, assembly GCA_035620355.1. Lineage (GTDB taxonomy): Bacteria > Actinomycetota > Thermoleophilia > Solirubrobacterales > 70-9 > WHSW01. Next base: position 2,037 of record DASPGZ010000002.1, on the reverse strand, counting down.
GATCGCCGCGACCCGGCGCAGGATCTTGCGCTCGACCATCCCCTCGAGGTGGGCGAGGAGCTCCGGCGTGCCCATCCCGACCTCGGCCGCGGCGGCGTCGTAGGGGCGGTCGGCGACCTCCATCGGGCCCTGGAGCGCGCGGATCACGGCAATGTCGGTCTCGTCGTACGGCTGGCGCTCGAGCTCGCGCGGTGTGGCCGCCTCGGCCGCCGCAGCGAGGACCTCGGTGCCCTGCTCCATCTCCAGGTTCATGTTGATCTTGAACAGCTTCAGCGTCGGCAGCTGGCGGATCGACTCGGCGCCGGTGAGCCGCTGCAGCACCTGGAGCGTCCCCTGCAGGCCGAGCTCCGAGTCGGGCGGGGTCGCGATCGTGAACCAGAGGTTGAACTCGTGCGTGCGCAGGTAATTGTGCGAGACGCCCGGGTGCGAGTTGATGACCTTCGCCGCCCGGTGCGGGTACTCGGCGTCGACCTTCGCCGCCACCAGCATCGACTCGTAGCCGAGCGCGCGGGTGTCGAAGATCGGCGTGATCTCGCGGATGATCCGCTCGCGAACGAGCCGCGAGGTGCGCTCCATCAGCTCGTCGACGCCCAGGTCGGCCTCCGGCGCCAGCGCCGCGTAGGGCTCGGCGGCGAGTGGGAAGCGCGACTGGAGCAGGTTCATCAGCCGCTTGTCGGTCTCGTCGAGTGGGATCGCGGCCCCGTCCCTGCGCGAGCGGACCTTCGGCGCCTTCGCTACTCCGCCAGCCATCCCGAAGCCTCCTTGGCGAAGTAGGTGAAGATCACATCGGCGCCGGCGCGGCGGATCGCGGTCAGGCTCTCGAGCGCCGCGGCGCGGCCGTCGACCCAGCCGTTGGCGTCGGCGGCCTTCAGCATCGAGTACTCGCCCGAGACCTGGTAGGCGGCGACCGGCAGATCGGTGTCGTCGCGGATCGCGCGGATCACGTCGAGGTAGGGGAGGGCGGGCTTGACCATGACCATGTCGGCGCCCTCCTCGACGTCGAGCCGGACCTCGCGCAGCGCCTCGCGCGCGTTCGCGGGATCCATCTGGTAGCCGCGACGGTCGCCGAACTCGGGCGACGCCTCAGCGGCCTCGCGGAAGGGGCCGTAGAGCGCCGAGGCGTACTTCGCCGAGTAGGCGATGATCGGCATCTCGGGGTGGCCCTCCTCGTCGAGCTGGTGGCGGATCATCCCGACCCTGCCGTCCATCATGTCGGAGGGGGCGACCACGTCTGCGCCGGCCTCGGCGTGCGAGATCGCCGTCTTCGCCAGCAGCTCGATCGTGATGTCGTTGTCGACCTCGCCGTCGCGGACGAAGCCGCAGTGGCCGTGTGACGTGTACTCGCAGAGACAGACGTCGGTGATCACGGTGAGCTCGGGATGCGCCTCCTTCAGCGCCCGGACCGCCATCTGGACGACGCCCTCGTCGTCGTAGGCGCCCGACCCGCTCTCGTCCTTTGCCGCCGGGATCCCGAACAGGATCACCGCCTCGACGCCGACCGCGAGCAGCTCCGAGGCCTCGGAGACCAGCTCGTTGATCGAGAGGCGGTCGACGCCAGGCATCGACTCGACCGGCTCGCGGACGTTCTCGCCGCTGACCACGAACAGCGGCTGGACCAGGTGGCGCGGAGCGAGCTCGGTCTCACGGACCATGTCGCGGAGCGCCTTCGTCCGCCGCAGGCGGCGCATGCGCGTGGCGGGGAAGCTCACGCGGCGGATTGTAGGGGCGGTTCGAGCCCGCTCATGCCGCCGACCGGGCGCGGCCGTCGCCGAGCGCCGCAGCTACGCCGAGGCCGAGATAGATCACCCCGGCCGCCCGCGAGAGCGGGCCGGGATCGGCGAGCCGCCGGCGCAGCCCGCTGCCGGCGCCGGCAGCGGCGAGCGCGATCAGCGAGTCGCCGACCGCGGCGCAGGCGCTGAACACGCTGCCGAGGATCAGCGTCTGCAGCCACACGGGGCCCGCCGCCGGGTCGACGAACTGAGGCAGGAAGGCGAGCAGGAACAGGGCCAGCTTCGGGTTCAGGGCGCCGACCGTGAA
>DASPGZ010000001.1:0-3731 GCA_035620355.1 Solirubrobacterales bacterium | reverse complement strand
GAGCACCATCGCGCGCAGGTAGTTCGCCAGCCGGCGCCCGCCGAGCTCGGGGTCGAACCGCCCGGCGAGCTCGGAATCCTGGGTGGAGATCCCCGCCGGATCCCGGCCCTCGTGCCAGTCGTCGTAGTAGCCCGCGGCGCTGCCGATCTCCGCGTAGCCCTCCTCGTGCTCGGGAGAGTTGTCACCGAGCGCGATCACCGCGGCGACGCCGATCGAAACCGCGTCGGCGCCGAGGGCGAGCGCCTTCGCGACGTCGGCCCCCGAGCGGATCCCGCCGGAGACGATCAGCTGCACCTTGCGGTGCATGTCGAGCTCCTGGAGGGATCGGACGGCCTCCGGCAGCGCCGCGAGGATCGGAACCCCGACGTGCTCGATGAACACCTCCTGGCTCGCGGCCGTGCCCCCCTCCATCCCGTCCAGCACGATCACATCGGCCCCGGCCTTGACCGCGAGAGCGACGTCGAAGTAGGTGCGGGTGGCGCCGATCTTGATGTAAACCGGCTTCTCCCAGTCGGTGATCTCGCGCAGCTCCTGGATCTTGATCTCCAGGTCGTCGGGTCCCGTCCAGTCGGGATGGCGGCACGCGCTGCGCTGGTCGATGCCCTTCGGCAGGTCGCGCATCTCCGCCACCCGGTCGGAGATCTTCTGCCCGAGCAGCATCCCGCCCCCGCCGGGCTTCGCCCCCTGGCCGACAACCACCTCGACCGCGTCCGCGCGGCGCAGGTCGTCCGGGTTCATCCCGTAGCGGGATGGCAACAGTTGGTAGACGAGCTTGCTCGAATGATCGCGCTCCTCGGGCAGCATCCCGCCGTCGCCGGTGGTCGTGCTGGTCCCCACCGCGCTCGCCCCGCGCCCGAGCGCCTCCTTCGCCGGGGCCGAGAGGGCTCCGAAGCTCATCCCGGCGATCGTGATCGGGATGTCGAGCTCGATCGGCTTTTTCGCGAACCGTGTCCCGACCGTGACGTCGGTGGCGCAGCGCTCGCGGTATCCCTCGAGCGGATACCGCGAGACGCTGGCGCCGAGAAACAGAAGATCGTCGAAGTGCGGCACCCGCCGCTTGGCGCCGAACCCCCGGATGTCGTAGATGCCCTCGCGGGCCATCCGCTGGATCTCGTGGATCGCGTTGCGGTCGAAGAGCGCCGATTCGCGCAGCCCCGGTCGCCAGCCGGCCATCAGTACTCGCCCGCGTGGTCCACGTTGAAGTTGTAGAGGCGGCGGGCCGAGCCGTAGCGGCGGAACTCACCCGGGTCGAACGAGGCGTCGCCGGCCTCGAGCAGCGACGCCAGCTCCGCACGGTGCTCGTCGGCCATGTCCTTCTCGACGCAGTCGGCCCCCAGGCTGGCGACCTGACCGCGTACGTAGATCCGCGTCTCGTAGATCGAGTCGCCAAGGTCCTCGCCGGCGTCGCCGCAGACGACCAGGCTCCCGCGCTGCGCCATGAACCCCGCCACGTGGCCCACCGAGCCGTGGACGACGATTTCGACGCCCTTCATCGAGATCCCGCAGCGGGCCGACGCGCTGCCCCTGATCACGAGCAGTCCCCCGCGACCCGAGGCCCCGGCCGACTGGCTCGCGTCGCCGGCGACGATCACCGAGCCCGACATGATGTTCTCCGCCACCCCGGTCCCGCAATTCCCCTCGACCCGCACCGTGGCGAGCTTGTTCATCCCGGCGCAGTAGTAGCCGACGTGCCCGTCGATCTCGACGTCGATCTGCGCGTCCAGGCCGACCGCGACCGCGTGCGCTCCGTTCGGGTTGGCGACCCGCCAGCGGCCGGGGTCGCCGGGGCCGAGGTGATGCAGCCGCTGGTTCAGCTCTCGCAGCTCGGTGGTCGCGAGGTCGACCGACTCCACCGCATCGGCGCTCACGCCGCTACCTTCGCCCGCTCCCATGAGTACACGCGGCCGGGCTCGGGCTCCCAGAGCTCCGCCGCGTCGGCGCCGGGGAGCGTCGCGATCGCGCGGTACTCGGAGGCCATCGCGACCCAGTCGTCGCTCTCGGCGAGCACCGCGGGCTTGCAGGCGATCGGGTCGCGCAGGACGGCGAACCCGTCGGCGGTGCCTACCGCGAACGTGTAGAAGCCGTCGAGATCCTCGAGGCAGCCGCGCAGCGCGGTCTCCAGGTCGTCGCCCTCCCTGAGGCGCCAGGTCAGGTACCCGGCTGCGACCTCGGTGTCGTTGTCGGTCGTGAAGTCGATCCCCTGGCGGCGCAGGTGGGTCCGCAGCCGGTTGTGGTTGGAGAGCGAGCCGTTGTGGACCAAGCAGAGGTCGAGGCCGGTCGAGAACGGGTGCGAGTGCTCCGTCGTCACCCTGCTCTCGGTCGCCATCCGCGTATGCCCGAGCGCATGCGTCCCGCTCACGTCGGCGAGCCCGAACCGCGCGACGAACTCGCGGGGGTCGACGGCCTCCTTGTAGATCTCGATCCGCTCGCCTACGCTCATCACCCGCACCTCCGGATGCCGCTCGCGGAGCCAGGCCTGCACCTCGGCCGGCCCGGTGGCGACGACGAAGAGCGCATGCGAGGCGCGGACCTCGTACTCACCTCGACCGAAGTCGGCGGCGAGCTCCGCACTCAGGCTCCCCCACGGCTCTTCCTCGTCCGCGGAGAACAGCGAGACCTTGCAGGATCCGGCCGGCGCCGGATCACGGTAGATCGCCACCCCGGCGCTGTCGGGCCCGCGATCAGCGAGCTGCGACAACATCGCGCTCAGGTGAGCGCCGAGCCGCTCCTCGACGTCGGTCGATTTGCTGAATATTCCGGCGATCCCGCACATGAGCTCATCCCCCCGGGCTCAGAACAGCTGCAGGTAGCGGTCGAGTTCCCACTTCGTGATCTGCGCGTGCGCAAGCTGCCACTCGCGCCGCTTACAGCGGATGAAGTAGTCGACGTAGTCCTCGTCGCCGACCGAGCCCAGCGCCTTACGCAGGACCTCGTCCCCCTCGAGCTCGCGTGTCGCGTCGAGCAGGTTCTCGGGCAGGGTCTCGATCCCCATCTCCTGCCGGTCCGCCTCGCTGGTCTCGTACATGTTCGCGGTCGTCGGATCGCCCGGATCGAGCCCGCGCTCGATCCCGTCCATCCCCGCGGCGAGCACCGCGGCGGCGGCCAGGTAGGGGTTGCACGAGCCGTCCACGGTGCGGTCCTCGATCCGTCCCCCGTCGGGGATGCGCAGCATCATCGTCCGGTTGTTCCAGCCGTAGGTGACGTATGCGGGAGCCCACGTGGCCCCGCTCGTCGGCGCCCCGATCACGAGGCGCTTGTAGGAGGAGACGGTCGGCGCGGTGAGCGCGATGTAGGCCTTCGCATGAGCCTTGAGGCCGCCGATGAAGTTGTAGGCCAGCTCGCTGAGCCCGAGATTGCGCGGGTCGTCGTCGCGATCGCGCGCGAACAGGTTCGTGTCGCCGTCCCACAGGCTCATGTGGAAGTGGGCCCCGTTTCCGGTCAGGTGGGCGAACGGCTTCGGCATGAAGGTCGCGATCAGCCCGCGCTCCTGCGCCAGCGCCTCGACCATGTAGCGGAAGAAGACCGCGCGGTCGCAGGTCGTCAGCGCCTCGGCGAAGTCGAAGTTCTGCTCGAATTGCCCGTTTGCGTCCTCGTGGTCGGTGGCGTAGAGGTTCCAGCCGAGTGAGTTCACGTGGCGAACGACGTCGGCGACGAAGTCGAACGATCGCGTCAGCGCGCGGATGTCGTAGCAGGGCTGCTCGAGCGTGTCGAGCGGGTCCGCGATCTCGATC